>NZ_JBSFKD010000086.1:0-1104 GCF_053598395.1 Streptomyces sp. NPDC001135 | reverse complement strand
CAAAGGTGTCCCGCGCGCACAGTAGCTCTTCGATCCCGGACTGCTGCGCTGTGACTGGTATGCCAGCCGCTGCAGCCCAAACGAGGGCGCCTTCAGCGCCGGCTGGAACATCCACCTCGAGCTCCGCGCGCTTGCACCTCACAGCCTCGTTGAACTCGGGTGTACCCACCCACAGGCTCGCGTCGTCCAGGTCCTCTGGTTCCTCGGTGAGGAGTGCCGCAGCGTTATCCAAGTTGAGCCACGCCTGCCAACGCTGCCCGTTGGTTCCCAGCCCGGTCACGAGGGCAATGTCGCTATCAAAGACGTCTGCGACGCAGGCCGGTGCGCCGGTCCATCCGACCAGGGCGGACAGGTAGGCGTCCTCCCATAGTCCATGATCGAACTGGAGGGTCTGCCAACCACCCGGTCGCGGCCACCACGCATGCACGGTGTCCTTCAGCTCGTGGCTGATGCTGTTGAACACAGGTGCTTCCAGCAACGGACGCTTGCTACGGGCAAAGACCAGGTGACCCGAAAATCCCACGGACCCCCCTCCTTGGAGACGTTGCGCGCACCTTACGGGCTGCCACCGACAGAGCAGGCTTGGGCCCGCTCAGCTGCTGAGTCGGCGGTAGCCGATGAGGGCGGCAGCTATGCCGACGAAAGCGAGGAAGTGCTCGGCCTTGCGCTCGTAGCGGCGGTGCAGGCGTCGGCATCCGGCGAGCCAGGACACGGTTCTCTCGACGACCCAGCGATGACGGCCCAGGCGTGTCGAGGACTCGATGCCTTTGCGAGCGATCCGATGGCGGATGCCCGTCTTGCGCAGCCATCGCCGCAGGTGGTCGTAGTCGTATCCCTTGTCGGCATGGAGCTTGGCGGGACGCCGGCGACGCGGACCGCGACGGGAACGGATGGGCGGGATCCCGCGGACCAGCGGCTTCAGACCGAGACTGTCGTGCATGTTGGCGCCGGAGATGCCCAGCGACAGAGGCAGTCCATTCCGGTCTGTGATCAGGTGGATTTTCGATCCCGGCTTGCCGCGGTCGGTCGGATTCGGTCCGGTCAGCGGCCCCCTTTTGCCGCCCGCACGCTGACGGAATCGATCGCGCACCGCGACCAGTCCAG
>NZ_JBSFKD010000085.1:0-1320 GCF_053598395.1 Streptomyces sp. NPDC001135 | reverse complement strand
CTGTCAATCCCCTCGCGCCGTGGAGAGCTTTCAAGCGGCCAACTCCACGGTGGGGTCGGCCTGGCGGTCTTGTTCGTAGTCGATTGGGCTCCGGTATCCGCACACGCTGTGTAGTCGACGGGCGTTGTAGAAGCCGGTGATCCAGGTGGCGATCTTTAGCCGCGCCTCGGTGCGGGTGGTGAAGGTGCGCCGGTGGACATACTCGACCTTGAGTACGCTGTTGAACGCCTCGCTGACGGCATTGTCGAAACACGAGCCGACACGGCCCATGGACTGGGTCACGCCGAGCCGGCGGCAGGCCCGCCGGAAGCACCGGGACTGGTATTCGCTGCCCCTGTCCGAGTGGAAGATCACGCCCCTGACGTCGCCGCCTCGGGTGGCCGCGGCCATATACAGGGAAGCGACGACCAGCTCCGCGTTGTGGCGCTCGCCCATCGCGTAGCCGAGCAGGCGGCGCGAGAACAGATCGATCACGGTGGCCAGGTACAGCTTGCCCTCGCTGGTAACGATCTCCGTCATG
This sequence comes from Streptomyces sp. NPDC001135, assembly GCF_053598395.1. Classification (NCBI taxonomy): domain Bacteria; kingdom Bacillati; phylum Actinomycetota; class Actinomycetes; order Kitasatosporales; family Streptomycetaceae; genus Streptomyces; species Streptomyces sp. NPDC001135. Next base: position 800 of record NZ_JBSFKD010000085.1, on the reverse strand, counting down.
TCCCCGGCCCACACCTGGTCGGGAGCGGTGGCGCTGAAGTCGCGGCGCACAAAGTCCGCAAACGCGGGCCGGCTGCCCGGCCTGGTCAGCCCCCGGCGCCTTCGGATCTTGCGTCCGGCCAGGCCGAGTTCGGCCATGAGCTTGGCGACGGTGTTCACCGACACCCTCCAGCCCTGGCGCACGAGCGTGATCCAGACCTTCGGGGAACCATACGTGCCGCCCGACTCGTCGAAGATCTGCCGGATCGCGTCGGCCAGCTTCCCGCGCCGTGCCTCGCGAGCGGTGACGGGCTGGTTGCGCCACTTGTAGAACCAGGACTCGCTCACACCGAGCGCACGGCACGTCAGGGTGTGCGGAATGTCCTGCTCGGCCTTGCAGTCGCTGATCACCCCGGCCACCTGGGCCGGGTCGGCCGCAGCTACTTCACCCACAAGGCCATGCAGCGTTTGAAGACATCACGTTCCATCTCCAGCTCGCGTATCCGCTTGTTCTTCTCGCTCATTTCCCGCCGCAGCTGCTCAAGCTCGGCGCGCTCGGTGTCCCGCAGCCGGCCGCTCGAGGCAGCGGGCGCGGGCCGGTCGGAGGAGGCCGAGCCGTTGCGCCGCCACCGCGACACCCAGCTGTGCAGCGTCCCGGAGTGGACACCGAGCTCCCCGGCGACCTCCGGGATCGGCCTGCCCGTCTCGATCACAATGCGTACAGCACCCTCACGGAACTCAGGCGTGTACGTCCGTTGCTTGGACCCCATGAACCTCAACTTCCCCTGCATTCACGGACTCCACGCTACGAGGGGAGGGACA
>NZ_JBSFKD010000084.1:0-1320 GCF_053598395.1 Streptomyces sp. NPDC001135 | reverse complement strand
GCGAGGAATACCTCGACTCGGAGAAGTACCAGCTCAAGCCACGGGACTGGGAAACCGCCGCACGCGAGGGCCGCACCATCGCCCCGCTCATCACCAGGCTCAACGACATCCGGCGCCGCAGCCCGGCCCTGCGGCAGCTGCGCGATCTGCACTTCCACCACGCCGACAAGGACGCGGTGATCGCCTACTCGAAGCGGAGCGGATCGAACACGGTTCTCGTGGTCGCCAACCTCGATCCGCAGCACACCCAGGAGGCCACGGTCTCGTTGGACATGCCGCAACTCGGCCTGGACTGGCACGAGTCCGTGCCGGTGCGCGACGAGCTCACCGGCGAGACCTACCACTGGGGCAGGGCCAACTATGTGCGCCTCGAACCGGGTCATAGGCCCGCGCATGTCTTCACCGTCCTGCGACCGTCCAACCCGCAGATCGGAGGGTCACCCACAATATGATCGTCAATGAGCCCGTTCCGGACACCTTCGAGGACACTCCCGCCAAGGACCGGGACCCGGAGTGGTTCAAGCGCGCCGTCTTCTACGAGGTCCTGGTCCGCTCCTTCCAGGACAGCAACGGCGACGGCGTCGGCGACCTGAAGGGCCTGACCGCCAAGCTCGACTATCTGCAGTGGCTCGGCGTGGACTGCCTGTGGCTGCCGCCGTTCTTCAAGTCGCCGCTGAGAGACGGGGGTTACGACGTCTCCGACTACACCGCGGTCCTCCCCGAGTTCGGTGACCTCGCCGACTTCGTGGAGTTCGTGGACGCCGCCCACCAGCGCGGCATGCGCGTGATCATCGACTTCGTCATGAACCACACCAGCGACCAGCACCCGTGGTTCCAGGAGTCGAGGCGGGATCCGGACGGTCCGTACGGGGACTACTACGTCTGGGCCGACGACGACAAGCAGTTCCAGGACGCCCGGATCATCTTCGTCGACACCGAGGCCTCCAACTGGACGTACGACCCGGTACGCAAGCAGTACTACTGGCACCGCTTCTTCTCGCACCAGCCGGACCTGAACTACGAGAACCCGGCGGTGCAGGAGGAGATGATCTCCGCGCTGAAGTTCTGGCTGGATCTCGGCATCGACGGGTTCCGGCTGGACGCGGTGCCGTACCTGTACCAGCAGGAGGGGACCAACTGCGAGAACCTGCCGGCGACCCACGAGTTCCTGAGGCGGGTGCGCAAGGAGATCGACGCCCAGTACCCCGACAAGGTGCTCCTCGCCGAGGCCAACCAGTGGCCCGAGGACGTCGTCGACTACTTCGGCGACTACGCCTCCGGCGGCGACGAGTGCCACATGGCCTTCCACTTCCCGGTGAT
>NZ_JBSFKD010000083.1:0-1667 GCF_053598395.1 Streptomyces sp. NPDC001135 | reverse complement strand
CGGGCGAGGAGTTGTTCGAGTTGGCGCGCGTCCCCGACGCCTTCCTCGGCTGCGGTGGCCAGGGTCTTCTCGATGACGGGGATGACCGGCTCGAAGGTGGCGTCGTCGTGGACGAAGCCCCGGGCCAGGAAGTCGGGGGCCTCGGCGAGGGCGCCGGTGTCCGCGTCGACGATCGCCACCACCGTGACCACGCCTTCGGCGGCGAGGGTGAGGCGGTCCTTGAGGGACGCCTCGGTGGCGCCTCCGACTTCCATGCCGTCCACGTAGACGTTGCCGGCGGGGACCTTGCCGGTGATGGACGCGCGCCCGTCAACCAGGTCGACGACGACGCCGTCCTCGGCGATGACGACCCGGTCGGGGTCGACACCGGTACGGATGGCGAGGTCGGCGTTGGCCCGCAGGTGGCGCCATTCGCCGTGCACGGGCATGACGTTGCGGGGCTTGACGATGTTGTAGCAGTAGACGAGTTCACCGGCGCTGGCGTGCCCGGAGACGTGCACCTTGGCGTTGCCCTTGTGGACCACGTGGGCGCCCCACCGGGTGAGTCCGTTGATCACCCGGTAGATGGCGTTCTCGTTGCCGGGGATGAGGGAGCTGGCAAGCAGGACGGTGTCGCCCTCGCCGATACGGATCATGTGGTCGCGGTTGGCCATCCGTGACAGCGCGGCCATCGGTTCGCCCTGGGAGCCGGTGCACACCAGAGTGATCTTGTGGTCCGGGAGCTTCTCCAGCTCCTTCGTGCTCACGACCAGACCGGAGGGGACCTTCAGATAGCCCAGGTCACGGGCGATGCCCATGTTGCGGACCATCGACCGGCCGACGAAGGCGACCTTACGCCCGTGCTGGTGGGCGGCGTCCAGGACCTGCTGGATGCGGTGCACGTGGCTGGCGAAGCTGGAGACGATGACCCGGCGCGGCGCGGTGCGCATCACCTGCTCGATCGCCGGGTTCAGCTCCCGCTCGGAGGTGGTGAAGCCGGGTACTTCGGCGTTGGTGGAGTCGGTGAGGAACAGGTCCACGCCCTCCTCACCGAGGCGGGCGAAGGCGCGCAGATCGGTGATGCGGTCGTCGAGGGGGAACTGGTCCATCTTGAAGTCGCCGGTGTGCAGCACCATCCCGGCCCGGGTGCGGATCGCGACCGCGAGGCTGTCGGGGATGGAGTGGTTGACCGCCACGAACTCACAGTCGAAGGGCCCGAAGCCACGCCGGTCGCCCTCCCGCACCCGCACCGTGCGCGGCCGGATGCCGTGTTCCTTGAGTTTGGCCTCCAGGAACGCCAGCGTCAGCTTGGAGCCGACGACGGGAATGTCTGACCGCTCGCGCAGCAGGTACGGCACGCCGCCGATGTGGTCCTCGTGGCCGTGGGTGAGGACCACGGCCACGATGTCGTCCAGCCGGTCCCGGATCGAGGTGAAGTCCGGCAGGATCACGTCCACGCCGGGCTGGGTCTCCTCGGGGAACAGCACACCGCAGTCGACGATGAGCAGCTTGCCGGCGTGTTCGAAGACGGTCATGTTGCGGCCGATCTCACCCAGGCCGCCCAGGGCGATGACCCGCAGCCCTCCTACAGGCAGGGGAGGAGCGGCTTTCAGTTCCGGGTGCGGATGACTCATACCCTGACGGTACCCGGAGAGCGGGACAGGGTGATCCATTACCTGTTCGATCTC
>NZ_JBSFKD010000082.1:0-1702 GCF_053598395.1 Streptomyces sp. NPDC001135 | reverse complement strand
TGGAGCGGATGACGGGCCTGGAGGTCGTCGAGGTGAACATCGCCGTCGACGACGTCCACCTGCCCGACGACGAGGAGGAACAGACCGAACTGGACGAGGGCCGCGTGAGATGACCGCTGCCGGGAGCACCGCCGTGTCCTCGGGCCCGAGCGGATGATCACGGCGAGAGAGACGCTCGCGAGACGGGTGAGTGCGAGATGAACACAGCAACGACGGGACTCGCGGCCGGCATGGCCCTCGGCTTCGCCGGCTACTTCGGCGGCTTCTGGGCGTTTTTGCTGGTCCTGGTCCTGGGCGCGGCGGGGCTGATCGTCGGCCTCGTCGTACAGGGCGACCTGGACCTCCGGACACGGAGGCAGCGGTGAAGACCCGGCCCGGTTCCCCCGGCGAGGGGTCGGGCCCGCCGGCGCCGGCCGCCGGGCTGCCGCCCCCGGCCGAGCGGGGCGCCACCGTCATCCCGGACAGGGTGGTCGCCCGTATCGCCGCGCAGGCCGCGCGCGCGGCGCAGTCGCGGCGCGCCGCCGTACCGCCCGATCGGGGCGGACCTGCGGCACCCCGCGCCTCCGCCGCCGTCCGTACCGGATCGGTGCGCCTGCATCTGACCATGGACCTGCCCTACCCCACCGACATTCCCCGTGTCTGCGAGCGGATCCAGCAGGACGTCGCCGAACGGGTCGCCCAGCTGACCGGGCTGCGGGTGGGAGAGGTCCTTCTCACCGTCCGGCGGCTGGTGACCGCCGCCGACCCGAGCCGGGGGCGGGTCCGGTGAGCGGCCGGGCGGCCCGGGTCACCGGGCACGCTGTGCAGGAAGGGCTATCGCGATGACATCCGGTCCACGTCCCCCGGGCCGCGGCCCCGCGTCGTCCACGCACCGTGCCGCAGTGCCGCTGGCGAAGGAGCCCGACCCTCCCGAACGCGACGTGTCCCCCTCGGACCTCACAGCCGGTGAGCGCGAAGGAGGGCACCGAACCCGTCGCAAGTGGTCCGCGCGCCGCATCACGGCGGCGCTGGTCGCCGTGGTGATCCTCGTGGCCGCGGTCGCGACGCTCGTCGACGTTATCGCCGTACGGGCGGGACGTCCGGCCACGGCCTGGCGACGGCACCTGGCCGACGAACTGGCCACCCGCCCGGTGGACGACGTGTGGATGCTGACGGGAGCCGCCGTGGCCGCCGCCGTCGGCGTCTGGCTGATCGTCCTGGCCCTCACCCCCGGGCAACGCCGTTGGCTGCCCCTGCGCTCACCCGCCGGCTGCCCGCGATTGCGGGCCTTCGTGGACCGCAACAGCGCTGCCGTCCTGCTGCGTGACGCCGCCATGCGGGTCCCCGGAGTCGGCGCGGCGCACGTCCTGGTGGGCCGCCACCGCATCAAAGCCCGCGCGGACGTCCGCTTCCGAGACCCCCGACAGGTGAAGGACGACCTCACCGCCGTCCTCGACGAGGAGCGCGACCGGCTCGCCCTCGCCCGTCCTCCCCGCATCGCCGTACGGACGCGGCGACGCCCCCGCTGACACAAGACCCGCAGCACCGGAGCCCGCCATGACGCCGAGACCCGCAATCAACCGCAGTCTGCTGGCGCTCGCAGGACTGGTCCTCCTCGGCGGCGGACTGCTCATCCTCTTCGCCGGGCTCGACCTCTACCGGCGGCATGATCTGGCCCCACCCGCCGGCTGGCCCCTGACCGGTCCGGCCGACGTCCTGCTCG
>NZ_JBSFKD010000081.1:0-1744 GCF_053598395.1 Streptomyces sp. NPDC001135 | reverse complement strand
GTTCGGCGGTGTCCTACTCTCCCACAGGGTCCCCCCTGCAGTACCATCGGCGCTGTGAGGCTTAGCTTCCGGGTTCGGAATGTAACCGGGCGTTTCCCTCACGCTATGACCACCGAAACACTATGAAACTGTCGAACACTGCCGCACCACGCTCTGTGAAACGTGGGGCCGTTCGTGGTTTCAGAACCAACACAGTGGACGCGAGCAACTGAGGACAAGCCCTCGGCCTATTAGTACCGGTCACCTCCACACGTTACCGTGCTTCCAGATCCGGCCTATCAACCCAGTCGTCTACTGGGAGCCTTACCCCATCAAGTGGGTGGGAGTCCTCATCTCGAAGCAGGCTTCCCGCTTAGATGCTTTCAGCGGTTATCCCTCCCGAACGTAGCCAACCAGCCATGCCCTTGGCAGAACAACTGGCACACCAGAGGTTCGTCCGTCCCGGTCCTCTCGTACTAGGGACAGCCCTTCTCAAGACTCCTACGCGCACAGCGGATAGGGACCGAACTGTCTCACGACGTTCTAAACCCAGCTCGCGTACCGCTTTAATGGGCGAACAGCCCAACCCTTGGGACCGACTCCAGCCCCAGGATGCGACGAGCCGACATCGAGGTGCCAAACCATCCCGTCGATATGGACTCTTGGGGAAGATCAGCCTGTTATCCCCGGGGTACCTTTTATCCGTTGAGCGACGGCGCTTCCACAAGCCACCGCCGGATCACTAGTCCCGACTTTCGTCCCTGCTCGACCCGTCGGTCTCACAGTCAAGCTCCCTTGTGCACTTACACTCAACACCTGATTGCCAACCAGGCTGAGGGAACCTTTGGGCGCCTCCGTTACCCTTTAGGAGGCAACCGCCCCAGTTAAACTACCCATCAGACACTGTCCCTGATCCGGATCACGGACCCAGGTTAGACATCCAGCACGACCAGACTGGTATTTCAACGACGACTCCACACACACTGGCGTGCGCGCTTCAAAGTCTCCCAGCTATCCTACACAAGCCGAACCGAACACCAATATCAAACTGTAGTAAAGGTCCCGGGGTCTTTCCGTCCTGCTGCGCGAAACGAGCATCTTTACTCGTAGTGCAATTTCACCGGGCCTATGGTTGAGACAGTCGAGAAGTCGTTACGCCATTCGTGCAGGTCGGAACTTACCCGACAAGGAATTTCGCTACCTTAGGATGGTTATAGTTACCACCGCCGTTTACTGGCGCTTAAGTTCTCAGCTTCGCCCACCCGAAAGTGAGCTAACCGGTCCCCTTAACGTTCCAGCACCGGGCAGGCGTCAGTCCGTATACATCGCCTTACGGCTTCGCACGGACCTGTGTTTTTAGTAAACAGTCGCTTCTCGCTGGTCTCTGCGGCCACCCCCAGCTCGAGGAGCAAGTCCCCTCACCAGGAATGGCCCCCCTTCTCCCGAAGTTACGGGGGCATTTTGCCGAGTTCCTTAACCATAGTTCACCCGAACGCCTCGGTATTCTCTACCTGACCACCTGAGTCGGTTTAGGGTACGGGCCGCCATGAAACTCGCTAGAGGCTTTTCTCGACAGCATAGGATCATCCACTTCACCACAATCGGCTCGGCATCAGGTCTCAGACTGTGTGTCAGGCGGATTTGCCTACCTGACGTCCTACACCCTTACCCCGGGACAACCACCGCCCGGGATGGACTACCTTCCTGCGTCACCCCATCACTCACCTACTGCAAGTCTGGTTCGTCGGCTCCACCACTCCCCTTT
>NZ_JBSFKD010000080.1:0-1946 GCF_053598395.1 Streptomyces sp. NPDC001135 | reverse complement strand
AGGCCCGCGCCGATCACCCCGCCGAGGGCGATCATCGACAGATGGCGCTGCTCGTCAGGTCAGGACGCCGGCTGGCCGGCCTTCTTGCGGCGCAGCGCGTACATTCCGGCGGCGCCCACGCCCAGCACGGCCAGCCCGCCCGCGGTGACACTCGGAGTGGCAAGCGCGCCGCCGCCGGTGTGCATACCGCCGTGCGGCTTCTCGTGGTCGTCGCCCCGGCCCTCGCCCCGGTCCTCGCCCCGCTCGTCGCTGTCGCGACCGCCCCCCCGGCCGCCGTCCTTGCCGCCGTCCTTGCCCCCGTCCCGGTAGCTGTCGGGGTCGAACCGGCTGTCGTCGCGCCCGGAGTCCGAGTCCGAGCCCCAGTCGTCGCCCTGCACCAGGGCGAGCGCTCCGCCACCCGTGTGCATTCCGCCGCGCGGCTCGCCGTGTCCGCGGCCCTTCTCGTGGTCGTCGCCGTGATCATTGTCGTGGTCGCGGCCCGAGTCGTCGTCACGGTCACCGCCGTGGTCGTCGCCGGAGTCGTGGTCGCGCCCCTGGCTGTGGGAGGAGCCGTCGCGGCCTCCGTCGTCACCCGCGGGAACCGCGAACGCGGCGCTGGGCGCGGCGAAGGCGAGGGCTGCGGTGGCGGCAGCCGTCGCCAGAATCATGCGGGCAGAACGCATAGTGATGTCCTTCCGCCGTGGTCGGGCAGCGGATACCTCATCAGCTGGATAGACCCGGCCTCGACATGAACCACCGTCAGTGAGCGTCCCGACTCCCACCATCCGAGCCGCCCAGCCGGGTCACTGCGCCACCCGTCTGCCCCACTTTGCCACTCGGCGTACCCCTCGTCCGGGCGAACCGGTGGGTTCGAGGCCGGACGGCGCTCGGGACACCCACCCCCCTCTTGTTATGACCGGCGTCATAACGCAGGCTGGTGCCGGCAGCACGGAACGTCGACGCGGTGGGAGGAAGCGGTGGCGGACGGGATGGCGCGGGAGCTGTGGGAGCGGTACGAGCCGGTGCACGATCTCGTGTACTTCGCGCCGGAGGTGCGCCGGGCGGCGGACGCGCTCGGGATGCGCGGGTTCTGGATGGGGTACTTCGCGCTGCGCGCCGCACCGCTCGGTACCGTTCCCCCGTCCGTCGTGACGAGCTGTTTCTACGTCTTCCACCCCGCCCGGGTGACCCGGGCACTGCCGGACGCCTGGAGGTACGCGACGCCCGCGGACGTGCTGGCCGCCCGTCAGGATGCCCTGGACGCGGTGATGACGGACCTCTTCGGAGCGGACGCCGTGGGCTCGGCCGAGTTCACCGAGGCCGCCGACCTCGCCTGGGAGGCCGCCGCCGCGGCGGACACCGCGGGCCGGGTGCTGGCCGCCGCGAACCAGGCGCTGGAGCGCCCGGACCGCCCCACCGCGCGGCTGTGGCAGGGCCTGACGACCCTGCGCGAGCACCGGGGCGACTCGCATGTGGCGGTACTGGTGAGTCAGGGCCTCGGGCCTGTCGAGGCCATGGTGCTCAAGGCCGCGGCCGGTGAGTCCGACGCGGCGCTGCTGCGGGAGACACGCATGTGGGAGCAGTCGGACTGGGAGGCGGCCGGGGCCCGGCTGGGCGAGCGCGGGCTGCTCGCGGCCGACGGCTCGCTCACCACGGCCGGGGCGGCCGCACGCGCGGAGGTGGAGGCGCTCACGGACGCGGCGGCCGAAGGACCGTGGACCGCGCTGGGCAGCGAGCGCAGCGCACGCCTGGCCGAGCTGCTGGACCCGCTGGCCCACAAGGTGGAGAGCTCGGGCCTGCTGCCACCGGGCAATCCGGTGGGCCTGACCCGGGCCTCGTACCGCGTCGCCCGCTGACCCGCTGACCCGCCGACCGCCGACCGCCGACCGCCGACCGCCGACCGCCGACCGCCGACCGCCGACCGCCGACCGCCGACCGCCGACCGCCGACCGCCGACCGCCGACCGC
>NZ_JBSFKD010000079.1:0-3649 GCF_053598395.1 Streptomyces sp. NPDC001135 | reverse complement strand
CGCGTCCGCGTCATCCTCGTCCATGGCGACCACCTACCCGCCTGGGGGCTCTACGGCCGCTTCCGCCCTGGGAAACCACTCCCCGGGCAGTGCACCGCGTCCGTATACGGCAGGGGCCCGGGCATGTCCTTACGGTCTCCCCGGGGCCGAGTCTCGTGCTTCCGGCGTGTTACCGAGCGTTCTGATCGGCCGGTCCGGCCGGCTCTCGCTCTGCGATCGCAGCATGCGCGGACGTCGCACGGCCTGTCGGACACCCTCTGGACGCCTCCGGCCCCCGTCGCGGGTCAGGTCTCGGGCCTGACCGACATCCAGTCGGCACGGCCGCCCGCCCCGAGCACGTCGGCCTCGGCCCCGAGTTCGTCGGTCGATCCCTCCCGCAGTTCGCGTCGGGCGATGCGGCCGACCACGAACGGGAAGACCGGCCGCAGCGGCTGGCACCAGCGCAGCCACGGGGGCGCGTAGATGCTCCGGGCACGGTGTGTGATGCCGGTGGCGAGCCAGTCGGCCACCTGCGCCGGACTGTGGACCCGACGAGCGAAGGGCGGCTGGTGCCGGCGGAGGGCTCTCAGCACCGGGTGCTCGTCCATTCCGGCGATCATGTCGGTGCCGGTCCAGTGCAGGTAGGCGATGCCGACGGCGACCCCCTCGGGGGCGACCTCACCGCGCAGTGCCAGGGCGAAGGACTCCGCGCCTGCCTTGGACGCGCAGTACGCGCTCATCATCGGAGCGGAGCCGAACGCTGCGGTCGAGGCGATCTGGAGGAAGTAACCTCCGGTCCGCGTGAGTTGGGGAAGGAAGGCCCTGGCGGTGTTCGCCGCCCCGACCAGGTTGACGTCGACGACGCGTCGCCACAGCTCGGCCTCGGTGCGGGTGAAGGGCCCGCCGACGGCGATGCCGGCGTTGGCCACGACGACGCCGGCCGGTCCGAGCCGCTCCTCGACCTGCCGCGCAGCCCTGTGGAGGGCGGCCTGATCGGTCACGTCCGCCTCGATGCAGACGGTCATGACGGCCAGTGACGCCGCCACCTGGGACAGCGTCTCCTCCTCACGACCGAGCAGAGCGATCCGCATGCCCTCCGCGGACAGGCGCCGCACCAGTGCCTCGCCCACGCCGCGCGCCGCCCCCGTGACCACAGCGACCCGGCCCCGCAGTGGGCTGCCGCGCACGGCGGCAGGCGGGCGGCTGCCGAGGACAGTACGCATGCGAACCTCATCTCTCCCGCTGCCGTGGTCGGCCGCCTCCCCGCGTACCCGTAACTCACAGCCGGTCACCCCGCACGAGAGCCGGATCGTCGGCGGCATCGAGGCTTGAGCCGCGACCGCCCATGTAGGACTTCCGGACGGGAGCAGCGTGCTCCCACGGTCGGCGACCTGCTGCTTGCCGAACGACGGTTCGCGGGGCCTGTGCCCGCGCCGCCGCTCATGCCGCGTCGCGCCAGGCGGCGATACCGGTCACCGTGACCGCGACGGTGACCGGCTCCGCGGCACCGTGGGTGGCGAGGTGGGTGACGAGGGCGGCTGTCACCCGGTCGTGGACGTTTCGGGCGATGTCCAGCGCCCGCCGACCCTCCGTCAGGACGCAGCGCACCTCGATGTGCCATCCCGAACCGTCCGGCGCCCGGTCGGCGCGTACGCCGGCCTCAGGTGGCGTGGTGTCCGCCCGGGTGGGCGCGGCGGCTGCCGCGAGGCGCCGCGCGAGGCGGGGTTGCAGGGCGGCCACGCCAGGAACCGCGAGGGCTGCCTCGGCCGCGACGCCGAGGAGCGCGGTGGTGCCGGTGGCGGTCATCATGCGCCACCGCCCGTCGGGAGGCGGGGACCGAGGGTCGGTCCCGGTTCCAGTACGTCGGCCACGGTGATGTCGACGGCTGTCACCGTGAGCCCCAGGTCCTGTCCGGCCGAGTGGAGGACCGATCGGCGTACCTGGTGGACCCGGTCGGGCAGCGGGCGGTCGAGGGCGGCGGCCAGGGTCATGGTCACCCGCACGTCGGTGCCGTTGCCCTCGGGTACGAGCCGGCAGGTCGCGGCCCTGGCACCGGGGACCGTGTCCGCGGCCCGCCTCAGCACCTTCGCCGCGGCGCTCTCGGCGATCCGCAGGTCCCGGTCGGGGTCGGCCAGGGGCAGCAGCCGCCCGAACCGGACCTCTGCCCTGACGACGTCCATGACCCGGTCGGCGAGTGCGTGCAGGCCCGGAGGGTCCTCGTCGCGCAGCGCCCGGGCGGCCGCGTTCACCGTGGCCAGTCCCTCGACCGCCTCTCGGCAGTATGGACAGGACACCGGGTGCGGGTCCGCGGCCGGCGGTGCGTCCCGTGCCTGTTCCCAGACCCGGCTGAGCAGGCGGCCGCAGGGCAGTACCTCATCGCCTGCGATCGGGGGCACGTCGGCGGCGGCCCAGCCGTTGCGGGGCCCGTCGGCTCCGGGCGGTTCGGGAGGCCGCGTGTGCGGGTCGTCTAGCGCCATGGGCCCATCGCCTCCTGCAGGGATCGGCGTGCCCTGAACAGTCTGCCGCGTACCGTCTGCTCGCCGGTACGCGTCACGTGCGCTATCTCCTTGTAGGGCAGGCCCTGCACCTCCCGCATGATCCAGCAGACCCGCTGTCCGGCGTCCAGCTCGGCGAGTGCGGTGAACAGGGCGGCCGTGGCCGCGTCCTGCTCGGCGGTCCGGGCGGGCTGGCTCCACGCGTCGCCCGCCGCGGGTTCGGCGACGGCGTCCAGGGGGAGGGGCGGCGGCCGGCGGCGGCACATGGTCTGGCAGCGGTTGACGGTGATCCGGTACATCCAGGTGCGGAACTCCGCCCTGTGGCGGTATTCCGGCAGGTGGCGCCAGGCGCTGACGAAGGCGTCCTGAACGGCCTCCTCGGCGTCCTGGGGGTTGCCCAGCATGCAACGGGCCAGGGTCAGCAGGGACCGGCTGTGCCGCTGGACGAGAACGGCGAAGGCGTCCTCGTCTCCCTCGGCCGCCCGTACGGCCAGCAGGCGGTCGGGCAGGTCGCACCCCAGTCGTGGGGAAGCAGTGCGTTCGATCATGACGCTCCCACGCAGGCTCGGAACGAGCGTGTACCCCTGATACGAGTTGTGACGCACATCACATGCCAGACGCGTGAGGATTGTGCCGCCCGGTATGTCCAACGTTCGACGGGCGCCATTCCGGTGTCCGGCCGACCGATCGAGGCGACCGCCATGACGGACAACATCACCAGCGTCGGCGGGGGCAGCCGGCCCGAAGCGGGCGTGAGCGCGCTCAAGGGCCGCACCGGGGCCGGGGCTCCGGCCGAGACACGGGGCAGGACCACCATCGCGGACGGTGTGGTGGCCAAGATCGCGGGCATGGCCGCCCGCGAGGTACCGGGCATCTACAACCTGGGCGCCGGCATGGCCCGCGCCTTCGGAGCCATGCGGGAACGCGTCCCCGGCGCAGGCGGAGGCGGAGCGGTCACCCGCGGCGTCAAGGTCGAGGTCGGGGAACGCCAGGCCGCGGTGGACCTGGACGTCGTCGTCGAGTACGGCGTCTCCATCGTCGACGTCGCGGGCGGCGTACGCACCAACGTCATCAGCGCCGTGGAGCGGATGACGGGCCTGGAGGTCGTCGAGGTGAACATCGCCGTCGACGACGTCCACCTGCCCGACGACGAGGAGGAACAGACCGAACTGGAC
>NZ_JBSFKD010000078.1:1286-4913 GCF_053598395.1 Streptomyces sp. NPDC001135 | reverse complement strand
ACCCGTACACCGGTGTGACCCGGCACTTCGAACCCGCCGCAGCCACCGCGGGCGTGTGGTGGCTGACCAGGGTCGAGGACCGCAACCACAACCACGTCACCCTCGAACGCGACGCGGACGACACCCTGCTGGAGGTCACCCACTCCGGCGGCTACCGCATCCGGGTCGGCACGGCCCAGGGCGGCCCCCGCATCACCGGCCTGTACGCGGTCACCGAGGACGGCCCCGTCCGTCTGCGCGGCTTCCTCCACGACGAGTCGGGGAACCTGACCGAGGTCCGCAACGCCGCCGATGCGCCCACCCGCTTCACCTACGACTCCGCCCACCGCATCACCGGCTGGCGCGACAGCAACGACACCGTCTTCACCTACGTCTACGACGTGCAGGGCCGGGTCGTGGAGACGCACGGCAGCGAGGGCATCCTCAACTCCCGTATCGCATACGGTGATCCGGACGCCGACGGCACCACGACCGTGACGTACACCGACTCTCTCGGCCACGCCACGACCTACCGCGCCAACCGGCGCGGGCAGATCGTCGCCATCACCGACCCGCTCGGGAACACCACCACCCAGACCTGGGACGACCGGGACCACCTCCTCACCCGCACCGACCCCCTGGGCCGTACCACCCGCTGGGAATGGGATGCCGCCGGTGACCTCGTCTCCGTCACCACTCCGGACGGCACGGCAAGCCGCGTCACCTACAACGACCTGCACCTGCCCGTCCGCATCACGGACCCCCAGGGCGCCACACAACTGCAGACGTTCGACGAGCGCGGCAACTGCACCAGCCGCACCGCACCCGACGGCGCGGTCCACCGCTTCACCCACCACCCGACCGGCGCGGTCGCCGGCGTCGTCAACCCGCTCGGTGACACGCTTCGCGTCGACGCCGATGCCGCCGGGCTGCCGCTCGCCCTGGAGGACGCACACGGCACCCGCACCACGTACCGGCGGGACGCGTACGGGCGCACCATCGCCGTCACCGATCCGCTCGGGGCGACGACCACCCTGGTGTGGGACGCCGAGGGCCGCCTGCTGCGCCGCGACTCCCCGGACGGCACCAGCGAGTCCTGGACGTACGACGGCGAAGGGAGTTGCACCGGCCACACCGATCCGCTCGGACATCGCACGCGGCTGCGTCACGGTCCCTTCGACCTGCTCGCCGCTCAGCTCACCCCCGACGGCGCCGAGCACCGGTTCCGGTACGACACCGAGCAGCGGCTGACCGAGGTCACCAACCCCCTGGGACTGCAGTGGAGTTACACCTACGACGCGGCCGGACGGCTGGCCGCGCAGACCGACTTCGACGGCCGTACCACCCGCTATTCCTATGACGCGGCCGGGCAGCCCGTCGCGCGCACGAACGCCGCGGGCGAGACCATCACCTACGCCTACGACTCGGCCGGACGTCTCGTCGCCAAGGACGTCAGCGGGGAGCGCACCGAGTACGCCTACGACGCCGCCGGCCGGCTGACCGAGGCCGTCTCCGCCTCCTCGCGCCTCACCCGCGTCTATGACGCCGCGGGCCGTATGACGGCCGAGACCGTGGACGGCCGCACCACGCACTATCGCTACGACGCCCTCGGGCGCCGCACCGGCCGCGTCACCCCGACCGGCGCGGCCACCGAGACCGTCTGGGACGAGTTCGGCAACCGGAGCGGACTGCGTCTGGACGGCGACCACCGTCTGGCCTTCGACCACGACCCACTGGGCCGGGAGATCCGCCGCACACTCGGCGACCATGTGGCACTCGATTCGGGATGGGACTCCCTCGGGCGTCTGGCGAGTCACACCCTCAGCACCGGCCACGGGCCGCTGCGCCGCCGGGAGTTCGGCTACCGGGCGGACGGCCAGCCGGTCTCCGTCACGGACCGTGCCACCGGCCGGGCCGTCCACTACGAGCTGGACCCGATCGGCCGTCCGCTGGCCGCCACCGGTCCCCGCGCGTCGGAGACGTACACGTACGACGCCGCAGGCAACCAGACCCACGCCGCGTGGGCCGGCACGCCCGTCGACGCCGACTCCGCCGGGGAGCGGACCTTCGACGGCACCCGCGTGCTGACCGCGGGCCGCGTCACCTACCGCTACGACGCGGCCGGCCGGCTCGTCGAACGCCGCAAGAAGCGCCTGTCACGCCCGGCGGACGTCTGGCGGTACACGTGGAACGCCGAGGACCGCCTCACCACCTGCACCACACCCGACGGAGTCACCTGGCACTACAGCTACGACGCCCTGGGCCGGCGCACCGCCAAGTACCGCCTCGCCGACGACGGGGTCACCCGGATCGACGAGACGTGCTTCAGCTGGGACGGCAGCCGTCTCGCCGAGGAACGTCAGCACGGCGGTGGCGCCGTCCTCACCTGGGAGTACGACGGCCACCGACCGCTGGCACAGTACGAGCGCCGGGCCGTGGACCAGGACCGGGTCGACGCCAGGTTCTTCGCCATCGTCACCGACCTCGTGGGCGCGCCGACGGAACTCGTCGACGAGCGGGGCACCCTCGCCTGGCGCAGCCGCAG
This sequence comes from Streptomyces sp. NPDC001135, assembly GCF_053598395.1. NCBI lineage: Bacteria > Bacillati > Actinomycetota > Actinomycetes > Kitasatosporales > Streptomycetaceae > Streptomyces > Streptomyces sp. NPDC001135. Next base: position 2,389 of record NZ_JBSFKD010000078.1, on the reverse strand, counting down.
CACCGTCTGGGGCACGACGGCCTACAACTCCGATGCCACCGCCTACACCCCGCTGCGGCATCCCGGCCAGTACGCCGACTCCGAGACCGGCCTCCACTACAACTACTTCCGCCACTACGATCCCGAGACCGCCCGGTACACCAGCCCCGATCCGCTCGGTCTCACCCCCGCCCCGAACCCTCTCGCCTACGTCACCAATCCGCAGACCTGGTCCGACCCGCTGGGACTGACGCCGTGCGTGCACCTCTACCACGCCACGAACAGGGCCGGGGAGCGCAGCATCCGGACCCACGGCATCGACCCGAGCTTCGCGCCGCGCCCGATGGACTTCGGCAACGGGTTCTACACGACGCGCAGTCGGCAACAGGCCGAGGAGTGGGCCCGGATGCGGTTCGGCGACGACGGAGTGGTGCTCCACTTCAAGGTGCCGGCGCATGAATTCGAGGCGCTGAACCGCAGGTCTTTCACCGAGAACGACCCGGAACTGTCCGATTTCGTGCGCCACTTCCGTGCCGGGGACGGGACCGAAGTGCCCAAGTACGATGTCGTCGACGGACCCATGCTCAGAAACGTGAAGGCGTTCATGAAGAAGGGCGCGGTTCCCCGGTGGAGCGGCGACCAGGTCGTCTTCTTCGGCGACACCGGGTCCCTGCTCGACCGGGCGCTTCAGTGAGATCCAAGCAAGAGAGCCAACCATGAGTACTACGTTCACCATGCCCACCTCGCCCGAGACGCTGGAGCTCCTCGACGACATCGCGGACGAGATGGTCTCGGAATTCGGGATCTCGCGTGCGGAGGCCGTGGCCCGGATCAATGAGCAGTGGCACCAGCAGGACCTGTCGGACGAGGACAGCCTCGTCCTCCACGAGGAAGAGCGCTACTGGGCGTTCGTCATCTATTTCGGCGGGAATGTACCGGACTGGAGCCCCGGGGCGGATCACAGCACCTGGGCCCCCAAGCCCCCGCCGGCCGCCGACTCCGGATTCTGGACCGTGCCGGCCTAGAACACGGATCCGCGGCAAGATCCTGAACGTGGAGAAGGCCAGGATCGACAAGATCCTGCAGAACCAGGAGATCCAGGCGCTGATCTCGGCCTTCGGCAC
>NZ_JBSFKD010000078.1:0-1276 GCF_053598395.1 Streptomyces sp. NPDC001135 | reverse complement strand
CGTCGCCGGATGCGTCGCGATCAGCGTGGCGACGGCGTTCCGTGACGCACTGTGGCCCGTGTTCGCGACGGGCACGCGACCGGAGTCGGCGGCTCTCGCCGTTGAGGATTCCTGGCGCTCAGTGCCAGCTGTGCGGCGCCCGGAAGCCCGGCTCGCGCTCCAGGCGGCGCCAGCCGGCCTTGGCGCGGCCCCGATGGGTCTGGGCCGAAGGCGTCTGCGCGGCCGCGCGGGCCAGGAGGACGGCCGTGATGGCGGCGACTTCCTCGGGCTCGGCGTGGCCCTTCTCGACGCGGATGTCAGGAGTGCTCATGGGTGTCAGTCTCCGTGAGAGAGAGGTCCGCGGGGTTGCCGCGGCGGGTCCGCTCGGTTACTGCGGGGGGTTGCCGTGCTTGCGCGAGGGCAGGTCGGCGTGCTTGGACTGCAGCATCGCCAGGGACTTCGCCAGGACTTCGCGGGTCTCGGCCGGGTCGATGACGTCGTCCACGAGACCGCGCTCGGCCGCGTAGTAGGGGTGCATCAGCTCGGACTTGTACTCCTTGACCATGCGCGCCCGCATGGCCTCGGGGTCCTCCGCGCCGGCGATCTGACGGCGGAAGATCACGTTGGCCGCGCCCTCGGCGCCCATGACGGCGATCTCGTTCGTCGGCCAGGCGTAGGTGAGGTCGGCGCCGATCGACTGGGAGTCCATGACGATGTAGGCACCTCCGTACGCCTTGCGCAGGATCAGCGAGATCCTCGGCACGGTCGCGTTGCAATAGGCGTACAGCAGCTTCGCGCCGTGACGGATGATTCCGCCGTGCTCCTGGTCGACACCGGGGAGGAACCCCGGCACGTCCAGGAAGGTGACGATCGGGACATTGAAAGCGTCACACATCTGGACAAAGCGCGCAGCTTTTTCACTCGCCTCGATGTCCAGGACGCCCGCCAGCACCTGCGGCTGGTTGGCGATGATGCCGACCACCTGGCCGTCCAGGCGGGCCAGCGCGCAGATGATGTTGCGCGCCCAGCGCTCGTGGACCTCCAGGTACTCGCCGTCGTCGACGATCTCCTCGATGACCTTGGCCATGTCGTACGGCCGGTTCCCGTCGGCCGGGACCAGGTCGAGCAGCACGTCGCTGCGGCGGTCGACGGGGTCGGAGGAGTCCACCCGCGGGGGGTTCTCCCGGTTGTTCTGCGGGAGAAGCGAGAGGAGGTAGCGCACCTCGGCGATGCAGGTCTCCTCGTCGTCGTAGGCGAAGTGGCAGACACCGCTCGTCTCGGCGTGGACGTCGGCGCC
>NZ_JBSFKD010000077.1:0-5257 GCF_053598395.1 Streptomyces sp. NPDC001135 | reverse complement strand
AGCTGTTCCGGATCCTTCGGCCCTTCGGGTTCACCGGGGCCGAGATGACCGACCTCACCGCGAAGGAGCTGTGCGGCGGATGCCCCGGCACCGCCTGGTCCTCCAGGGCGCTGCTCACCGGGGTCGGCGTCGCCTCGGCCGGGCTGCTGGCGACCGTCCTCGCGATCAGCGTATGGCCGGACGGCGGCGACGGCACGGACCCGGCCGCCTCCACCGGCGCCGTCCCCGGCACCGCCGCGGGCCGGTCCTCACCGCCCTCCGCCACCGCGGGGCTGCCCACGGCCGGCCGCCCCACCCGGCTGCGCAACGCCGCCGCCGGGCTGTGCCTGGACATCGAGGGCACGCCGAAGGCCGGGGCGAGCCCGGTCCTCGCCGTCTGCTCCCCGGCCCTCAGCCAGCAGTGGACGTACGACGCCGACGGGTCGCTGCGCAGCGCGGCCGACTCGGGGCTGTGCCTGGACTCGCACGCCGACGCCGGCGTGGTGATCCTCGGCACCTGCGCCGACGCCGGCTCCCCGCGGGCCGACGACGTGCGCTACGACCTCACCGCGCAGGGCGAGTTGCTGCCCCACTGGGACCGCACCCTGGCCCTCGCCGCCTCCGCCGGGAACGCGGGCGCCGACCTCGTCGTCAAGGTCCGCGACCGCTCCGCCGGCCAGCGCTGGGCGGCCGACACGCCCTCGGCGAGCCCCGGCTCCCTGTCGGTCGCGGGTACGGGGGGTCCAGTGGCACGGCCCGCGACGCTGTCCGGGCGGCACGCCTAGGCCCTGTCGTTCGGATCAGGCCGGCTGTGAGGTGGGGTGCCTTCCAGCCGGCCCGAGCAGTGTCGGCCGGTACGGGCGGACGGCGGCTTCAGCGGCGGGCGGCCGCCCCGTCCAGGATGCGGGCCAGCTCGTGGGGCGTGGAGAACATCGGCCAGTGACCGGTGTTCAGCTCGGCCAGGTCCCAGCGTCCGCCCCGCAGCGCCTCGGCCACGGCGGGCAGGGGATCGCGGCCGTCCAGGAGGCACTTGACATAGGTCGCCGGAAGTTCGGCCAAGGGCCGCTTGAGTACGGCCGGTTCGGTCAGGGTGGCGGCCGGGTGCGGGGTGCCCTCGCCGATGAGACGGGCGATCTGCTCGTCCGTGAGGTCCTGGTGGGCGTAGGCCGTCGCCGGGAGGAGCGGCCATACGCCGTCGTGCCCGGTCAGAGCGGTGCGGATGTGGTCGCTGGGGAATCCGTCGAGGAACGACACCCCGTCCGCGGGCAGGTTGGAGTCGACGAACACCACCCGGCGCAACCGGTCGCCGATCCGCTCGGCCGCCTGCCCGACCGGCACGCCCGAGTAGCTGTGCCCGACCAGGACGACATCCCGCAGGTCCAGCCGCTCGACTTCGTCCACGACGTCCTGCACATGGGTCTGCTGTCCCGCGGGCAACTCGCTCTTCTCGGCGAGCCCGGACAGGGTGAGGGCGTGTACCTCGTGGCCGGCGGCGCGCAGATCGGCCGCCACCTCGTCCCACGCCCACGCCCCCAGCCAGGCGCCCGCCACCAGTACGAAGTCGGTCATGACCGTCAACGTACCGGACAGATCCGGTAACTGCGCGGTCGAGACCAGGAGTTGACCATTCCGGACGCAGGCGCCCGGCGAGCGGGTGCGCCTCTGAGCGGAGCCTCGGCGGGAAGAGCAGGACCTCGACCGGCTCGGCACCCGCCGACGGCAGAGACCGGTGAGGTTCTCGTGATCACCCCGGCCGCGGCCGACGATCACGGTGATCATTTCATGAACACAAGGCGTCACGAAGGGGTTTGGCGCGGGCGGAGTCGGAATGTTTCAGGACGATTAACGAAGCGCTGATTTTCAGCCATCCGGACGGCGCGGAAGGGCCGAACCCGCTCAGTTCCTGGGTCACGGTGTGCGGATTCCGTGACTTCACGCCACTACTTCAACACGAAAGGTTACCGAAACGCATGGGTTCGATGTGAGTTTCGGCGGCGGACTCGGCAGAGTGGCGCTCGCCGCCCCGGTCCGACCGGGTCCGGGCCGGCACCTCGTCAGTTCGAGCGGAAGGATGCACACAATGCGGAACACCGCGCGCTGGGCAGCGGCCCTCGGCCTTACGGCCGCCGCCGTTTGCGGACCCCTGACCGGGGCCGCCGTCGCTGCACCGGGCGCCGCCCCGTCGTCGCTCTACGCCCCCTCGGCCCTGGTCCTCACCACCGGCCACGGCAGCGACGCGGCCACGGTCACCCCGGAGCGCGCCGTCACACTGACGTGCGCCCCCACGGCCTCCGGCACTCACCCGGCCGCGGCCCAGGCCTGCGCAGAGCTGCGCGGCACCGGCGGCGACTTCAACGCCCTGAAGGCCGGCGACGTGTGGTGCAACAAGCTGTACAGCCCGGTCGTCGTGACCGTCCAGGGCGTCTGGCAGGGCAAACGCGTCTCGTACGAGCGCACCTTCGGCAACAGCTGTGAGCGTGACGCCATCGGCAACGGCGTCTTCGCCTTCTGAGACCGGGATCGCACGTGTCCCCGCACACGCCGGATCAGGTCCGCAACTGGGGAGTGCGGCCCCTGGAGCGGGGTACCTGCGATCTCGCACCGGAACCGACGGGCGGAGTGGGGCCGCCCGCCGGATTCCGGGCACACAGCCGCTCCCCGGGCGGGCCCGTGGGGGGCCTTCCCGGGGGGCGGCGAAAAACAGGCGGTTTCAGTCGGTGTCCTTGGTCTTGCGCCGGTGACTCGTGTCGCACCACGGGTAGCGGCGACTGCGCCGACAGGTACACAGAGCGACACGGAAACGGTCCGAGAAGACCGTCGTGCCGTCCTCCAACTCGATCTCGACCGGTCCCTCCACCAGCATCGGCCCCCGCCGCTGCACGGTGATCCGACGGGCCCGGTCAGCGCGTTCGTTCGGCACGGACGACCACCAACTCCTCCCTGTCCTCCTCCGGCAGGATGAGACCGCACCCGCGCAGCCAGTCCTCCCGGGAGCGCAGCACCGGACCGAAGGCGATCCAGCGGCGCCGGGTCACCGCGGCCTTCAGGCCCGCGGCACGCAGCAGCTCCAGCGTGCGGTAGGGATCGCTCAGCGAGGAATGCACCGTCAGCAGCACGCCCCCGGGGCGCAGCAGTGCGGGCGCGTCCCGGCAGATCCGGTCCAGCAGCAGCCGGCCGTCCCGGCCCGCGTCCCAGGCCCGGGACCTGCCGCGCGGGCGGCGACCGGCGTCGGGTGCCGGAACGTACGGGGGGTTCGCGAGGATCAGGTCGTACGTGCGGCCGTGGACCGGTGCGAAGAGGTTGCCGCGCCGGATCCGCACCGGAAGCCGGGCCAGCCACGCGTTCACCCGTGTTGTCCACACCGCCATGCGGGACACGTCCACCGCGGTCACCTCGGCGCCCTGCCGGGCCGCCTCCAGGGCCAGTGCCCCGCTGCCGGTCCCGACGTCGAGCACACGCGCACCGGGCGGCGGAGCCTCCTCACGGAGGGCCTCGGCCAGCAGCTCCGTGTCGTCCTGTGGGGCGTACACGCCCGGGAGCACCACTGCCATCACACCGCGCGGGTACCCGGACATTCAGGATGTATGGGATGTTTCCGGTTTCAGGGGTGTCCGCAGCGACGAGCGCCCGGCGCGCCAGTCGGCGAGCAGGCTCCGGCCCAGACGGTCCTCCAGGTACTCGGTGGCGTCGATCCCGAAGGCCACGTCCGTCGCGAGTTCCGGCTCCTCGGCGAGCAGTCCGCCGATCACGTCGTGGCGTACGACCTGCTCGTGCACCGCGTCCGCCTCGACGTGCTCGTCGTAGAAGAACTCCGCGGCGGCTCCGGCGCCGGTGCGCCGCATGGCCTCGGCGAGCCGGCGGGAACCCGGTGAGGAGGTGATCTCCACCTCGGCGAAGTGGCCCACCAGCGCGGCGCGCAACTCCCGGTGCAGGCCGAACAGCGACATCAGGTTGACGACGGCCAGCATCTCCGCGCGGGCCGCGTCCAGATAGCGGCCGTAGGCGGTGTCCAGGCCCAGGTCCGTCATCAGCGCGGCGAACAGGCGCGCGTGCACCCGGTCGGCCCGGCCGCCGCCGAACTCGTCGAACTCCACCGCCGCCATCGCCGCCTTGGCCCGTCCCCACAGCCGGGGCAGCACCCAGGCGTGCGGGTCGGCCTCCTTCAGGTGGTACAGGGAACGCTGGGCGGCGTACTCGCGCAGGTGCCACAACTCGCCCTCGGCGCACAGGAAATGGGTGACCCCGGTGCCCTCGGCCGGTTCGACGAGGAGCGCGGCGAGCGCGTCGTCGAGGCTGTCGTGGCCCGGCGTGTCGGCGCGCAGTGCGGCCAGGAACCGCCGCTCCAGCGCGGCGCGGACGCGCAGCAGCCCGGGGTCCCACTCGAACTGCGGGCCGACACCGGCGAAGCCCCGGTAGTGCAGCTCGTAGCACAGGTAGAGGGCGAGCTGCGGGTCGTCGCCGTAGGGGTCCGCGGCCTCGGCGTCCTCGGGGTGGGGGAGGGGGCCCCTGTCCCGCAGGTACGCGGCGACCGCCGTGGACAGAGGGCCACGGGGCGGGGGCAACCGGGGTCCTCGTGGGTGGCTGTTCATGGGGCTCGGGTACCCCCGCGTCCGTCAGGCATCAGTGGGCCCTCCGGCCCTTCCTAGACGCGTGGCACGCGCATGAGTGAGCCGCCGGCCCGGCCGTCTCACTCGCCTCCCGCCTGCTCCTGCGCCGCGGTGTTCGGGGTGATGGCGTCGCCGGCCTCACCTCGCGAGGCCTTGGCCTCGTCGCGCTTCTCGGCCTCCTCGACCTCCCGGAGCACCTCCTCCAGGGCCGTCTCGGGCCGCTCCTCGTGTTCGTTCCCGCCGTTCCCGCCGGGCATGGCGTCTCCTCCCGTCGTAGCCGACGTCTTGATCCACCACGGGTTACCCGCCCGTGCCGTCTCAAGCGTCCCGCCAAGGGGTTCCTCCTCGTGCCGGCGGGCGAACCCCCAGGTCGGCAACCGGCCGCCGGAGGCGTGACCGATGAGCGCCGGCCGGGCGGGCGGCAGGCCCTGTCCGGTGAGTGCAGCGACGACCGCGACGCTGACCGGACGGCGGTGCACGTGCCGGTCGGGGCCGCTCGCCACCGGCCGCGCGGGCGGTGGGGGTGTGCGGACCCTCTCCAGGGCGAACCGGGCGAAGGGCGCCACGGGTGCCAGGGGCGGCAGGCCGGCCGCCACGGGTCTCGGCTGACCCCGGACCCGACAGACCCCCCTCGCCCCTCTCTGAGATTGAGCCGCGCATGTCTCGCAAGA
>NZ_JBSFKD010000076.1:0-6142 GCF_053598395.1 Streptomyces sp. NPDC001135 | reverse complement strand
ACACCTGGTGGGCCGGTCATCCGTCGGTCACCGCCGAGCGGCCGAGGACGCCCCCGCGCGGCTGGCGGCACGCGGATGAGCGCGGCATCGGTGAACCACCCGGTGTACGTCGGCGACCACGGGGCCCTCCTGGACGTGGCCGAGGCGATCGCCGCGGACTGGGCGGCTCTCGGTGTGCGCGGCTCGTTCCTCGCCCGGAACCTCGACACGGGTGAGCAACTCGGCTTCGACGTCGAGGAGATGATGCCGCTCGCGTCGGTGGCGAAGGTCCCGCTCGCCCTCGTCGTACTGGACCGGATCGCGGCCGGGGACCTCGACCCGGCGCACCCGGTGACGGTCGACCCGGTGGGGAGCAGCGTGGGTCCCACCGGGCTCGCGGCGTTCCGGTACCCGGCGACCGTGGCCGTCGGTGACCTGCTCCTGCAGACGCTGTCGGTGAGCGACAACGCGGCGGCGGACACCCTGCTCGATCTGGTGCCGGTGGCGGACGTGGACGCCCGGCTGCGTGACTGGGGGTGCGGGGACCTCCGGATGCGGCACCGGATGAACCACATGTACGAGTGCGCCGCCGGTGCGGCGGGGGACGACTTCTCCCTCGCGCTGGAACTGGCCGTGCGGGACGGGCGGGCGGGCCGGCACACCATCGAGACCCTGGACCCGGCGTACGCGAACGTGGGATCGGCCGCGGCGCTGGTGGGGCTGTTGAGGCGCGTGTGGTGCGATGAGATCTCCGTCCCCGCGGCGACTGCCGAGTTGCGGCGGCTGATGGGCCTGCAGGTCTTCACACACCGGCTGGCGAGCGAGTTGCGGGCGGACACGTTGCGGTGGAGCGGGAAGACGGGGACGTTTCTGCATCTGCGCCACGAGTCGGTGTGGTCGAGGCGGAGTCGGGGGATCGGGTGGCCGTGGCTGCGCTCACCCGTGCGGAGCGCTGCGCCGGGCTCGCGGCGGATGTCGACTTCGCGATCGGGGGTGCGGGGCGGGAGGCGTTCGAGGTGTTGCGGCGGTGAAGGGCGCGTTCGCGTGAGCGCCGCGCAGGTGTGGGTCGTCAGGCGCCCGCGGGTTTGATGTGGCTGCTCGCGCAGTTCCAGTGTGCCCGGTCGGCGTTGCCAACTCCCGTCGGCGCGGCGAGCGTTGTTCCCCCGAGGTCAGCGGGATCGGGTCCCGGCAAGTTCCCGGGAGGCAGGCGTGGGCGGCCTATCGGGAGGGTGCCACCAGGCCCGTCTCGTACGCGGTGATCACGAGCTGTACGCGGTCGCGGGCGTCGAGTTTGCTGAGCAGCCGGGTCACGTAGGTCTTGACGGTGGCGACGCTGATGAACAGGTCGGCGGCGATCTCGGAGTTGGACATGCCCTGCCCGATGCGGGTGAGGACTTCGCGGTCGCGCGGGGTGATGCCGGCCAGGTCGTGGTGGGGCCGGACGGGGGCGGGGCGGTGGGCGAACTCCTCGATGAGGCGGCGGGTGACGCTCGGGGCGATCAGGGCGTCGCCTGCGGCCACGACACGGACGGCGGCGAGTATGTCGGGCACGGCCATGTCCTTGACGAGGAACCCGGAGGCGCCCGCGCGCAGGGCGCCGTAGACGTATTCGTCGTCGTCGAAGGTGGTCAGCACGACGACCCTCGCGCTTCCGGGGACCGAGGTGATGATCCGGGTGGCCTCGATGCCGTCCGTCCCGGGCATGCGGATGTCCATGACGACGACGTCGGGCCGCAGTTCCCCGGTCAGCCGGACCGCCTCGGCGCCGGTGCCCGCCTCCCCGACGACATCGAGGTCCGGCGCGTTGGCCATGGACATCTCCAGGGCGGCGCGTACCAGCGGCTGGTCGTCGGCGAGGAGGACGCGGACGCTCATCGGGACTCCTGGGTCAGGGGCAGCCGGGCCGTCACCCGGAATCCGCCTTCGGGGCGGGGGCCCGCGGACAGTTCGCCGTGCAGCAGACCGACCCGCTCGCGCATTCCCACCAGACCGTACCCGGTGGCTCCGCCGGCCCCACGGCCGCGGCCGTCGTCGAGGACGTCGATGACCAACGCGTCGTCCCGGTGGTCGACGGTCACCTGACAGGAGTCGGTGCCGGCGTGCCGTACCACGTTGGTGACCGCTTCCTGGACGATACGGAAGGCCGACAGGTCGATCTCCTGGGGGAGCGGCCGCCGCTGCCCACGCCACCGCACGGCGACGCGGACACCGGCGGCGGTCGTCACCTCGGCCAGCCGGTCGAGACCGGCCATACCGGGCAGCGGGTCGAGCGGCGCGGATTCCGCGGACGCGGCGTCCACGCCCGGTTCCGGCTGGGCCTGCCGGAGCGCGCCGACCATCCGGCGCAGACCCGACAGGGTCTCCCGGCCGCTGGTCTCGATGACCTTCAGTGCTTCCCGCGCCCGGGCCGGCTGGGTGTCGATGACCTCACCCGCGGCACCGGCCTGCAGGGCGATGATGCCGATGCTGTGCGCGACCACGTCGTGCAACTCCCTTGAGATCCGCAGCCGTTCGGCCATGACCGCCGAAGCCGCGGCCTGGGCGCTCAGCCGCTCCGCGTACTCACGGCTCCGCCGCAGCGAATCGCCGGTCAGCCAGGCGATGACGGCCGTCAGCACGACGGCCGTCAGAGCGACGGCCCGCCCCGTCGAGTCGAAGAGGGAGCCGGCGAGCAGCAGTTGCGCGACGGCGCAGCCCGCCATCACGCCCAACGACACGGCGGTCGCGGTCGCCGCGGTCCGGCGCGGACGCGTTACGGCGACGAAGAACAAGGCGACGTCGACCGACAGGAACTGAAGGAACGGCAGCCGGGCCACGTGAAGTCCCGCGGTCCCGGCCGCGGAACCCGCGAGCAGCAGTGCGACACCCGACAGCGGACGGCGGTGCAGCAGCACGCCACCGGTCAGCGCCAGGGCGAAGCCCGCGGCCAGGAACCACGTGCCCACGGGCGTCCCGTCCGGGACCGCGTCCAGGATCAGCCGGCACCTTGCCCGGCGGTCCAGGCCCTCGGGCGGAAAGCACCGCAGGACCGGATGCGGCTCTCCGTCCGACGTGCGGGTCGTGTACGCCGTGGCCGCGCAGACACACCACGTCAGGGTCGCCCACACGCCCGCCGGCACACGCTTGAGCAGCAGGAGGGCACGCGCGGTGGACATGCGCCGATCGTAACCGAGTGATCTTCACCGGGGATCGGCCCACGGTCGTACGACCACGGGTGACACGCGCCCGCGCGGGTGTCACCGTCCGTGCGATGCCCGGCGGGGGCCGGACGCGGCAGCCTTGCCGGGGTGATCGAAGTCCATGAACTCACCAAGCACTACGGCCGGACCCGGGCCGTGAACCACCTGACCTTCACCGTCCGTCCCGGTCGTGTCACCGGATTCCTGGGCCCCAACGGCGCGGGCAAGAGCACCACACTGCGGGTGATCACGGGGCTGAACGCTCCCACCAGCGGAACCGCCACGGTCGGCGGGCGCCCCTTTCGAGAGCGGGCGCGCGGGCTGCGCCACGTGGGAGCTCTGCTCGACGCCGGTGACGTCAACGGGGGGCGCAGCGCACAGGCGCACCTGACGATCCTCGCCCGCAGCAACGGCATACCGCGGCGCCGGGTGACGGAAGTCCTGGACGAGGTGGGTCTGGCCGGAGTGGCCCGGCGCCGCATCGGCGGGTTCTCCCTCGGTATGAAGCAGCGGCTCGGCATCGCCGCGGCGCTGCTGGGCGATCCGCCGGTACTCCTGTTCGACGAACCGTTCAACGGCCTGGACCCGGAGGGCGTGCTGTGGGTGCGCGGCCTGTTCCGGCGACTGGCCGCCGAGGGCCGTACCGTCTTCGTCTCGAGCCATCTGATGAGCGAGATGGAGAACACCGCCGACCATCTCGTCGTCATCGGCCACGGCGAGCTGATCGCCGCCGAGAGCCTGTCGGCGTTCGCCGCCCGCGGCACCCGCCGGTGGGTCGCCGTCCGCACTCCCGACCCCGCCGCGCTGACCGCCGTACTGACCGCGGAAGGCGCCGCGGTACGGCCGCAGGGCCGGCAGGCGCTCACGGTGACCGGCGTGGACGCCACCCGCGTCGGCGAACTCGCCTGCCACCACCGGATCACCCTCCAGGAACTGGCCACCCGCGGCAGTTCCCTGGAGGAGGCCTTCATGGAACTCACCGTCGGCCATGCCGAATACCTCGCAGCGCGTGCAGGAGAACCCGGAGAAGTCCGATGAGCCGCATACCCGCACCCGCCGCCGTACCGTCCGCACGGCCCGCCCCGCCGAGCGACGAGCCCCGCGCCCGCTTCCTCGACCTCCTCATGGCCGAATGGCTCAAACTGTGGTCACTGCGCTCGATGCGCTGGGCCTTCGTGCTCTCCGCCCTCGCCGTCGTCGGCAACAGCGCGAACGCCGCCGTCGCGGACTACCGCAACTGGCCCCGCTACGACGCCGGTATCCGGGCGCTGTTCGTACCGATCTGGGCCCTGCGCGATGCCATGAACCACACCTGTGCCATGGTCCTCATCCTCACCGCCGGCAGCATCGGCGCCCTCACCGTCGCCGGCGAATACGGCACGGGGCTGATCCGCACGACCTTCTCGGCGGTGCCCGCCCGCCGCCAGGTGATGGCCGCCAAAGTCACGGTGGTGACGGCGGTGTTCCTGGTGTTCGGCGCGCTGGTCTCGGCGACCTCGTTCGCCGTCAGCCAGGGCATCCTGTCCGGCCGGCACATCGACGTGTCGACCGGTTACCCGGGGGTGCTGCGGGCCGTCGCCGCCTCCGCCCTGCTCGCGCCGGTGTCCGCGCTCATCGGCATGGGCTTCGGCGCGGTGATCCGGCACGGCCCGACCACCCTGGTCACCACCGCCGGGGTCCTGCTCCTGCTGCCCGACGTCTTCAACGACAGCCGTCGCGTCGGCGCCGACATCTCCCACGCGCAGCCGGTCACCGCCTGGGAGAACCTCGTCACCGTGAGCCATCCTTTCGGCCAGGGGCCTTATCCCCAGACGATCGCCGGTTCATGGACCACCTACGCCGTCTGGCCGCTCGTCGCGGTGTGCCTGGTGCTGGTCCTCGCCCATCACCGTGACGTGTGAAGACCGACAGGGCCGCATGAAAAGGAGCCCCGCCGCGGCTGGGAAGATGCACATACCGGACGGGAGCGGGACGGTGGGGCGGGCGGCCCCGGCCGCCGTCTCCGCCGGGGCCGCCCGCTGCCGGAGAGCCGGTCAGGTCAGCTTCGACGCCGTGACCGCCGTCGCGGTGACGGTGTTGTCGCACTCGGCGAACTGGCCGTCGGTCAGGGCGACTTGGTGCATGCCCGCGCCGGGGAGGCCGACCACGAGCGTCGGGTAGACGGCGGGCTTGGCGCCGGACTCGCAGTAGCCGTCGCCCTCACCCTGGACCTGGTGGAAGGTCAGCTTCACCCATGCCTTGCCGCCCGGCGCGAGGCGCACGGCCGACGCGGTGCCCGTGGGAGTCACCTTCAGGGGGGTGTTGTGCCCGGGGGAACCGTTGCCGGCGCCGGCCACCGTCGGGTGGCCCCGCAGGACGCACGCATGTGCGGAGACGTTGGTGAACTCGACTATCGCCGCGCCCGTACCGGTGCCGACCGGATGGTCGGCCGCCTGGTAGGCCGTCGCCTTCACGGCGGACACCGTGCACTGCGGCGCCGTGGCGGACGTGGTCTGGGACGCGGGAGAGACCGTGGCACTGGGAGCGGTCGGCGTGCCGCCGCCGGAGGACCCCGGGGCCGAGGTCGCCGTGGAGCCGGGGCTCGTCGGGGTGGCGCCGCCGTGGGTGGGGGTGGTGTGGGTGGGGGTGGCGGAGGCCGGGGTCGGGGAGGACGTCTTGGCTGTCCCGGTGCCGTCCGACGCCCCGCACGCCGTGAGCGACAGCGCGGCAGCGATCACGGCCGTCGCCGATGCGGCGAGGCGGATGGTGTTGCGGTGGTGCATGGGGTCCCCCGATTCAGGTGTACGTGGTCCGACCGGCCCCCTGCCGGTACGCACCGGGAGACAGAGCCGGGAGACCCCGGGTTTCCGCTGTGGATCGGCTGTGACCGTTGTGGATCATCTGTGACAGTTCCGTGACGGGCGAGGGGGGAAGATCCTGCCCCGGAAAGCGACAAGGGCGTCCGGCCCCGCCGGGGCCCGCCGGGGGGGGCGCCCACCCTACGC
>NZ_JBSFKD010000075.1:0-7082 GCF_053598395.1 Streptomyces sp. NPDC001135 | reverse complement strand
ACCGGCCTGTCCATCCTGTGGACCATCGGGATCATCCTGCTGGTCGTCGGAGCCATCCTGTGGATCCTCGGCGCGATGGGACACGCCGTCGCCGGTCGACGCCACTACTGGTAATCGGGGTCGGGCACTGAAAGGCAGTGACCCAGGCAGCAGGCAGGCCGACAGTCGGCGCGGCCCCCACCAAACTCCAACCGGCGAAGGCCGGGGGGCCCGGCTCAACCTGTCCAGGGAGCAGCCGAGCAGTTCTCCGTCCCATCCGTCGACGAGGCACGTCGGGGTGCGGGCGGGTGGCGCACGGTCCGGCTCGGGACGGGCGCCCCCACAAGACCTTCCACCACCCCAGGTCGGCACGGTCACCCTCACCTCGCAGTCCCCGCACGTGGAAGGCACACCCGGCCAGCGCATCGGCGTCTACATCACCGAACCCGGCACCCCGACCACAACGCCCTTCTCCTGCTCGACATGACCGCGCCGAGGCCGCCGCAACGCCCCGCGCACACCCCGAGGGGCACCGGTCAACAGCCGTAAGCCGCCATACCCGTCCCAGACCTTGCACCGCATCGCGCGCAGGGCTGCGCCGGAAGAAGCCTCGCCCGCAGCCGGCCGGCGTCCACCCACGAACCGAGCGCATCCTCGCCGGGTGTGCCTGCCCGTGCCGCCGGACGGGCCGGACCCACGCACTCAGCTCGCGAAGTGACCCTGCTCCGGCGTCAGTCCCATTGCGGACACGAGCGATTCCGCGGCCCGCTCGGTGGCCTCCGGTGACACGACCAGCAGATCCCGGCGCCCATGGGCGGGGGCCATCAGCACGATGGTGCTGGGCGTGCGCGCCGTGGCGGTCCTGCGCAGCCGGACGACCTGGTTGCAGACGAGCATGCGGCCCGGGACCCCGGCCCACCCTGTGCCGTTCACCAGGACACTGACGATCTGGCCCCAGGCGCGGGGCAGGCCGGAGAGCAGTGACGGGAGTTCCGCCAGGAGGTCGAAGGTTCGCGGCCACCAGGCCCCGTCGATACGGCGTGGCACGGTGCTCTCGGGCGCTAGGTACAGGCGAAGGAGGGGCGGGACCGGTGGCGGGCGCCGCAGCTGGTCGCTCATGAGGTGTCCTGTCGGGTGGTTCGGCGCGGCATGTGGTCCCCGGCCGGGCGGTGCGTCCCGGCGGCCGGCAGTGCGCTCGCGGGGAGGCGGGAGTGCGGCGTCGGCCGTTCGTCCCTCCCAGGCGTCCTGTGCGCTCGCGTAGGCGGGGAAACGGTCGAGCAGGCCGGTGTGGCGGAAGACCAGGTCGGTCGTGTGGTTGTCGTACACGATGCGTACCCAGCCTCGCCGGGCGCGGCAGTCGGACCACGCCTCGCACAGCGCAGACAGGATGCTGGAGTCGGAGAAGGTCACCTCGCTCAGGTCCACGATCAGGAAGAGCCGTCCGGGCCGGGCCGCTCGGGCCTCGGCCAGGGCGCGGACCAGTGGAGCCGCGGATTGCGTGTCCAGTTCACCGTGCGTGCGGACGATGCGGCACTCCTCGAAGAGCGCAGAAGTGTCATTCACAGTGGGCAACGGCTCACGCGAGGATGGTGGTTGACGCCGGCCGGTCGTCCCTGCCGCGGGCTCCCAAGGGGCCCCGTGCCTCATTCCGCCTCCCCGGCCGCGCCCACCGGGCGACCCGCATCGGCGAGCGCCAGCATGCTCGCGGCGGTCAGTGGGTTCTCCGGGTCGGCAGCGGCGGCCAGCAGCCGGACAGCTGTTCCGGCTGGCTCCTCGGGCGGGACGACCAGGAGCACCCAGCGTCCCACGGCGCCGCAGTCCAGGGTGATGACGTGCGCGTCGCTTCCGGGTCCGGTCGGCTCCACGGCGATCACCCGGCCTGGGGCCATGACCGTGCGCGGAGCGCCGGGCCACCCGGCGGGGTCCACGGTGACCCGTATCACGGCCCCCGGATACGGCTCCAACAAGTCGACAAGCGAGGGAAGTTCGAGCTCCAGCGCGTCGCAGCGCGGCCACCAGGCACCGTCCAGCGGGCCGTGACTGACGTCCGGGGTGAGGGTCAGGCGGGGCAGAGGCATGCGGTACGAGTGCGCGTCGGCACCGGACGCGTCTTCAGCCGGCGCACTGCTGGGTTCCATGGTCCGGTCCCGTCCCGGGAGCCGTAGCACGACTGCCCGTTTCGTACCTCGCCGGGAACGGCACCGCCGGAAGCGCTGCGCGAAAAGCTCTCGGTACGGTCAGGCTACACCTGAGCCGAGGAGAAGCGGGCGGGTCAGCCGTCCGGCTCCGTCTTCTCTGCCCCGCCCTGTTCCCCTTGTTCTTCCTCCAGCTCCTCCATCAGGCAGGTGCCCTCATGTGTCAGCGAGACAGCCGCAGGGGTCCGGTGCGAGGTCCAGTCCACGCTGATCAGTCCCTCGTCGGCCAGATAGGCGCAGGCGGCGGAGAGGTCCTCGTCGGGCAGGCCCAGCTCGGCGCGGAGTATCGATCCGCTGACCTCGGGGCGATTGCGTTCGACGGCCCCGTAGAGGGATCGCAGGACCGCCTCCCGGTTGTTCTTGCGTTCGCGGAGTCTTGTCATGGCTGTGGTTCTCCGGGGTCACGGCCGCGGGGGACGAACACGCCGGCGGATCCTCGTGGCCTCACGGATCCGGGTCGTACCTCGTCGGCGTGAGCGTGCGCGTGCTCTGTCGATTTGCTGGTCGCGAGCCGGAGCGTGCGGGTTCCACGGCGTGCGCGGTGTCGAGGGTGAGATGGAGCCGGGTTCCTCCTTCGCGACCGGCGGGGCAGCTGCTCCATACGGAGCCCCGGACGCGAGACGAGTACGAAACGTACGGACCACGATTCGGGTCGCTGCCCGACGCAGGCGGGCGACGGTGTGAGGGGCCTGCGTCGCGTTTCCACGGCAGCCCTCTCTGCAGGGTATGCCGGGTGCGGGTGGCCGTGCGTCCCATGACCGGCCGGGCGACCGGCCGCCTGCCGATCGCCCGGCCGAGCCCGGTGACCACGCGAGCCGGCCTGGGCCGGAGGACAGCGCCCGTACGCGGACGGCCGGCGCCGTTCCTGATGCCGGCGACCGCCGGGCCGCCGGGGCGGGACCGGCTGGGAGTACGGTGGATACACCGAGGGCACGCCGCGCACCGCCTCAGGCACCGGTGCCGTTCTCGGGGATCGACGACGCCGGGGCGGCCTTCGTCCGCGCCCGGGGGCAGGGTTGGCGATGACCGCGCAGGTGCTCCCCCCGACGACCCTGGCCCTCCCCGCTCTCCGGCCCGCACGGGGCAGGCCGCGTACCCGCGCACAGGGCCCGCCGCAGAGGGAGCGCACGTCGTCGCCCCAGATTGCGGATCGGATCCATCGGCTGACGCGCGGTCAGGTCGCGGACCGTCTGCAGGAGCTGGGCGACTTGTACGCGGAAGCCTCCGGTGGTGACCCGTGGGCGTGGAACCAGGCACGTGGCCCCTTCCTGGGCCATCTCACGGCCGACGCACGACGGCCGGGGTTCTCGCTGCTGATCGCGGAGACCACCGCCCTGACCGGATACGCCTACGGCTTCCCCGCGGGCAGCTCGGGTCCATGCTGGGCGGGCTTCGACGGGCACGTCCGGGGAGGTCTGCTCCGCCGCGCCGCCTCCGGGCGGCTCTTCGTCGTCTCCGGGATCGTCGTCCCGCCTCGCGTGCGCCGGGAGTACCGGGACCACGTCTGGAACCTCGCCCGGCGCCTGCAGCGGCGACTGCTCGCCGACCACGGCGCCGCGCTCGGCGTCGCACTGGTGGACGTCCGGGACGGCAGGACCGTCGAGACAATGCGGTCCTGGGGCTGGCGGTACGCCGGAGACGACGGCCTTCAGGCCGTGTCACCCGGTCCGTTCCGCATTCTGGCGCTTGCTCCGGGGACGTGAGCAGCCACGCCCCGTCATGGATCACGCCTCGGCCCGGTCAGGGCAGGCGCAGGGCGAGAAGGGCGACGTCGTCCGTGCTGCCCAGGGGCATCCGGGCCGCCAGTTGGTCGCACAAAATGTCCAGAGGTTCGTGGGCGAGGGCGAGAGCGTGGCGACGCAGTCGGCTGAGCCCTCTGGTCAAGTCGCTGCCGGGGACTTCGATCAGGCCGTCGGTGTAGAGCAGGAGCGTGGACCGCGGCGGCAGCGCGTGGGCGGCACTCGGGCGAGGATCGCCGGCACACGGGTCGGTTCCAAGGATGAGTCCCTGCCCGGCTTCGAGGTACTGCGCGCTCCCGTCGGGGTTCAGCAACAGGGGCGGCGGGTGCCCCGCACTGGTCCAGTGCAGCGTCCAGGGGCCGCTGTCCGGACCGTCCACCCGGGCGAGGACGAGGGTGGCCATCCGCACGATGGTGATGGCGTGCATGGCGTCGTCGAGGCGGTCCACGACGGCACCGGTCGGCTCAGCATGGTCCCAGGCGAGGGAGCGCAGGATGCCGTGCAGCTGCGCCATGCCGGCCGCGGCGGTCAGATCGTGCCCGACGACGTCGCCGATGACGAGGGCGAGCGTGCCGTCCCTCAGCGCGAAGGCGTCGTACCAGTCACCACCGACCTGGGAGCCGGGCGGAGCGGGCTGGTACCGGGCGGCCAGCTGGAACCGGCCGTGCGCGGGCAGCGGGGGAAGGAGGTTGCGCTGCATGGCCTCGGCGACCGCGCGCTGCCGGCCGAACCGGCGCGCGTTGTCGATGACCAGACCGACCCGGCGGCCGATGTCGCCGGCCACGTCGAGATCGCCGGTGTCGAAGGGCCGGGCCGGGTCGGTGCGCACCAGCGTCAGCGCACCGGTGACCTGCCGTCCGCTGCCGAGCGGCACCGTGATGGCGGATGCCGCGCCGATCGCTCCGAGGAAGGCGTCGTGCACGCTGGCCAGCGGGGAGTCGGGCGGTGCCTCCAGGTCCACCCGCTTCTGAAGCACGGGAGCGCCTTCGTTCAGTACCTGGACCAGGGGCGAGTGGGTCGCCTCCCCGACCGGGGGCAGATGACCGCGCCAGTCCTCCTGCCCGGCTGCACGGCCCTCCGGACCGGTCACGGCCACTCGGTGCACCTGACGAGAGCCGACCCGCAGGTCCACCGCGGCCCAGTCGGCGAGGCGGGGGACAAGGACGCGGCTCAACCGGGCGAGGGCCTCGTCCACCTCCAGGGTCTGACCGAGCACGTCGGTGATCTCCGCGACGAGTGTCAACCGCTCGGCGAGACTCTCCAGCGCGCTCGTATGAGCCGCTCGTTCCGCCTGTTCCACCCGTTCCGACCGCTCGGCGCGTTCCGCTCGTTCCCTACCGGCACGGCGGTCCGCCGCGGTCTCGACGATCAGCACGACCATGCCCAGGCAGACGCCGGAGACGTCGTCCGCCAGGGGGGTGGCCGACCAGGAGATCGGGACCAGCCGCCCGTCACCACGCAGGCACCTGTCGTCGTCCCCGCGTGCCGCACGCCTCTCGGCCAGTGCCCGCAGCAGCGGGCAGCGCTCCCGCGGGACGAGGCCACCTCCCGGGTCGCGATGGCACAGGTCGTGCAGATCCCGCCCGTACACCGACCCTGCAGCGCGCTGCAGAAGCCGCTCGGCGGCCGGGTTGACAGCGACGATGCGCCCGGCCGAGTCGATCACGGCAAGGGCCGTGCCCAGCTGCTCGACCACCTGCTGCCACAGAGCCGACTCCCCCGCGGACAGCCGCCGCTCGTGCTCTCCGCCGGACTTCAGGCCCTCCGCCACGTCACCGCCGTCCTTTCCGCACGGACCCACCACGGTGGGCGGCCCCCGGGCCGGCAGGTCACAGAGACGTCGGCACCCCGATGGGTTCCTCTTCGAGTACCCCGCACCCGCGAGTAGGTCGCCGCCCTCGCCCGACCGGCTTCGTCAGCCCGTGGAAGGCGAAGCGCTCGACCGCGAACGCGCACGGGTGACCCCCGGGACGAGAAGTCGGCTGCCGGCCTCCCATGCGGGGTCGCCGTCTCGAACGCCCACCCACATCCAGTCGGAACTGGCCGTCGCCACCCGCCACACCATCGGCGACGCCATGGGCATCGTCGTCGGTCGCCACCACTGCGATCCTGTCAGCGGCTCCCCCGGCTCATTGGCTGAACCGGAGGAGCCTGAGTCGAGCCAGCCCCATGGATACGCTGCTGAACGCGGCCCCCCTGGGTGCCCCCTCCGAGTCCCACACACCCGAATGCCCTGCCGCGATGTACGACAGTCGCTCGATCGTATGGTCATGTGGGCCGTGATCCGCTCCCGCAGGATCCTTGCAGTCCATCGGGCAGCCGCGACCATCAACGGAGCATCCGCGACCCGAGTGGTACCGATCGTCCGAAGGGCAGGTGCACCACCGCCCTGGCCGCGTTGAACCCTGAGTCAGGTCCACGCCACCGGCCGCTGCGCGCCGCGGAACGGGATGCACGAAGACAGCATCCGGGGTAAGAGTCGAATTGTCGTCCTCGCAATTCCGTACGGCACGGCGACCCGGGCGGGAGACCCGCGGTCTGGGATGTGATCATGATGGAGAACTCTCGAAACGGCACCCTCACGCGGCTCGAGGAGCACATGGTTCCGGGACGGACACCGCTCCTGAACAAGATCAGCGAGTTGCAGACGGAAATCAGTCAGCTGCAGGAGGCCGTCGTCTCCCACACCGTGGTCGACCAGGCGATCGGCGTGGTCATCACCCTCGGTGGCCTGCATCCCGAGCAGGGATTCCAAGTGCTGCGAGAGGTCTCACAGCACACCAACACGAAACTGCGGCAGGTATCCGAACTGATCGTGGACTGGGTGCACGGCGAACAGCTGCCGGACGAGATTCGCACCGCTCTGATCAAGGCACTGGCCAGGGCACGGTCATCTGAACGCAGCACAGCTCTGCCGCCCGCGTTCTGAGCCGGACGGCAGGGCGGGCGGACGAATGGAATGCCAGCTCACTTCCGAACCCGCACGCGACACGACCTCCGCCCAACGTGTCCCCGAA
Source organism: Streptomyces sp. NPDC001135 (assembly GCF_053598395.1). Taxonomy (NCBI): domain Bacteria; kingdom Bacillati; phylum Actinomycetota; class Actinomycetes; order Kitasatosporales; family Streptomycetaceae; genus Streptomyces; species Streptomyces sp. NPDC001135. The sequence continues at coordinate 152 of NZ_JBSFKD010000075.1, read as the reverse complement.
CCCCCCTGGCCAAAACGTCCCACCTCGGACTTACATCGCGTACGGCGAGCATGCGGCCTCAGGGCGAGACGCCGTCGTCCGACTGGGGCAGTCGCAGGGCGAGCAGGGCGATGTCGTCGTGGGCCCCTGCCACGAGTCCGTTCATCAGCTCG
>NZ_JBSFKD010000074.1:0-7132 GCF_053598395.1 Streptomyces sp. NPDC001135 | reverse complement strand
GGGGGGGGGGGGGTGGGGGGGGGGGGGGGGGGGGGGGGGGGGGGGGGGGGGGGGGCGGGGGGGGGGGGGGGGGGGCAGGGGGCCGGTCGAACCGGTCGGGCCGGGGGCTACGGTCCCTGGAGTGGGAGGCGACGGGGTTCCGGACGGGGGACGGGGCAGGGTGCCGGTGGGGCCGGGGGGTGCGGTTTCGAGTGTGCCGGTGTCCCGCGGTGCGGACGTGGGGACGGGCGGTGTCGCGGACGTGCCGGGGAGGGGGCTGCCCGGTGCGGGGTGCGCCGGGTCCTTCGCCGCCTCCCCGTACTCCGGGGCCCCGCCCCCCAAGACGCCCCGCGCCGGGGCGAAGGGGACCGGAGCGAACGGGGCCGCGACCACCACCGTGCCCCCGCGGCGGCGGCCCTCCAGATGACCGTCCTCGGCGAGGCGGCGGTACGCCTCGGTGATCACCCCTCGGGAGACATGGAGCTCGGCGGCTAGTACCCGGGTGGGCGGCAGTCTGCTGCCCACCGCCAGCCGGCCGTCCGCTATCGCCTGCCGCAGCCGGCCCGCCAGCCACTCCGCCTTCCCGCCGGCCGGCACGTCACCGGCCGCCAGCTGCAGGAAGTCCGAGCCGTGGCCAGGGAGTTCGCCGGTGGCGGGCATGCCTGTCCCCTCGTTCATCCCCCCGATGCTGCCATGCCGCCGGCTCAGTCGCCGAAGACGAACTCCGGTGCGGCCCGGGTGAGCACGGCCGTCCCGGTGACCGCCCCCCAGTGCGCCGCCACCTCCTCCTGAACCGTCTTCAGCAGCTCGGGCACCATCTCCGCGCCGCCGTCGTGCACGGCCTCCGCCACCACCAGGACCCGGCGGGTGTGCTCCCCGACCGCCGAGTGGCCGCTCTGCCGGTGGGTCCAGCGCCGGGCGTGCGCCCGTCCCGCGGAGTCGACGAACGTCACCTCGCCGGGCGCGGGCCGCTCGACGCCCCCGCCGAACGCCGTGTACGTCTCGTCGCCGACGGCCGGCCGCACCTCCAGCAGCGGCCCGGTGATCCGGTCGACGTCGAGAACCGCCACCGGGACGGCGTACGCCACCGACAGCGCGTTGCACAGGTCGACCAGCGGGTGGATGCGCGGCAGCGTCCCCTCCTTGCGCAGCCGCCGCAGCAGCGACTCGGAGGCGCACCGGTACTGCGTCGGCTTCACTCCCAGCCGGGTGAACGTCCGGCGCCAGGCCAGTACTTCGGGAAACTCGCCCTCGGTGGCGCCGGCCAGCCGGGCCAGGGCGCGGGCGGTGTACGCGGCGGCGCGCGGGCCGGTGTCCGCGGCGGCGCCGACGCCGGTGGCGTACAGCGCGCCGGAGGCCAGTTCGGGGAACGCGGCCCAGAGGGTGTCCGCGTGCCGGAATCGCATGGTGGGGGTCTCCTCGGGGTCGCTCCACGGGGTCGGAAGCACCACCCTGCCGGGGTCGTGGTCCGGTCACCAGAGCCAAACCCGGTGTGGATCACCGGTCCATAACCGTGGGACGGTTCCCGGCCCGCACCACGCCCCGTTGCCTCCCGCGCCCTACCCCCTACCCCTTGACCCCACTTCCGGCGTGGCATCATCGGCCGAGGTCAGGAACACCGTCGTACGAGGAGCACGATGAACCCCGCTCTCACCGTCCCCCCGGCCGTCGGTGCCGCTCTGCTGGACGACTTCTCCCTGGAGATGACCGGCAAGGACGTGCCCCGGCTGGAGGAGGCGCAGGGCAGCATCCCGCGGGGCACCCGCATCAACATCACCTTCCTCGCCGGGGAGGACCTCGGCATGCGGCTGGCGGCCGCCCGCGCGGTCAAGCGGCTCGGTTTCGTCCCCGTACCGCACATCTCCGCGCGACGGCTGCCCTCCCGCGCCGCCCTGGAGGAGTTCCTGGCCGGGCTGTCCGCGGACGGCACCGCGGAGAACGTCTTCGTCGTCGGCGGCGACCCCGCCCGCCCCGAGGGCCCCTACGCGGACGCCCTCGCCATCCTGGGTACCGGGCTGCTCCAGCGCCACGGCGTCCGCCACGTCGGCATCAGCGGTTACCCGGAGGGCCACCCCTCGATAGCCGACCGCACGCTGTGGTCCGCGCTCACCGACAAGGCGGCGGCCATCGGCGCGCACCGGTTCGGAGGCGACGTCATCACCCAGTTCGGCTTCGACGCCGACCCGGTCCTCACCTGGCTGGAAGCCACCCGCGCCCGGGGCGTGCACCTGCCCGTCCGCATCGGTGTGCCCGGACCGGCGGGCGTCCGCCGGCTGCTCGGCTACGCCACCCGCTTCGGCGTCGCGACCAGCGCCTCCGTCGCCCGCAAGTACGGTTTCTCGCTGACCAACCTCATGGGTACGACCGGCCCGGACCGCTTTCTGCACGCCCTCGCCCGCGGCTACGACCCCCAGCGGCACGGTGCGGTGAAGGTGCACTTCTACACGTTCGGCGGGCTGCGGCACACCGCCGAGTGGATCGCCCGCTTCCGGCAGGAGAGCCGCTCCTAGCAGGACTGTGTGCGGCGACGGCCGGAGCCAGGACAGGAGCCCGGACCGGGCGAGCACGGCGCCCCGCGGGCCCTGCCGGCCGGCAGACCGCCCGCGCCCGGCGGCCGACCGGGATCGCTCCTCAGCCGACCACCAGCAGGGACGCTCCTGACCCGGGCCGGCATGTGGGTGCGCGGCCCGTTACCGGTGGCCGCCGACCACGACGTTCCGGCCCCCACGACGTTCCGGCCCCCATGACGGGCTGCCGACCACGGCAGCCCGTCCCGCGCCACCGCTTCCCGGCCGGCCCGAGCCCACCCGGAATCGGGAACCCGGCAGGCCGGCGGACGCTGGTGTCGGAAATCCGCCAGCGCCGGCTGCCCCGGGGGCCGATGCTGGAGGCATGCAGACACCGACCCACCTCGACCGGGAGCACTGCGTACGCGCCGTGCAGTCCAAGGACGCGCGGTTCGACGGGTGGTTCTTCACGGCCGTTCTGACGACCCGGATCTACTGCCGGCCCAGTTGCCCAGCCGTCCCGCCCAAGCCGGAGAACATGACGTTCTATCCGAGCGCGGCCGCCTGCCAGCAGGCCGGGTTCCGGGCCTGCAAGCGCTGCCGCCCGGACACCAGCCCGGGCTCCCCGGAGTGGAACCAGCGCGCCGACCTGGTGGCCCGCGCCATGCGGCTCATCGCCGACGGCGTCGTGGACCGCGAGGGCGTGCCCGGACTCGCCGCGCGGCTCGGCTACAGCACCCGGCAGGTGGAGCGGCAGCTGCTCGCCGAACTGGGCGCGGGACCCCTCGCGCTCGCCCGCGCCCAGCGCGCCCAGACCGCGCGGCTGCTCATCGAGACCACCCCCCTGCCCATGGCGGAGATCGCCTTCGCGGCCGGATTCTCCTCCATCCGCACCTTCAACGACACGGTCCGCGAGGTCTTCGCCCTGACCCCGAGCGAGCTGCGCGGCCGCACCCCCGAGTCGGGGACCGGCACGCCGGGCGGGATCAGCCTGCGGCTGCCGTTCCGCGCCCCGCTCAACCCCTCCAACCTCTTCGGCCACCTCGCCGCCACGGCCGTACCCGGCGTCGAGGAGTGGCGCGACGGCGCCTACCGGCGCACGCTGCGCCTGCCGTACGGCCACGGAATCGTCTCCCTCGCCCCCCGCCCCGACCACATCGCCTGCCGCCTCGCCCTGAGCGACCTGCGTGATCTAACCGTGGCGATCAGCCGCTGCCGCCGCCTGCTCGACCTCGACGCCGATCCGGTCGCCGTCGACGACCACCTGCGCACCGACCCGCTGCTCGCGCCGCTGGTCGACAAGTCGCCCGGCCGCCGTGTGCCGCGCACGGTCGACGAGGCCGAGTTCGCCGTGCGTGCCGTACTCGGGCAGCAGGTGTCCACGGCCGCCGCCCGCACCCACGCGGCCCGCCTGGTCACCGCGCACGGCAAGCCCCTGGACGACCCCGACGGCGGCCTCACCCACCTCTTCCCGTCCCCCGAGGCCCTGGCCGCCGTCGACCCCGGCACGCTGGCGATGCCCCGCACCCGGCGCACCACCCTCACCACCCTCGTCCGGGGACTCGCCGACAAAACCCTCCACCTGGGCGTCGAGAGCGACTGGTCCGAGGCTCGCGCGGGGCTCCTAGCCCTGCCCGGCTTCGGCCCCTGGACCGTGGACGTCATCGCCATGCGCGCCCTCGGCGACCCCGACGCCTTCCTCCCCACCGACCTCGGCATCCGGCGTGCGGCCGGGGAGCTGGGCCTGCCGTCCACCCCGGCCGCGCTCACCGCCCGCGCCGAGGCATGGCGGCCCTGGCGGGCGTACGCGGTGCAGTACCTGTGGGCGACCGACAGCCACCCCATCAACTTCCTCCCCGTGTAAGGAAGGTTCCGCCCGTGACACCCGTGACACCCGCGACCCCTGTGACACCCGTGACCTCCATGACCTGCCACACCGTGATCGACAGTCCCTACGGCCCGCTCACCCTGGTCGCCGACGCCGAAGGCGCCCTGTGCGGGCTGTACATGGCCGGCCAGCGGCACCGCCCGGCCGAGGAGGACTTCGGCCCGCGCGACGACACCCCGGCGGTCTTCGCCGAGGCGGAGGAACAGCTGAATGCCTACTTCGCGGGCGAGTTGACGGAGTTCACCGTCGAACTCGCGCTGCGGGGAACGCCGTTCCAGCGCAGCGTCTGGGCACAGCTCACCCGCATCCCCTACGGCGAGACCCGCACCTACGGTGAACTCGCCGACGCCCTCGGCAGCCCCGGTGCCTCCCGTGCCGTCGGCCTGGCCAACGGGCGCAACCCCGTCGGGATCATCGTCCCCTGCCACCGCGTCATCGGTTCCGGCGGCAGCCTCACCGGCTACGGCGGCGGCCTGGACCGCAAGCGCCGGCTGCTGGACCTCGAGCGCGGAACGGCCCTTTTCTGAGCCGGTGGCGGCCCTCCTCCGGCTCATGGCCGGGGCCGCGACGGTCACGTCAGCCGAGGACCCGGACCGGGGCGCCGTCGAGATAGGCCCGGATGTCCTCCACGGCCTGGCCGTAGTAACGCGCGTAGTTGGCGCGGGACACGTAGCCCAGATGCGGGGTGGCGAGCAGGCGTGGCGCGCTGCGCATCGGGTGGTCGGCGGGCAGCGGTTCCACGTCGAAGACGTCGACGCCGGCGCCGGCGATACGGCCCTCGTGCAGCGCGGCGAGCAGCGCGTCCTGGTCGACGATCGCGGCCCGCGAGGTGTTGACCAGGTAGGCGGTCGGCTTGAGCAGGGCGAGTTCGGCGGCGCCGAGCAGCCCGCGGGTCCGGTCGCTCAGCGAGACGTGCACGGACACGAAGTCGCTGCTCGCGAGCAGGTCCTCCTTGGAGGGGGCCAGGCGTACGCCGACCTCGTCGGCGCGCTCCTTGGTGAGGTTCTGGCTCCAGGCGACGACGTCCATCCCGAAGGCGAGCCCGACCTGCGCCACCCGGCTGCCGATCCGGCCCAGACCGAGCAGCCCGAGCGTACGGCCGTGCAGGTCGGCACCGACGGTGGACTGCCAGGGGCCGCCCGCGCGCAGGGCGTTGTTCTCCTGGACGATGCCGCGGGCGAGACCCAGCAGCAGGGCCCAGGTGAGCTCGACCGGCGGTGTGCCCGAGCTCTCGGTCCCGCACACGGTGACGCCGCCGGCCCTGGCCGCCGCGTAGTCGATCACCGAGTTGCGCATGCCGGAGGCGATCAGGAGCCTCAGCCGGGGCAGCCGGTTCAGCAGACCGGCGGGGAACGGCACCCGCTCGCGCAGGGTGACCACGCAGTCGAAGTCGGCGAGGGCGGCGACGAGTTCGTCCTCGCCCGCGAAGTGCCCGGTGAAGGAGACGACCTCCACGCGGTCGCCCAGCGCCGACCAGTCGGCGGACGTGACCGCCACGTTCTGGAAGTCGTCGAGTACGGCGCAGCGGAATCGCATGTCATTCCTCCCCAGGGACGTGCGTGCCGTGGCACACGACGTGCGGCGTCGGCGGTCGCCCGGTCCCGGACCGCCGGCAGGAAGATCTTGCCCCAGCCGATCACCGCACCGAGGAACCGGCCATCATGCGGACCGAGACCGTCACATTCCGGCCAGTGGCGGCAAGCTCACGTCGGCGACGTCTTGCGAGGCGGGCCGGGTCGGTGGCGAACGGCCGCCTACCTGCCGTTCCCGGTCCGGATGCGGTCGAGCAGTTCGGGCAGGGCGGTGCCGATGGGCTCGCGAACGACCTCGTTCGCACGGTCGTCGTACGGGGTGGGTTCCGCGTTGACGATGATCAGCCGGGCGCCGTGGTCGGCGGCGAGCCCCGCGAGGCCGGCGGCGGGCTGCACCTGGAGGCTGGTGCCGACGGCGATGAACACCTGGCAGGCTTGGGTGATGGCGACGGCTTCGCCGAGCACCACGGGGTCGAGGCGTTCGCCGAACATGACGGTGGCGGACTTGAGGATGCCGCCGCATTCCAGGCACGGGGGGTCGTCCTCACCGGCCTCGACGCGGGCGAGGGCGTCCTCCATCGGCCCGCGCGCGTGGCACCGCGTGCAGACGACGCTGCGTGCGCTGCCGTGCAGTTCGAGCACCTTGCGGTCGGGCATGCCGGCGAGCTGGTGCAGCCCGTCCACGTTCTGTGTGATCACCCGCACCGGGATGCCGGACTGCTCCAGTTCGGCGACGGCCCGGTGCGCGGCGTTCGGCTCGGCCTGGAGCGTGCGGTTCTCGCGCCGCATCTGCCAGGATCGCCGGCGGATCTCCGGATCGCTCATGTAGTACGCGTAGGTGACGAGCTTCTCGGCCTCGGGATCGCGCCGCCACAGCCCGTTCGGACCGCGATAGTCAGGGATCCCGGAATCCGTGGAGATGCCTGCGCCGCTGAGTACGGCTACGAGAGGGCTGTTCATGGGCTGAGAGTAAGGCGCCCGTCTGGTCGGAGCGAGCGGGTATCGGGGGGCACTCGCGTTCACCAGCGCAACCAGGGCTCCATCCGGAACGTCTCCGCCGGTAGGGTTCGCAAGCGCACACTGGGCAGCCGGGCTTCGGGGCTGTGCGGGACACATGGGGGACGACGAGCGTGGGTTACACGATTCCGGGTTGGCTGGACCAGGTCCTGGACTACATCGGTGTTCACTTTCCGAATGTCGATGAGGACGACTACCGGCACATGGCG
>NZ_JBSFKD010000073.1:0-8301 GCF_053598395.1 Streptomyces sp. NPDC001135 | reverse complement strand
AGCCTCTTCGACACCAGCATGATCAGCGCGGAGCAGCTGCGGGCGTACGAGCAGGGGCGCGGTCTGCAGGGCGCTCCGCAGGGCCTGCAGGCCGCGAACCCGGGCGGCCCGCAGCAGGACGCCTTCGGCGGCCGTGGCCCGCAGCGGCCCGGTGCCGCCCCCGACCAGGGCCGCCAGCCCCAGCTGCCGCCGCGCGGCGGCCCGCGGGCCGAGCTGCCCGGCGGTGACCAGCAGTCGCGCACCCCGGGCTGGGGCGACACGCAGACCCCGCTGTCCCGTGCCTCGCTGGACGCCCCGCGCGGCCACGACGAGCAGGACCCGGCGCACACCGGGCGCATGCCGCGCGTCGACGACCGGCAGGGTCCGGGCTCGACCGCGGAGATGCCCCGGATCGACGCGCAGGGCCCGGCCGCCACGGGCGAGTTCCCGCGCCCGGATCTGAACGGCCTGGGCGGACCCCAGCACACGGGCCAGTTCGCCCGTCCGGAGAACCCGCAGCAGACCGGCCAGTTCGCCCGGCCGGACGCCCCCGAGCTGCCCGGCCGGTTCGACGGGGCCGATGGCCGGCAGGGCACCGATCCGTACGTCCGCTCCGACGTCTTCGGCACGGCGGCGCAGCAGCAGGACGACCCGGCGCAGAACACGGGTCACCACGCGGGTCAGAACACCGGCCAGTTCCCGGCCCCGCAGGGCTTCGACGGCGGCTACGACGGCAGCTCCACCGGCCGGCACGCGCTGCCCGGCCCCCAGAACCCGGCGCACACCGGTCAGTTCGAGCGTCCGCAGCCGACCGGCCGGGACGACTTCGCCGCCCCGCGCCAGCAGGCCCCGCAGCGGCGTCCGGCACACCGTGAGCCGGAGGCCCTGCCGCCGGCCACCGGTCCGGGCGACGGCCGTACCCCGCTGTACGACACGCTGGAGACCAACTGGTTCCACGGCGGTCCGCAGGGGGAGGGCGCGCCCGCGCAGCAGCAGCCGCAGCAGCCGCAGGCACCCGCCCCGGCTCCGCAGCGCCCCACGAACGGCAATGGCTCCGCCACCGGTTCCTGGCGCACCTCGCCGAACGACGAACTCGTCCGGCAGGCCGAGCGCGTCCGGCAGCCCGCCGCGGGCGGGGTCACCACCTCCGGCCTGCCGCGCCGGGTGCCCCGGGCCAACCTCGTCCCGGGCACCGCCCAGCAGCAACAGCACCAAGCCGGTCCGCAGGTCTCGCGTGCGCCTGACGACGTACGCGGACGGCTGACCAATCTCCGTCGGGGCATCGCTCAGGGCCGTCAGGCCGGCAGCGGCCAGACCGGCAGCTACCCGAGCCCCACTCACCAGCAGGAGCGTTAGTTGAGTCCGATGAGCCAGGCGGCACAGAACCTGAACTGGTTGATCACCAACTTCGTGGACAACACCCCCGGGGTGTCGCACACGGTGGTGGTCTCCGCCGACGGCCTTCTGCTGGCGATGTCCGAGGGCTTCCCACGGGACCGCGCCGACCAGCTGGCGGCCGTCGCGTCCGGGCTGACCTCACTGACGGCCGGGGCGTCCCGGATCTTCGAGGGCGGCACCGTGGCACAGACGGTCGTCGAGATGGAGCGCGGGTTCCTCTTCCTGATGTCCGTCTCGGACGGGTCGTCCCTCGCGGTCCTGGCCCACCCCGAGTGCGACATCGGTCTCGTCGGCTACGAGATGGCACTGCTCGTCGACCGCGCAGGGGCGGTACTCACCCCGGACCTGCGCGCCGAACTCCAGGGCAGTCTGCTCCACTGACCGCCCCCGGCACCACCCACCTCACGAAAACACCGTCCGGCCGCCACAATCCCCCCACCGGCCCCGTCAGACGGCTTGACTGACCGACTTGCTGTCCCGCCCGGAGGATTCATGACCCCGCCCACCGCCCATCACGATCCGTATGCGGAACCGTACGGGGACGAGGGCGACCAGCCGCTGGTCCGTCCGTACGCGATGACCGGCGGCCGGACCCGGCCGCGCTACCAGCTCGCGATCGAGGCGCTGATCAGCACCACGGCCGACCCGGCAGCGCTCATGGGACTGCTCCCTGAGCACCAGCGCATCTGCCACCTGTGCCGTGAGGTCAAGTCGGTCGCGGAGGTCTCCGCGCTGCTGGCCATGCCGCTCGGAGTGGCCCGGATCCTGGTGGCCGACCTCGCCGAGGCCGGCCTGGTCGCCATCCACCAGCCGGGTGGCGACGAGAACAACGGCGGCGCACCGGATGTGACGCTGCTCGAAAGGGTGCTCAGTGGACTTCGCAAGCTCTGACGCGGGCCGGGCCACCACCTCCGCGAAGATCGTGGTGGCGGGCGGCTTCGGCGTGGGCAAGACCACGTTCGTCGGCGCCGTCTCGGAGATCAACCCGCTGCGCACAGAGGCCGTCATGACGTCCGCTTCGGCGGGCATCGACGACCTGACCCACACCGGGGACAAGACCACCACCACGGTGGCCATGGACTTCGGCCGTATCACCCTGGACCAGGACCTGATCCTGTACCTCTTCGGTACACCGGGCCAGGACCGCTTCTGGTTCATGTGGGACGACCTGGTGCGCGGCGCGATCGGCGCGGTGGTGCTCGTGGACACCCGGCGCCTGGCCGACTGCTTCCCCGCGGTCGACTACTTCGAGAACAGCGGCCTGCCGTTCGTCGTCGCGCTCAACGGCTTCGACGGCCAGCAGCCCTACGCCCCCGAAGAAGTACGGGAAGCGCTGCAGATCGGACCGGACACCCCGATCATCACGACCGACGCCCGGCACCGCGCCGACGCCAAGAGTGCGCTGATCACGCTGGTCGAGCACGCCCTGATGGCACGCCTCAAGTAGTACGCGCGTACGCGGTCAAGTGCGACGGCGTATACGGCAGTTGCGGTGAACGGTACGGAGCCGACTGTGGCCTTAGACACGGTCGGCTCCGACGTTCATAACAGTTCGGCAGAGGAATCCCCCGGCTTCACCACGCGACGCGTTCGCGCAGTGCCGCTGTGCGCACAAACGCCCCGCCTTTTGGCGGGGCTCGCTCTTTATGACCGTTTTATCTGGGGCTTACAAGAGGGTCGCTCCGGGGTTTCCGCTGTTTGGAAGAGCGCTGGTCCACGTGCTGGAATGCCTGAACTGCCCAATAGTCAAAGACGTACCTAGCCAGGGGTCGATGACGAACCGGGCTCTGAGAGACTGCGGCACGACGTAGGTGCCGACCGCCGAGAGGTTGTTGGTCGAGTGAGGCGAAGCAAGAACGGTCCCGAGCCGTCGGCGCGGGGCAACTTCACCCCGCCGCCGCGCGCTGCGGCGCCCACCCCTGTGCCCGGTGCGGAACCGACGGCGGCTCCCGCGCCCAGCGGCGGCCGTTTCTCGCCGCGCAACTGGCGTGTGCCGACCAGGCTGAACGCGATCCTGCTGATACCCGTGGCGGTCGGCCTCGTCATGGGCGGCTTCCAGGTGAAGAGCTCGATCGACACCTGGCAGCAGGCACGCGACGCCGAGAACACCGCCCGCCTGGTGCGTGCCGCCCTCACCTACGCCGACGCCCTCGAGAACGAGCGTGACGTCACCGCGGCGCCCCTGCTGCTGAAGAAGACCGACAGCAAGAGCAAGGCGACGATCGCCGCCGCCCGCAAGGCCTCGGACGACGCCGCGGACGCCTTCGACCAGGCCGCGCAGAACATGCCGCAGAAGTCGGGCCTGGTGCGCCGGCTGAAGCTGTTCCGCGAGGCGGAGCCCAAGCTCGCCCAGCTGCGGCAGGTCGCGTACACCTCCAAGGTGACCGGCGTACAGACCGAAGAGGGCTACGTCGACGTCACCCACCCCCTGATGGAGTTCGCCAACGAGCTCGGTCTGGGCACCGGCAACATCACCTCCTACGGCCGTACCGTCTACGCCATCTCGCTGACCAAGGCGGCACTGTCGCTGGAGCGGTCGATCGGCACGCATCTGCTGGTCAAGCCCGGTCCGGACGCCCCCAACCTGGCGACCCAGCGGGTCTCCCTGTCCTCGTACGCCTACCTCGAGCGCATCGCCGTGGAGGAGTACAAGGGCGGTGGCACCGAGGCGGACGCGCAGAAGCTGAAGGACAAGCAGACCCAGATCGAGTCGCAGGGTGCCGCGATGGCCACGGCGGCCAAGGAGCAGAACCCGAACTACGTCCCGCCGCCCTCTGACCCGACCAAGATGGTGGCGCAGCTGGCCACCATGAAGGACACCAGCGTCCTGACCCGTCAGACCCTCGCGGCGGGCGGCATCACCGCGGACAACTGGTTCGCGGTCAACACGCTGAAGTACAAGGCGTACCGCCAGATCGAGTCGGACATGGCCGACAGGGCCGTGAACGAGGCCTCCGACATCGCCGACAACGCCAAGACCTCGGCGTTCATCACCGGTGGCGTGGTCGTGATCGCGCTGCTCGCGGCGTTCATCCTGGCCGGTCTGGTGGCCCGCCAGATGAGCCGCTCGATGCGCCAGCTGCGCAACGCCGCCTTCGGTATCGCCGAGCAGCGCCTGCCGATGCTGGTCGACCAGCTCTCGCGCACCGACCCCGGCCGGGTCGACACCCGGGTCGCCCCGATCCCGATCAACACCAAGGACGAGATCGGCGAGGTCGCCCGCGCCTTCGACCAGGTCCACCGCGAGGCGGTCCGGCTCGCCTCCGAGCAGGCCCTGCTGCGGGGCAACATCAACGCGATCTTCACCAACCTCTCGCGCCGCAACCAGTCGCTGATCGAGGGCCAGCTGACCCTGATCACCGACCTGGAGAACAACGAGGCCGACCCGGACCAGCTGGAGAACCTCTTCAAGCTGGACCACCTGGCCACCCGTATGCGCCGCAACGGCGAGAACCTCCTGGTCCTCGCGGGCGAGGAGCCCGGCCGCCGCTGGGACCAGCCGGTCCCGCTGGTCGACGTGCTGCGCGCCGCCTCCTCCGAGGTGGAGCAGTACGAGCGCATCGAGCTGTCCGGCGTCCCGGAGGCCGAGATCCACGGCCGCGCGGTCACCGACCTCGTGCACCTGTTGGCCGAGCTGCTGGAGAACGCCACCACGTTCTCCTCCCCGCAGACCAAGGTCCGCGTGACCGCGACCCGTCTCCCCGACGGCCGCATCATGATCGAGATCCACGACAAGGGCATCGGTCTGACCGCCGAGGACTTCGCGGACATCAACCACAAGCTGGCCAACCCGCCGACCGTGGACGCCGCGATCTCCCAGCGCATGGGCCTGTTCGTGGTCGGCCGGCTGTCCGACCGGCACGGCATCCGCGTCCAGCTGCGCCCCTCGGGCGAGCAGGCCGGTACGACCTCCCTGGTCATGCTGCCGGACGCGATCACGCACGGCGGTGGCGGCGAGGCGCCGCTGGACCGCGAGGAGTTCACGGTCTCGCAGATCATCCCGGAGCAGCAGTTCCAGGGCGAGAGCTTCCACCAGGTGCAGCCGATGCGCACCGCCGCCGAGCTGGGCTTCGACGACAGCCGGTACACGGAGGTCCCCGACGACATCCGTGAGCTGGACCCCGTCGGCCGCTCCCTGATGCGCGAGGAGCGCCGGGCGGCCCTGGAGGCCCAGACGCACGGCCAGCCGGCCGGCGAGCCGCAGGCGGAGGCCGCGGAGGCCACCGGGTACGAGGACCCGCTCTTCGACGGGCGGCAGGCCTACCCGGAGCAGTCGCAGCAGTCGTACCAGGAGCAGTCGTACCAGGAGCAGGCCTACCAGGAGCAGCCGCAGCAGACGTACGAGGAGCAGACGTACGCCGAGCCGCAGCAGGCCGCGTACGAGGAGCAGTACTACGCGTCGAACGGCGGCTACCCGGACCCCGCGTATGCGGAGCCGGCCCAGGCCCCGTCGTACCAGGACGACTGGCCCCAGCAGCCGCAGCAGCCGCAGCAGCCCCAGCAGCAGCCGCAGCAGCCGCAGAACGGCTTCCGGAACGGGTATCCGGACCAGTACGCTCCGCAAACGGAATCCTCGCAGGCCGCTGACGCGAGTGAGCGGAACCGCGTAGGCTTCGACCGTCCGGGACCGGCCTCTCCCGCCGCCCACGAGCTGACCGACGCCGGGCTGCCCCGCCGCGGATCCGTCCCGAGCGGTTCCAACGGCTCGGGTACCGCCGGTGGCACGGCGCGCGTGCGGCAGGAACCCGCGGCACCGGACAACACCCCGGCGGCGGGCGGCGACAGCGACTGGCGTTCGGCCAACGACGAGCGCTGGCAGCAGGCCGCGCAGCTCCGGAAGCCCAAGGCAGGCGGGGTCACCTCCTCGGGCCTGCCGCGGCGGGTGCCCAAGGCCAATCTGGTCCAGGGTTCCGCCGAAACCACCCCCCAGGGGGGCCCACAGGTCTCCCGCGCCCCGGAGGACGTCCGGGGCAGGCTGAGCAACCTGCGTCGGGGCGTCCAGCGCGGACGCAGCGCAGGCAGTGAAACGAACGGCCAGGGCTTCGGTCCTGACAGCACCTACAACCAGGAGCGTTAGTGTGAGCCCGATGAGCCAGGCGGCACAGAACCTGAACTGGTTGATCACCAACTTCGTGGACAACACCCCGGGGGTGTCCCACACGGTGGTGGTCTCCGCCGACGGACTCCTTCTGGCGATGTCCGAAGGCTTCCCCCGCGACCGCGCCGACCAGCTCGCGGCCGTCGCCTCCGGTCTGACGTCTCTGACGGCAGGCGCCTCCCGCATCTTCGAGGGCGGGAGTGTGAACCAGACGGTTGTGGAGATGGAGCGGGGATTCCTCTTCATCATGTCCATCTCCGACGGTTCGTCCCTCGCGGTGCTGGCCCACCCGGAAGCGGACATCGGCCTCATCGGGTACGAGATGGCCCTTCTGGTGGACCGCGCGGGCACGGTCCTCACCCCGGACCTGCGTGCAGAACTCCAGGGAAGCCTTCTCAACTAACAGGCGAACGGTGCGTATACGCGTCCCGGGGCCGTAAGGTTTCGGGACGCGGCTCCACACGGATGGGTGCCCGGCACGGTCGGAGGAGGAGAAGAGAGTGGCAACACCCCCAGGCGGTTCGAATTCGGGCAACTGGTCGTACGGCCCTGCCCAGGGCCGCGGCGACGGTTCCCAGAACCCGAACCGTTACAACTTCCCCTCCGCCCCCGGCCACCGGCAGCCGTACGCTCCTCAGGGCCCCGGCCCGTCGCCGTACGACCAGCCGCCGGCCCCGCGCATCCAGCCGGTGCAACCGCAGCGCCGCCCCGAGCCGACGCCCGCGACGGCGTCGAACAACCCCTTGGTGCGTCCGTACGCCATGACCGGCGGCCGGACCCGCCCGCGCTACCAGCTCGCCATCGAGGCACTGGTGCACACCACCGCCGCTCCGCACCAGATGCAGGGTCAGCTGCCCGAGCATCAGCGGATCTGCAACCTGTGCCGGGAGATCAAGTCGGTAGCCGAAATCTCCGCGCTCCTGACGATCCCCCTCGGCGTGGCCAGGATCCTCGTCGCCGACTTGGCGGAGGCGGGCCTGGTCGCCATCCATCAGCCCGGCGGCGACGAGAACGCCGGTGGCCAGCCAGACGTGACACTGCTCGAAAGGGTGCTCAGTGGACTTCGCAAGCTCTAGCGGCGGTCCTTCCCGCTCCACCACCTCCGCGAAGATCGTGGTGGCGGGCGGCTTCGGCGTGGGCAAGACCACGTTCGTCGGCGCCGTCTCGGAGATCAACCCGCTGCGCACAGAGGCCGTCATGACGTCCGCTTCGGCGGGCATCGACGACCTGACCCACACCGGGGACAAGACCACCACCACGGTGGCCATGGACTTCGGCCGTATCACCCTGGACCAGGACCTGATCCTGTACCTGTTCGGCACCCCCGGCCAGGACCGCTTCTGGTTCATGTGGGACGACCTGGTGCGCGGCGCGATCGGCGCGGTGGTGCTCGTGGACACCCGGCGCCTGGCCGACTGCTTCCCCGCGGTCGACTACTTCGAGAACAGCGGCCTGCCGTTCGTGATCGCGCTCAACGGCTTCGACGGCCAGCAGCCGTACAACCCGGACGAGGTGCGCGAGGCCCTGCAGATCGGCCCCGACACCCCGATCATCACGACCGACGCCCGGCACCGCGCCGACGCCAAGTCGGCGCTGATCACCCTCGTCGAGCACGCCCTGATGGCGCGACTTCGGTAACCCACCGGTGATGTTGTACATCTGAGGGGCGGCACCTGAAAGGTGCCGCCCCTCAGTGCTGGGATGCCTGTACGGAAAGGACTTCGCGGGGGATGGGTTACACGATTCCGGGTTGGCTGGACCAGGTCCTGGACTACATCGGTGTTCACTTTCCGAATGTCGATGAGGACGACTACCGGCACATGGCG
>NZ_JBSFKD010000072.1:0-13297 GCF_053598395.1 Streptomyces sp. NPDC001135 | reverse complement strand
TCGCCGGGGCCCCCGAAGGGGTTGGCGACGAAGCGTTCGGCTGTCAGGCCGGGGCGGTTGAGGTAGCCGCGGGCCAGGCCGGTGCCCGCCAGGTAGAGTTCGCCGGCTACGCCGACTGGTACCGGGGTGAGTTCGGTGTCCAGGACGTATGCCTGGGTGTTGGCTATGGGGTGGCCGATGGGGGGTGTGACGGTGGTGTCGTTGTTGTGGGTGAACCAGGCGGTGGCGTAGACGGTGGCTTCGGTGGGTCCGTAGATGTTGGCGATGCGGCAGTCGGGGAGTGCGGTGCGGATGTCGGTGACTGCTTGTGCTGAGAGTGCTTCGCCGGCGAGTACCACGGTTGTGGCTTGGACTGTCAGGTTGGACTGTCCGATGACTTGGGCGAGGGCTGAGGGGACGGCGCTGATGAGGCTTCCTGTCCAGGTGCGGCCGAGTAGGGCCAGGACGTCCTGGACGACCTCGAGTGAGCCGCCGGATACCAGGGGGGTGAAGATCTCGAAGACGGAGACGTCGAAGCTGAGGGAGGTGGCTGCCAGGACCTTGGACAGCTGGTCCTGGTCGAAGGTGGTGACCGCCCATGACAGGAGGTCGGCGACGCTTTCCTGTGCGACGACGACGCCCTTGGGGGTGCCGGTGGAGCCGGAGGTGTAGATGACGTAGGCCGGGGACTGCGGGAGCAGGACGCCATGACGCTCACCCGGGTCCACGTCCGCTGCCGGCAGTTGCGCGAGCTCGCCGGTCACCGCCGGATCGTCGAGCAGCACACGGGCCACGCCGTCCGGGAGCCCGGAGGCGACCTCCTCGGTGCTCACCATCAGCACCGGGCCGGCGTCCCGCACCATGAAGGCCAGGCGCTCCGCCGGATACTCCACGTCCAGGGGCAGATAGGCGGCACCCGACTTCAGCACCGCCAGGACGGCGACGATCATCTCGGCCGAGCGGGGTACGGCGAGTGCGACCAGTTGTCCGGGTCCGGCGCCGTGGTTGATCAGCAGGCGTGCCAGGCGGTTGGCCTGTTCGTTGAGTTCGGCGTACGACAGCTCGGTGGTGCCGAAGACGACCGCGGGTGCGTCGGGTGTGGCGCGTACCTGTGCCTCGAAGGCGTCGGAGAGCACTCCGGGTACCACCGTGTCCCGGCTCGTGTCGTTCCACTGGAGCAGGAGTTGGTCGCGCTCGGCCGCGGAGAGGACGTTCACTGCCCCGATCCGCAGGTCGGGTTCGGTGACGACCTGTTCCAGGACCCGTACCAGTCGTTCGACCAGGGACTCGATGGTGCCGCGGTCGAAGAGGTCCGTGCTGAACTCCACGAAACCTTCCAGGCCGGACGGGGTGCCCGTGCCGGAGGTCCGCTCCCGCAGGTTGAAGAAGAGGTCGAAGCGTGACGTCCCGGTGCCCACCGGTTCGATGCGGCTGTCCAGCCCGGGCAGGGCGAACGCGCCCTGCGGGGTGTTCTGCAGCGCCAGCATGACCTGGAACAGGGGGTGGTGGGAGAGCGAGCGGGTGGGGTTGAGAGCCTCCACCAGGTGCTCGAAGGGGACGTCCTGGTGGGCGTAGGCGGCGAGGTCCGTCTCACGGACGCGGGCGAGGAGCTCGCGGAACGTCGGGTCGCCGGAGACGTCGGTGCGCAGGACGAGGGTGTTGACGAAGAATCCGACGAGGTCGTCGAGTGCTTCGTCCATGCGGCCGGCGATGGGGGAGCCCAGGGGGATGTCGGAGCCGGCGCCCAGGCGCTTGAGCAGGACCGCGAGTCCGGCCTGCAGCACCATGAACACACTCGCCCCGCACTGCCGGGCTAGCGCCACGACCCTGCCGTGCAGCTCGGGGCTGATCGTCAGGGGGAGCGCGTCACCCGCGTAACTGGCCACCGCCGCACGCGGGCGGTCCACCGGGAGCTCCAACTGCTCCGGAATGCCCTCCAACGCCTCGGCCCAGTAGCGGAGTTGGCTGCTGACCAGGCTGTCGGGGTCCTTCTCGTCCCCGAGCAACTCCTGCTGCCACAGGGTGTAGTCCACGTACTGCACCGGAAGCTCGGTCCAGCCGGGCGTCCGGCCCTCCACCCGTGCCGCGTACGCCTCGCCCACGTCCCGCGACAGCGGTGCGAAGGACCATCCGTCAGCGGCGATGTGGTTGAGCACCAGCAGCAGCACGTGCTCGGTCGGCGACAGAACGAACAGCGTCACCCGCAGCGGGAGGTCGCTCGCCAGGTCGAAGCCCTCGGCGGCGGCGTCGGCCAGCTTCGCCTGCAGCTCGTCCTCCGTCGTCGGCACCACCGACAACCCGACGCCGGCCTCGGCGACGCCCAGCACCTTCTGCTGCGGCACCCCGTCCACTTCGGGGAAGACCGTCCGCAGACTCTCGTGGCGTTCGACCACGTCCGTGAGAGCCAGCCGCAGGGCTGCCCGGTCCAGGGTTCCCGACAGGCGCATGGCCAACGGAATGTTGTAGGTCGCGCTGACCCCTTCGAGGCGATGCAGAAACCACATCCGGCGTTGCGCGAACGAGAGCGGAATCATCGAGTCTCCCCCGGCCTCTGCATGCGACGCAGCTTTGGCCTCTGTGTCTTTCCAGTGTTTTTCAGCGAACCGGCCAGCCCGGCGACGGTCGGGGCATCAAAAATGCTGCCGATCGAGATCTCCACGCCGAGTGCGGCCCGCACCCGACTGATCAGGCGCGTCGCGAGCAGCGAATGACCGCCCAGCTCGAAGAAGCTGTCATCGATACCGACCCGAGGCAGCCCGAGCACTTCGGCGAACAGGTCGCACAGCGTCTCTTCCTGCGGCGTGCGCGGGCCGCGCCCGGTGACCTGTCCGGCGAAGTCCGGCGCGGGCAGGGCCCGGCGGTCGAGCTTTCCGTTCGGCGTCAACGGCAGCGAATCCAGGCTCACCACCGCGGACGGCACCATGTATTCCGGCAACACCTGGGGAAGCTCCCGGCGCAGCGAGGTGATGAGCGCCGCCGTCTGGCGTTGAGCCGCGGGATCGTTGGTCAGGCGGGCACCGTCCGCCGCCTGCCGCCCGGCACCGGGCAGATAGACATCGGTGAGCGCGGTCCCGTCGTCCTGGGCGCGGTGGAGGAGCACGTCGAACGACCCGTCGGAGCCGGTGTCCGACCACGTCGTCACGACCTCGTAACCCCATTCCGCGCCAAGGGCATGGAACGATTCGGGGTCCCAGCCGGTAGTGCCGGGATCGGCGGCACGCCGACGTACCTCCGCGATCGATTCCTCCGCATCGATCGCGTGCAGCAGGGAGACCTCGTGCGCCAGCCGCTGGTTGGCGACGCCGGTGACACGCAGGGCGGCGGGGCACCGCTGCCTCACATACCGTGCCAGCTCGTCCGTACCGGAGACGTCGCGGCCCCAGCGCAGCGACTCGGTCTGCGCGAAGGAAACGGTTGCCGGTGCCTGCTTGTGCACGATGACGTCATAGCGGTGCCGGGTCAGCTCATTGTGGTGCTCGCCCCGTTTGATGCGAATGTCCACCGCGTTCACGTCGTCGAACCGGTCACGCACATGTGTGAAGAAGGCCGGTGACGCCAGGAGTTCCTTTTCGTCCGACACCGCGCGGCTGACGGCAAGGCGCACAGCGGAAACGTCCTCCGCGTTCTCCGAACGGGCCATGTGCACGGCGGCCTGGAAGCTGCGGACCAGATTCAGATTCCGTACGTCGCCGATGAACAGCCGGCCGCCGGGCTTGAGCAGTCGAAGGGCGTTCTCCACCACTGTGAGCAGATAGGAGCTGCCGGGGAAGTACTGCATCACCGAGTTGATGACGACCGTGTCGAAGTACTCCACCGGCAGGCCGCCCGTTGCGTCGGCGGGCTGGCACAGCAGGTGCACGCGGTCGGCGATGTCCGGTTGCTGTGCGACGTCCGACCGCAGCTTCTCGACGACGGTGGACGAGAAGTCGCTTCCCCAGTACTCCGCGCAGTGTCCGGCGAGCTTCGCCAGCAACAGGCCGCTGCCCACACCCAGTTCCAGAACGCGTCGCGGCTTCAGCGACAGGATGCGGTCGACGGTCGCGTCGCGCCAGGCGCGCATCTGCTCGAGAGGAATGGGCTGTCCGTCGTAACTGCTGACCCATCCGGTGAAGTCGTCACCAAAACCGACAGCGTCCTGGGACTCCGCGTAAATGGAGTCGTAGACCTGCTGCCATTCGTCGACCTGTTCCCCTTCCACCCGGTCGTCCGACTGCGCCGCATCCGTCTTCGGTACGACGTAGGCGACGATGCGTTGGTCGCCGGGGCGGTCCTCGCGGACGATGACCGCTGCCTGGGCGATGTCCTCGTGGGTGGTCAGTGCGGCTTCGATCTCGCCGAGTTCGATGCGGAAGCCGCGGACCTTGACTTGGGAGTCGGCGCGGCCGAGGTATTCGAGTTCACCGTTGGTGTTCCAGCGGACGAGGTCGCCGGTGCGGTACATCCGCTCGCCGGGGCCACCGAAGGGGTTGGCGACGAAGCGTTCGGCTGTCAGGCCGGGGCGGTTGAGGTAGCCGCGGGCCAGGCCGGTGCCTGCCAGGTACAGTTCGCCGGCTACGCCGACCGGTACCGGAGCCAGAGCGGTGTCCAGGACGTATGCCTGGGTGTTGGCTATGGGGTGGCCGATGGGGGGTGTGACGGTGGTGTCGTTGTTGTGGGTGAACCAGGCGGTGGCGTAGACGGTGGCTTCGGTGGGTCCGTAGATGTTGGCGATGCGGCAGTCGGGGAGTGCGGTGCGGATGTCGGTGACTGCTTGTGCTGAGAGTGCTTCGCCGGCGAGTACCACGGTTGTGGCTTGGACTGTCAGGTTGGACTGTCCGATGACTTGGGCGAGGGCTGAGGGGACGGCGCTGATGAGGCTTCCTGTCCAGGTGCGGCCGAGTAGGGCCAGGACGTCCTGGACGACCTCGAGTGAGCCGCCGGATACCAGGGGGGTGAAGATCTCGAAGACGGAGACGTCGAAGCTGAGGGAGGTGGCTGCCAGGACCTTGGACAGCTGGTTCTGGTCGAAGGTGGTGACCGCCCATGACAGGAGGTCGGCGACGCTTTCCTGTGCGACGACGACGCCCTTGGGGGTGCCGGTGGAGCCGGAGGTGTAGATGACGTAGGCCGGGGACTGCGGGAGCAGGACGCCATGACGCTCACCCGGGTCCACGTCCGCTGCCGGCAGTTGCGCGAGCTCTCCGGTCACCGCCGGATCGTCGAGCAGCACACGGGCGACACCCTCCGGCAGGCGGTCGGCCGCAGCGGCGGTCGTCACCATCAGCACCGGGCTCGCGTCCCGCACCATGAACGCCAGGCGTTCGGCGGGATAGTCGAGATCGAGGGGCAGGTAGGCGGCGCCGCTCTTGAGGACCGCCAGGACGGCGACGATCATCTCGGCCGAGCGGGGTACGGCGAGTGCGACCAGTTGTCCGGGTCCGGCGCCGTGGTTGATCAGCAGGCGTGCCAGGCGGTTGGCCTGTTCGTTGAGTTCGGCGTACGACAGCTCGGTGGTGCCGAAGACGACCGCGGGTGCGTCGGGTGTGGCGCGTACCTGTGCCTCGAAGGCGTCGGAGAGCACTCCGGGTACCACCGTGTCCCGGCTCGTGTCGTTCCACTGGAGCACGAGTTGGTCGCGCTCGGCCGCGGAGAGGACGTTCACTGCCCCGATCCGCAGGTCGGGTTCGGTGACGACCTGTTCCAGGACCCGTACCAGTCGTTCGACCAGGGACTCGATGGTGCTGCGGTCGAAGAGGTCCGTGCTGAACTCCACGAAACCTTCCAGGCCGGACGGGGTGCCCGTGCCGGAGGTCCGCTCCCGCAGGTTGAAGAAGAGGTCGAAGCGTGACGTCCCGGTGCCCACCGGTTCGATGCGGCTGTCCAGCCCGGGCAGGGCGAACGCGCCCTGCGGGGTGTTCTGCAGCGCCAGCATGACCTGGAACAGGGGGTGGTGGGACAGCGACCGGGTGGGGTTGAGGACCTCCACCAGGTGCTCGAAGGGGACGTCCTGGTGGGCGTAGGCGGCGAGGTCCGTCTCACGGACGCGGGCGAGGAGCTCGCGGAACGTCGGGTCGCCGGAGACGTCGGTGCGCAGGACGAGGGTGTTGACGAAGAATCCGACGAGGTCGTCGAGTGCCTCGTCCATGCGGCCGGCGATGGGGGAGCCCAGGGGGATGTCGGAGCCGGCGCCCAGGCGCTTGAGCAGGACCGCGAGTCCGGCCTGCAGCACCATGAACACACTCGCCCCGCACTGCCGGGCGAGCGCCACGACCCTGCCGTGCAACTCCGCGCTCATCTCGATGTCGATGAGGTCACCCCGGTACGTGGCCACCGCCGGACGCGGACGGTCCACCGGAACGTCCAACCGCTCGGGGACGTTCGCCAGGGTCGTCTTCCAGTAGTCGACCTGTCGGCTGATGACGCTCTCGGGATCGTCCTCGCGTCCCAGCAACTCCTGCTGCCACAGCGTGTAGTCCACGTACTGCACCGGAAGCTCGGTCCAGCCGGGCGTCCGGCCTTCCACCCGTGCCGCGTACGCCTCGGCCACGTCCCGCGACAGGGGGCGCAACGACCAGCCGTCGCCCGCGATGTGGTGCAGCACCAGTACCAGGACGTGCTCGGTCGGCGACAGAACGAACAACGTCACCCGCAGCGGGAGGCTGCTCGCCAGGTCGAAGCCCTCGGCGGCGGCGTCGGACAGCTTCGCCTGCAGCTCGTCCTCCGTCGTCGGCACCACCGTCAGCTCGACGCGGGCCTCGGCGACGCCCAGCACCTTCTGCCGCGGCACCCCGTCCACTTCGGGGAAGACCGTCCGCAGACTCTCGTGGCGTGTGAGCACGTCGGTGAGTCCGGACTGCAGGGCGGCGCGGTCCAGCTCCCCGGTCAGCCGGATCGCCATCGGCATGTTGTAGGTCGCGCTCGGCCCTTCGAGGCGGTGCAGGAACCACAACCGCCGCTGTGCGAACGACAACGGTGCCGTCTCCGGCCGTTCGACGGCCGCCCGCAGTGCCTTCCTGGCCGTACGGGCCTGCGGCAGCCGCTGCACCAGGGCAGCGACCGTCGGTGCCTCGAACACCGCGCGCACGGACAGTTCCACGCCCAGGACGGATCGCACCCGGCTGACCAGGCGGGTCGCCAGCAGCGAATGACCGCCCAGCTCGAAGAAGCTGTCCCCCACGCCGACCTGGTCCACACCGAGCACCTCGGCGAAGACGCCGCACAGGATCTCCTCCTGCGGCGTCCGCGGGGCCTGTCCCGAGAGGGAGACGTCCAGGGCCGGGGCAGGGAGTGCCCGCCGGTCCACCTTGCCGCTGGGGGTCAGCGGCAAGGCGTCCAGGCTGACCACCGCCGACGGCACCATGTAGTCCGGGAGCAGCTCCGCCAGCCGCCGACGCAGCGCGGGCGCCTCCACGACAGCACCGGACGCCGGCACCGCATAGGCGACGACCCGCCGGTCACCGGGACGGTCCTCGCGCACCACCACCGCGGCCTGCGCCACCGCCTCCTGGGCCGTCAGCGCCGCCTCCACCTCACCCAGCTCGATCCGGAAGCCCCGGATCTTCACCTGGGAGTCGGCGCGGCCGAGGTATTCGAGTTGGCCGTCGGTGTTCCAGCGGACGAGGTCGCCGGTGCGGTACATCCGCTCGCCGGGGCCACCGAAGGGGTTGGCGACGAAGCGTTCGGCTGTCAGCCCGGGACGGTTGAGGTAGCCGCGGGCCAGGGCCGTGCCGGCCAGGTACAGTTCGCCGGTCACTCCGGTCGGTACCGGGGTCAGTCCGTCGTCCAGGACGTATGCCTGCGTGTTCCAGATGGGCCCGCCGATCGGCGCCGTCGCCCCCAGACCCGACAGTTCGCCCGGCAGGGTGTACGTGGTGACGACATGCGTCTCCGCGGGGCCGTAGTGGTTGTAGAGGGTGCGGTCCGGGCGTGCGGAGAAGAACTCCCGTACCGCGGGACTCAGCAGGAGGGCTTCGCCGGCCTGAGCGACATGGCGGAGGTCGGGGAGTGTGCGGTCCTGTTCCAGTGCCGCCTGGCACACGGCTTCGACCATGACGGTGGGTGCGTACAGTTCCTGGATCCGGTGTTCTTCGAGCCAGTGGACGAACCGGGTCGCGTCGCGTCGTACGTCGGCGTCGGGGACCACCAGTCGCTTCCCTGATCCCAGGGTCTCCAGGATCTCCTGTGCCGAGACGTCGAAGCTGATCGCGGTGAACTGTGCCACCGAGGCTCCCGGTTCACCGCCGATGGACGTCATGTGCCAGGCGATCAGGTTGGCCAGCGCGCCCACGGTCATCACGACGCCCTTGGGGGTGCCGGTGGAGCCGGAGGTGTAGATGACGTACGCCGGGGACTGGGGGAGGACGATGCCACGACGCTCACCCGGGTCCACGTCCGCTGCCGGCAGTTGCGCGAGTTCGCCGGTCACCGCCGGGTCGTCCAGCAGCACGCGGGCGACACCCTCCGGCAGGCGGTCGGCCGCCGCGGCGGTCGTCACCATCAGCACCGGGCTCGCGTCCCGCACCATGAAGGCGAGGCGCTCCGCCGGATACTCCACGTCCAGGGGCAGATAGGCGGCGCCGGTCTTGAGGACCGCCAGCACGGCGACGATCAGTTCGGCCGAGCGGGGTACGGCCAGCGCGACCAGCTGCTCGGGTCCGGCGCCCCGGGCGATCAGCAGGCGTGCCAGACGGTTGGCCCGCTCGTTCAGCTCGCGGTACGACAGCTCGGTGGCGTCGAAGACCAGTGCCGGTGCGTCGGGCGTGGCGCGCACCTGCGCCTCGAAGGCGTCGGAGAGCACACCGGGTACCACCGTGTCCCGGCTCGTGTCGTTCCACTGCACCACCAGCCGGTCACGCTCGGCCGCGGAGAGGACGTCCACTGCCCCGATCCGCAGGTCGGGTTCGGTGACGACCTGTTCCAGGACCCGTACCAGTCGTTCGACCAGGGACTCGATGGTGCCGCGGTCGAAGAGGTCCGTGCTGTATTCCACGAAGCCCTCGAGCCCGGACGGTGCACCCGCACCGGAGATCCGCTCGTCGATGCTGAACAGCAGGTCGAAGCGGGAGGTGCCCGTCCCGACCGGTGTGCTCTTCGCCGTCACGCCGGGCAGGGACAGCTCGCCCGTCTTCGCGCTCTGGAAGGCCAGCATGACCTGGAACAGGGGGTGGTGGGACAGCGAGCGGGTGGGGTTGAGGGCCTCCACCAGGTGCTCGAAGGGGACGTCCTGGTGGGCGTAGGCGGCGAGGTCCGTCTCACGGACGCGGGCGAGGAGCTCGCGGAAGGACGGGTCGCCGGAGACGTCGGTGCGCAGGACGAGGGTGTTGACGAAGAATCCGACGAGGTCGTCGAGTGCTTCGTCCGTCCGGCCGGCGATGGGGGAGCCCAGGGGGATGTCGGAGCCGGCGCCCAGGCGCTTGAGCAGGACCGCGAGTCCGGCCTGCAGCACCATGAACACACTCGCCCCGCACTGCCGGGCGAGCGCCACGACCCTGCCGTGCAGCTCGGGGCTGATCGTCAGGGGGAGCGCGTCACCCGCGTAACTGGCCACCGCCGCACGCGGGCGGTCCACCGGGAGCTCCAACTGCTCCGGAATGCCCTCCAACGCCTCGGCCCAGTAGCGGAGTTGGCTGCTGACCAGGCTGTCGGGGTCCTTCTCGTCCCCGAGCAACTCCTGCTGCCACAGGGTGTAGTCCACGTACTGCACCGGAAGCTCGGTCCAGCCGGGCGTCCGGCCCTCCACCCGTGCCGCGTACGCCTCGCCCACGTCCCGCAGCGCGGGGCCGAGCGAGCCGCCGTCACCGGCGATGTGGTGCATCAGCAGAAGCAGCACGTACTCGTGCGACGACAGCTCGAACAACGTCGCGCGCAGGGGGCTCTCGGCGGTCAGGTCGAACGGGCGGGCCGCTGCCTCGGCGATGCCCCGCTCCAAGTCCGCCTCGGTGGTGGTGACGACGGGGAGGTCGGGGTCCACGGTCTCCAGTACCCGCTGGTACGGCACGCCGTCGGCTTCCCCGAAGACCGTGCGCAGGGTCTCGTGGCGTTGGATGACGTCGTGGAGGGCTGCTTGGAGGGCGGTGTGGTCGAGGTGTCCGGTCAGCCGGATCGCCATGGGCATGTTGTAGGTGGCGCTGGGTCCTTCGAGGCGGTGCAGGAACCACAGGCGTCGTTGGGCGAAGGACAGGGGTACCCGTTCCGGGCGGTCGGCCGTGGCTCGCAGGGCCGGGCGGGTGCCGGTGTCGGACAGCCGCTCGGCCAGGCCTGCGACGGTGGGGGTTTCGAACACGGCGCGTACGGAGAGTTCGACGCCCAGGACGGATCGCACGCGGCTGACCAGGCGGGTGGCCAGCAGGGAGTGCCCACCCAGCTCGAAGAAGCTGTCGTCGACACCCACCCGGCCGACCCCGAGGACCTCGGCGAAGATGGCGGACAGGGCCTCTTCCTGTGGCGTCCGTGGGGCCCGCCCGGTGCGGGAGACGTCAACGGACGGCTCGGGAAGCGCCCGCCTGTCGAGCTTCCCGCTGGCGGTCAACGGCAGCGCGTCCAGGGCGACGACCGCCGAGGGCACCATGTATTCGGGCAGCACCTGCGCCAACCGCCGTTGCACAGCGGAGGGTTCCACCACGCCGCCGGTGGTGGGTACGGCGTAGGCGACGATGCGCTGGTCGCCGGGGCGGTCCTCGCGGACGACGACCGCTGCCTGGGCGATGTCCTCGTGGGTGGTCAGTGCGGCTTCGATCTCGCCGAGTTCGATGCGGAAGCCGCGGACCTTGACCTGGGAGTCGGCCCGTCCGAGGTATTCGAGCTCACCGTTGGTGTTCCAGCGGACGAGGTCGCCGGTGCGGTACATCCGCTCGCCGGGGCCACCGAAGGGGTTGGCGACGAAGCGTTCCGCCGTCAGCCCCGGACGGTTGAGGTAGCCGCGGGCCAGGCCGGTGCCCGCCAGGTACAGTTCGCCGGCCACACCCACCGGTACCGGAGCCAGAGCGGCGTCCAGCACGAACACCCGCGTGTTCCAGATCGGTCGGCCGATCGGGGGGTGGGCCTCGCCGGTCCCTTCCTGCGGAGCACAGGCATGGTGGGTGACGTCGACCGATGCCTCGGTCGGACCGTAGAGGTTGTGCAGCGGAATGTTCAGGGTCGCCTGGAAGGACCGGGTGAGGTCGGCGGTCAGGGCCTCACCGCTGCAGATCACCCGCCGCAGGCTCGCGCAGGCCGCGGCCGCCGGCTCGGCCAGGAAGGCGCGCAGCATCGAGGGCACGAAGTGCGTGGTCGTGACCTGCTGCTTCTCGATGACGTCGGCGAGGTACGCCGGGTCCTTGTGGCCCCCGGGTCGCGCGACGACGAGACCGGCGCCCGCGATCAGCGGCCAGAAGAACTCCCAGACGGACACGTCGAAACTCGACGGAGTCTTCTGCAGCACCCGGTCGTCGCCGGTGAGGCCGTACTGCTCCTGCATCCACAGCAGCCGGTTGACGATTCCCTCGTGGGGAACCATGACGCCCTTCGGGCGGCCGGTGGAACCCGAGGTGTAGATGACGTAGGCGGGGTGCCGCGGCAGCAGACGCGGGGCGCGCCGGACGGACTCCGGCTCTTCCGCCGCGTCGTCCGCCGTCCGGGCCAGGCCGTCCCGGGTCTCGGGGCCGTCCAGCACGATCCGCTCCGGTAGGGCGTCGGTTCCGGCCAGGAGGGCGGACGTCTCCTCGGTGACGAGCAGGAGGACCGGCTGTGCGTCGCCGAGCACGAACCCGGTGCGCTCGGACGGGTCGTCGGGATCGATCGGCAGGTAGGCCGCACCGGACTTCAGCACCGCCAGGAGGGCGACGATCAGGTCGACGGAGCGGGGGACGGCAACCGCGACCACGGCCTCGGGACCCGCACCGCGGCGCGTCAGCAGGGCCGCCAGCCGGTCCGCCCGTGCGAACAGCTCCGCGTACGTCAGCTCACTGCCTTCGAAGACCACGGCCGTGCGGTCGGGTGTCCGTTCCGCCTGAGCCTGGAGAAGGTCCGTGAGCGTACGCGTGTGCTCGGCCGTCTCGTGGGTGGTGGCGTTCCACTCCGCCAGGATCTGGTGGCGGGCCGGGGCCGTCAGGA
Source organism: Streptomyces sp. NPDC001135 (assembly GCF_053598395.1). Classification (NCBI taxonomy): domain Bacteria; kingdom Bacillati; phylum Actinomycetota; class Actinomycetes; order Kitasatosporales; family Streptomycetaceae; genus Streptomyces; species Streptomyces sp. NPDC001135. The sequence continues at coordinate 1,249 of NZ_JBSFKD010000072.1, read as the reverse complement.
CGTCGAGGGTCCGCAGCGGCCGGTCCGCGTGGTGGACGGCCTCCGCCAGGAACTGGTGCAGGTGCGCCGCGATGCGCCGCGCGGTGTCCTGGTCGAAGAGGTCGGCGCTGTATTCGATCCGGCAGTCGATGCCGGCGGGGCTGCCGTCGTCGAGGTGCCGTTCGCTGTAGGAGACGGAGAGGCTGAACTTCGCCGTCCCCGTGCCGAGCGGACGCAGGCTGGACGTGAGGCCGGGCAGCTCGACCAGTCCCGCGTCGACGTCCTCCGCCGCGAGCAGCACCTGGAACAGCGGGTGGTGCGAGAGCGACCGCGCCGGGCTGAGGACCTCCACCAGGTGCTCGAAGGGCACGTCCTGGTGGGCGTAGGCGGCCAGGTCCGTCTCACGGACCCGGGCGAGCAGCTCACGGAACGACGGATCGCCCGACACGTCGGTGCGCAGCACCAACGTGTTGACGAACACGCCCACCAGGTCGTCGAGGGCCTGGTCGGTGCGGCCGGCGATCGGGGAGCCGATCGGGATGTCCGTACCCGCGCCGAGCTTGTGCAGCAGGGCGGCGAGCGCGGCCTGCACGACCATGAACACGGTCGCGCCGGTCTCGCGCGCAAGCGCGATCACCGACCGGTGCACATCCGCTCCGAGCGCGAAGGGCACCACGCCACCGGCGTAGGTGGCCACGGCGGGGTACGGGCGGTCCGCGGGCAGGTTCAGCCGCTCGGGAACCCCCGCCAGGGCGTCCCGCCAGTAGGCGACCTGCCGGCTGATGACGCTGTCCGGCTCGTCGACGTCACCGAGGAGCCGCTGCTGCCACAGCACGTAGTCCGCGTACTGCACGGGCAGCTCGGCGGGCCACTCGACGGGCCGGTCCGCGGCACGCGCCGTGTACGCCCGTCCCAGGTCCTCGGCGAGCGGGGCGATGGACCAGCCGTCGGCGGCGATGTGGTGCAGCACCAGCGCCAGAACATGCTCGGTGGGAGACACCTCCAGCAGGGTGACGTGCAGGGGGATCTCGTCGGCCAGGTCGAAGGTGTGGGTGGCGAGGCGCTCCAACCGCCCGGCGAGCTCGGCCTCGGTGGTGGTGACGACGGGGAGGTCGGGTTCCACGGTCTCCAGTACCCGCTGGTACGGCACGCCGTCGGCTTCCCCGAAGACCGTGCGCAGGGTCTCGTGGCGTTGGATGACGTCGTGGAGGGCTGCTTGGAGGGCGGTGTGGTCGAGGTGTCCGGTCAGCCGGATCGCCATGGGCATGTT
>NZ_JBSFKD010000071.1:0-14041 GCF_053598395.1 Streptomyces sp. NPDC001135 | reverse complement strand
GCAGGAGGGCCGAGCCGTCTCGTGCCCCGAAGGGGCGCGGGGAACCGTGTGACCGGCTCCGTGGTGCCGCGGGCGAAGGACGGCCCCTCGCGGCACCCGCCCGTCGCGGCCCTCCGGGCGGAACGCTCAGCGGGAGCTGGTCAGGGACGACCCGTCTGCCGAGCCGCTGCCGGCCTGATCGCCGACGCCGTTTCCGGACTGGTCCCCGGCGCCGGACTGGTCACCGGTGCCGCTGCCGGACTGGTCACCGGCCGAGGCGGACGGGTCGGCGGAACCGGACTGGTCACCCGCGCCGGACTGGTCCCCGGCGCCGGACTGGTCGCCCGCGCCGGACTGGTCGCCCGCCGAGGCCGACGGGGCGGCGGAACCGGACTGGTCGCCCGCACCGTTGCCGTTGTTGTCCGCGCCGCCGTTGCCGTTGCCGTTGTTGCCGGCGCCGCCGTTGCCGGCGCCGCCGTTGCCGTTGTTGCCGGCGCCGCCGTTCCCGAGGGTCGCGCCGGTCGCCTGCAGGGCGGCGGTGACCGGCTGGAAGAAGGTCTCGCCGCCGTTGGTGCAGTCGCCGCTGCCGCCGGAGGTGAGGCCGACGGCGCCGCCGTCCTGGGTGAACAGGGAGCCGCCGCTGTCACCGGCCTCGGCGCAGACGTTGGTCTGGATGAGGCCGTTGACGGTGTCGACGCCGCCGGGGTTCGTCTCGCTCTGGAAGTTCACGGTGGCGTCGAGCCCGGTGACCTGTCCGTCGTGCAGGCCGGTGGTGGAACCCATGCGGAAGACGGTCTCGCCCACGGTCGCGTCGGCGGCCTGGGTGATCTGCACGGTCTGGCCGTTGCCGGTGTTGACCTCGCTGGGCGCCTGGGTGTTCGCGTCCTTGTACTTGACGAGCGAGAAGTCGTTGCCGGGGAACTTGGCCTGGTCGACGGTGGCGATCGGCTGGCCGTTCTGGGAGTCGGACCAGTCCTTGGCGGCGACGCCGCAGTGACCGGCCGTCAGGAAGGCGGGGCTGCCGTCGGAGGCGGTGACGTTGAAGCCGAGGGAGCAGCGCACGCCGCCCTGCTGGGTCTGGGAGAAGATGGCATCGCCGCCCGAGGCGAAGGTCTTGAAGGTGCCGGCGGACTTCTTCAGGGTGGCCATGCCGGAGCCGAGGCCGCGCACGGTCGACTGCAGTCTGTTCCACCGGGCGCCGGTGACGGTGGAGTCGGCGGTGACCAGGATCTTGTCGGTGCGCGGGTCCACGGCCCAGGACGTGCCGGGGATCGTCGCCTTGGTCTTCAGTGTGCCGGCGGCGGCCTTGAGCTCCTGGATGCTGTTCTCCACCTGGCGCACGACCGCGCCCGCGTTCTTCGCGCGGGCGATCGCGTTGTCGTCACCGCCGGCCGCGTTGACGACGAGTTGCTGCTTGCCGCTGTCGAAGTACGACCCGGCGAAGGCGTCTCCGAGGGTCTTCTGGAGCTGGGCGGCGAGGTTCGAGGCCTGTGTGGCCTTCAGTGTCTTCGCGGTGCCGGTGGTGCCCGACGCCTGGTTCTTGTCCTGCGACGCGTTGGCGTGCGGCAGCAGGAGGGCCGCTGCACCGAGCGCCGCGACACCGCCCACCGCTATCGCGGCCTTGCGCTTGGGCATTCGCTTGTGACTCAAACTTCTCGACCTCCTGGGGACGGGGGGTCTGCCGCTGACGGGCAGTTCGTTTCGGGGCGCCTGGATGGCCGTACGTACGCACCGACTCCGCGGTGTGTTCAATTCCGTTTCCCAACGGCCGTACCGGGCGGGCGAATCGGCCATGCTCCGCGTGTTGCGGGAGGCCGGCGGGAACAATCCCCCATATGACGATGACCCCCGCCGAAGCCGACAAGATCCTCTCCGCCAACTTCGCCCCCTGGGTGCTCGATCTCGGGCTGACCGTCGAGACGGTGGGCGAGGACCGGGCCGTGCTGCGACTGCCCTGGTCCGAGCGGCTGGCCCGGGAGGGCGGCGGACTGTCGGGCCAGGCGCTGATGGCCGCCGCGGACACGGCGACGGTGATCGCGGTGTCCGCCGCACGGGGCGGCTTCGTGCCGATGACGACGGTTCAGCAGTCGACGTCGTTCCAGCGCGCGGTGACCGGTTCGGATGTCCGGATCGAAGCGGTCCTGACGAAGCTGGGCCGCCGGATGGCGTTCGCGGACATCACACTGAGCGACGCCGGTTCGGGAGTGCTCGCGGCGCGGGCGAGCACGGTGTACGCGATTCTGGGCTGACACGTTCCGCTACCGATCAGTAACGGTCCGTTCCGGGCGCGAAGCGGAATCCCCCCTTCAGGGAATCTACACATTGAATACTCAACCAAGTCACCGCCGACCGGGGATCTGCACATCCGCACGCCCCCCGGCACTCCTTTGGCGCGGAGTGCCGGATTCGCCGTCCGTCAGGCAAGGGTCCGGACGCGCCGATGCGGTGGCGCATGTGAAGGAGTAGCCGACATGACGTGCACACGCCTGCACGGATGAACCCGTTCGGCAGCCAAGTGCCCAGGTGAGAGGCCTGGTTGATTGGAAGGGCGCCCCGTGTGCGTGCTTTGATCCATCGCACCGCGGGGGTCGCGGCGGGCACCTGGAGACGGGGGCCCGGCGCCCGCGGTCGCGGCCCGTCCGTCTGTCCCCAGAGGGGGCCGCTCTCCCCCTTGTGAAATGCTTATTAGGAAGGGAAGTTCCACCATGAACTCCACCCCCCAGGTTGAGACCGTCGAGATCTCGGACGCCGAGCTGGACAACGTCTCCGGCGGTCTGTCCGTGAACGCCCTCAACACCGTGACCGGTGCCGCGAACGGCGTCGCCCCCGTTTCCGGCGTCGCCGACACCGTCGTCGGCACCGTCGAGGGTGTCACCGGCCTGAACGTGCAGCCGGTCACCAACCTGGTCGCCGGTCTCTGATCGCACCTCGTTGCATCGATGGTCCCGGAGCCGTCCTCGGCTCCGGGGCTCTCGGATGCCCTGAAACACCAGCGTCTCTCCCACAGGTGAGGGAAGTTCCGTGCAGTTCCGCCAACAGGCCCTCGCCAAGCTCCAGTCACCCGAAGAGCTGGACCTTCCGGTGCGGCTGGCCCGCCCGCAGGGCTGGCTCGCCCTGGGTGTCACCGTCGTCGTCATGGCGGCGGCCTCCGTCTGGGCCGTGACCGGTTCGGTCGCCTCCACCGTGGGCGCACCGGCCATCCTCACGCACGGGCAGGGCAGCTATCTGCTGCAGAGCCCCGTGTCCGGCCAGGTGACGGCCGTCCTCGCCAAGCAGGGCGAGCGGCTGCCCGCGAACGCGCCCGTCCTCAAGGTCCGTACGCCCCAGGGCGATTCCGTGGTCCGCACGGTCGCCGCGGGCCGCGTCACCACGCTCGCCGCCACCATCGGGCAGATCATCCAGACCGGCGCCAACGTCGCCGCGGTGGAGAAGGTCGCCCACGCCTCCGACCCGCTGTACGCGACCGTGTACGTCCCCGCCGAGAACGCCGCCGCCCTCCCCGCCCACGCCGCCGTCGACCTCACCGTCTCCTCGGTGCCGACCCAGACGTACGGCGTGCTGCGCGGCCATGTGAAGTCCGTGGACCGCGCCGCGCAGTCCGCCCAGTCGATCTCCGCGTTCCTCGGCGACAGCCAGCTCGGCGAGCAGTTCACCCGCAAGGGCCGCCCGGTGGCCGTCCTGGTCGCCCTCGACACGTCGACGGCCACCAAGAGCGGCTACCGCTGGTCCACCACCGACGGGCCGCCGTTCCGGCTCGACTCCATGACGCTCGCCTCCGGTTCGATCAAGCTGGCCGACCAGCACCCCGTCGATTGGCTCCTCCCGTGACCGTTTCGACCGAAGGCCCGCGGGCTGCCCGCAGCCGCAGACGCGCCGCCCCGGCCAAGCGGCGACCGGTCCCCAAGCCCCGTGGCGGCACGGTCCGTACGCCCACCGTGCTCCAGATGGAGGCCGTCGAGTGCGGTGCCGCCTCCCTGGCGATGGTCCTCGGCCACTACGGCCGGCACATCCCGCTGGAGGAACTGCGGATCGCCTGCGGTGTCTCCCGTGACGGCTCGCGCGCCTCCAACCTGCTGAAGGCCGCCCGCGGTTACGGCCTCACGGCCAAGGGCATGCAGATGGACCTGGCCGCCCTCGCCGAGGTGCGGGCACCGGCCATCCTGTTCTGGGAGTTCAACCACTACGTCGTCTTCGACGGCATGGGCCGCCGCTTCGGCCGGCGCGGCGTGTACATCAACGACCCCGCCAAGGGCCGCCGGTTCGTGCCCATGGAGGAGTTCGACGGCAGCTTCACTGGTGTGGTCCTGGTGATGGAGCCGGGCGACGGCTTCACCAGGGGCGGGCGAAAGCCCGGGGTGCTCGGCGCGATGCCGGCCCGGCTGCGCGGCACCGCCGGCACCCTGCCCGCCGCCGTCCTGGCCAGCCTCCTGCTGGTCGCGGTGGGCGCCGCCGTACCCGCGCTCAGCCGCACCTACATCGACACGTTCCTCATCGGCGGCCAGACCTCCCTGCTGGGCGTGCTGTTCGCCTCGATGGCTACCTCTGTCCTGCTCACCCTGGTGCTGACCTGGCTCCAGCAGGCCAACCTGCTGCACGGCCGGATCATCTCCTCCACCCTGTCCAGCGCCCGCTTCCTGCGCCACCTGCTGCGGCTGCCGGTGACGTTCTTCGCCCAGCGCTCCCCCGCCGACCTGGTGCAGCGCCTGCAGTCCAACGACCAGGTCGCCGAGACCCTGGCCCGTGACCTCGCGGCGGCGGGTGTCGACGCGATCGTCGTGGTGCTGTACGCGGTGCTGCTCTACACCTACGACCCGCAGCTGACGTTCGTCGGCATCGGCGTGGCCCTGTTCAACGTGGTGGCCATGCGGCTGGTGGTACGGCTGCGCGCGACCCGTACGGCGAAGCTGCGCGCGGACACGGCGCGGCTGACCAACACCTCGTACACCGGTCTGCAGCTGATCGAGACGATGAAGGCGACCGGCGGCGAGGACGGCTACTTCCGCAAGTGGGCCGGGCAGCACGCCACCACACTGGAGGAGCAGCAGCGGCTCGGTGTGCCGAGCGCCTGGCTGGGCGTGGTCGCTCCCACCCTCGCCACCTTCAACAGCGCGCTGATCCTGTGGATCGGCGGCCTGCGCGCGGTCGAGGGACACATCTCGGTGGGTCTGCTGGTCGCCTTCCAGGCGCTGGTCACCCGCTTCACCGCCCCGCTGACCCGGCTCAACGGCGTGGCGGGCCGCATCCAGGACTTCGCGGCCGACGTGGCCCGGCTGAAGGACGTGGAGAACTTCCAGGCCGACCCGCTCTACGCCCGCCCCGGCGGCGCCGACTCCACGCGCCGGCTGCACGGGCACGTCGAGCTGGAGAACGTGACCTTCGGCTACAGCCCGCTGGACAAGCCGCTGCTGAGCGGCTTCGACCTGACCGTGGGTCCGGGTCAGCAGGTGGCGCTGGTGGGCGGCTCGGGCAGCGGCAAGTCCACCGTGTCCCGGCTGATCTCGGGCCTGTACACCCCGTGGGACGGGGTGATCCGCATCGACGGCCGCCGCCTTGAGGACATCCCGCGCGGCGCCCTCGCCGCCTCCGTCTCCTTCGTCGACCAGGACGTGTTCCTCTTCGAGGGGTCGGTCCGCGACAACATCGCCCTGTGGGACCCGTCGATCCCGGACGAGGCCGTGGTGGATGCGCTGAAGGACGCGGCCCTGTACGACGTGGTGACGCGCCGGCCCGGCGGCATCCACAGCAAGGTCGAGCAGGACGGCCACAACTTCTCCGGCGGCCAGCGCCAGCGGCTCGAGATCGCGCGGGCCCTGGTCCGCCGGCCGAGCATTCTCGTCCTGGACGAGGTGACCAGCGCGCTGGACGCGGAGACCGAGCTGGTCGTGATGGACAACCTGCGCCGGCGCGGCTGTGCCTGTGTGGTGATCGCGCACCGGCTGAGCACGGTCCGCGACAGCGACGAGATCGTCGTGCTCCAGCACGGCACGGTCGTCGAGCGCGGGCGGCACGAGGAGCTGGTGGCGCGCGGCGGCGCGTACGCCGCGCTGGTCAGGGAGCGATGAGATGACGGCCGTTCAGGAGGGGCACGGAGGCGACCTGGTGCTCGGTGCGCTGGGTGCCATGGGCGCACGCATCGACTGCTCCGGTTTCAACCGCCTCGACCTCGAAGGCCCGCAGGTGCTGTGGCTGGTCTCGGCCGGCGCCCTGGACCTGTTCGCGGTCGACGCCGTCCAGCAGGGCCACTGGCACCACCTGGGTCGGCTGGAGGCGGGCGCGTTGCTGCTCGGCCCGGTCGCCGGGCCCCAGCACACCCTGGTGGCCCGCCCGGTCCGGGACTGCGTGGTGCACCGGATCAACCTGCGCGAGCTGTACCAGCCGGCGAACACCCAGACCTGGTCGTACGACGAGTACGGCAACCCCCAGTACGTGCCGCCGGCCACCAGCCCGCTGGAGTACGCGGTCGCGCTCGGCGTCGGCCGGGGCCTTTCCGTGCTGTTCCAGGCACCGATGGCGGAGGAACGGTCCGCCACGCCGACGGACGACGACGTGTTCTGGATGCAGGTGCCGCCGGGCAGCGTCCAGTACGGCTCGTTGTACGGCGCGGAGGCCGCCGCCGACCTGCTGATGGACCCGGCGCTGTGGCAGTCCATGGTGGACCAGCAGTACCGGCTGCTGACCGCGCTGGACCGGTGGATCGAGCAGCTGGAGCGCACCCACGAGACCCGTACGGCCGCCGGGATCAAGGCCGGTGAGGCGGTGCGCGCCGAGGCCGACCAGACCCTGTTGGCGTCCATCGGCAAGCGGTCGGCCCGCCGGACCACGACCGCCGACGCCGACGCCGGTTACGCCGCCTGCAAGCTGGTCGCCGAGGCGGCCGGGATCACACTCGCGGAGCCCGCGCAGAGCGGCACCGAGAGCGAGCGCCTCGACCCGGTCGAACGGGTGGCGCTCGCCTCCCGGGTGCGCACCCGGGCCGTGCGGCTGCAGGGGCGCTGGTGGCGGGAGAACGTGGGCCCGCTGGTCGGGCACCGGGCGTTGTCCGGGGCGCCGGTCGCCCTGCTGTGGCGGCGCGGCGGGTATGTGGCCGTCCATCCCGGCACCGGCCGCGAGACCCCGATCGAGAAGGCGAACGCGGAGGAGTTCGAGCCGCGCGCGGTGATGTTCTACCGGCCACTGCCCGACAAGGCGCTCTCGCCGTTCGGCCTGCTGCGGTTCAGCCTGCGCGGCACCCGGGGTGACCTGCTCGGCCTGCTGCTGGCGGGCCTGGTGACGGTGGCGATCGGCGCGCTGGTGCCGATCGCGACGGGCAAGGTGCTCGGCGAGTACGTGCCGCGCGCGCAGGAGGGCCTGATCGTCCAGGTCTGCCTGGCCGTGATGGTCAGCGGCGTGGTCGCGGCGGCGTTCACCCTGCTGGAGAACCTGTCCATCCTGCGTCTGGAGGGCCGGATCGAGGCCGCGCTGCAGCCGGCCGTCTGGGACCGGCTGCTGCGGCTGCCCACCCGGTTCTTCACCCAGCGCTCCACCGGTGAACTCGCCAGTGCCGCCATGGGCATCAGCGCGATGCGGCGGCTGCTGGCGGGTGTCGGCCCGGTGGTCGCCCAGTCCGTGACCGTCGGCGCGATGAACCTGGGCCTGCTGTTCTGGTACAGCCCGTCGATGGCCCTGGCGGCGATCGGCATGCTCGTCGTCATCGCGGCCGTGTTCCTGGGGCTCGGGCTGTGGCAGGTGCGCTGGCAGCGGAAACTGGTGGTGCTGGGAAACAAGCTCAACAACCAGGCATTCCAGACCCTGCGGGGGCTGCCCAAGCTGCGGGTGGCGGCGGCCGAGAACTACGCCTACGCGGCCTGGGCACGGGAGTTCGCGCGCAGCCGGGAGCTGCAGCAGAAGGTCGGCCGGATCAAGAACCTCACCACGGTGCTCGGCGGGATCTATCTGCCGGTGTGCACGCTGCTGATGTTCATGCTGCTGGCGGGCCCGGCCAGGGGCGCCATGTCGGCGGCCGACTTCCTCACCTTCAACACCTCGGTGACGATGGTGCTGACCTCGGTCACCCAGCTGACCGGCTCGTTCGTGTCGGCGGTGGCCGCGCTGCCGCTGTTCGAGGAGATCAAGCCGGTCTTCGAGGCGACCCCAGAGGTGCGCACGTCGAGCACCCGGCCGGGTCCGCTGTCCGGCGCGATCGAGGCCCGCCGGCTCTCCTTCCGGTACGCCGACGACGGCCCGCTCGTCCTGGACGACGTGTCCTTCGCCGTCCGGCCGGGCGAGTTCGTGGCGGTCGTCGGCCCGAGCGGCTGCGGCAAGTCCACCCTGCTGCGGCTCCTCATCGGCTTCGACAAGCCGGTCTCCGGCAGTGTCCTGTACGACGGCCAGGATCTCGCGGCACTCGACCAGTCGGCGGTGCGCCGCCAGTGCGGGGTGGTGCTGCAGCACGCGCAGCCGTTCACCGGCTCCATCCTGGACGTCATCTGCGGCACCGAGCCGTACACGCCGGAGGAGGCGATGGCGGCGGCGGAGCTGGCGGGTCTCGCGGAGGACATCAAGCGGATGCCGATGGGCCTGCACACCATCGTGGCCGGCAACGGGGCGGTCTCCGGCGGCCAGCGGCAGCGCCTGATGATCGCCCAGGCGCTGATCCGGCGCCCGCGGATCCTGTTCTTCGACGAGGCCACCAGCGCCCTGGACAACGACACCCAGCGGATCGTCATCGACAGCACCCGCAAGCTGAACGCCACCCGCGTGGTCATCGCGCACCGCCTGTCGACGGTCCTGGACGCCGACCGGGTGATCGTGATGGAGGACGGCAAGGTCGTCCAGCAGGGCACCCCGGCCGAGCTGCTCGCGGACACCACGGGCCGGCTGCACGAGCTGGTGCGCCGGCAGATGGCCTAACCGGGCTCCTCGTCGGCGTCCGGGTCGTCGTCGTGGTGCGGCGTCCAGTGGTGTTCGCAGAACCAGCGGCCGAACAGGGCGCCGCCGTAGATGACGAAGCCGACGCCGATGAGCCAGGACTCCACCACGAGCACGGTGCCGACGGCGCCGTAGCTGAGTGCGTTGGTGACGATCAGCGGGGTGAAGACGAGGTAGGAGAAGGCCCGCAGGCCTGCCAGGCCCAGGACGGTGGCGAGCGCGCCGGGCAGCAGCGAGCGCCAGTGGATCTGGCCGCCCAGCAGGAAGCGCTGTCCCCACCAGAAGAACAGCACGCCGCTCACCGTGGACAGCGCGATCCGCTGGCCCCCGTGCAGCGCGTTCTTGGTCGCCACCTCCTGGTAGAGGTAGGCGGTGAGCACCACCAGCCAGGTCGCCTGCCGCCAGACCCGGTGCCAGGGGCCGGCGGCCAGCCCCCAGATGCGTTCGTAGGCGTTCTGCACGCTGCCGCCGAAGGACACGCCGAAGACGGCCAGCAGGACACCGCCCCAGACACTGGTCGTGCCGATGACGCTGCGCGGCGGGCTGATGACGTCGGTGAGCACGTGGGCGGACCGGCCGGACAGGCCCATGCCGTCGGTGAGCCACGAGGCGAAACCGCCCCGTACCAGGGGATCGGCGGCGGCGACCACGATCAGCAGCGGTGCCAGCGTCACCAGCGCCAGGGTGGCGAAGCCCATGGCCCGGTGCATCAGTTCCAGCTCGCGGCCGTGATCGAACAGGGCTCCGACCCTCAGCCACTCCCAAGCGCGGTGCAGGCCGCGCCGCAACCGCCTCACGGCTCCTCCCGTGCTCGCCGCCCACACGCTCTCCTGTGCCGATTCATCCACCCCGGCGCGCTCCGGGCAACTCACGACACGGCCCGGGAGCGACACGGCCCAGGGGCGGGCCGTTTACGCGCGGGTTCACCGGAGAATCGGAAGCCGTGCGCACTCCTGCCGAGGTGGCCTCCCCCGAAGCCGTGCCGGGTGTCCGGCGGCGCCCGCTGATCCTGAGCGCGAGCATGGGGGCCGGTCACGACACCGTGGCCGCCGAACTGGCGCGCCGGGCGGCGGCGTACGGACACGAGCCGCAGGTGGCCGACGTCCTGCGGCTGCTGCCGTACGGCCTGGGCGGCGGGCTGCGCCGCTCGTACCAGGCGTCGGTACGGCACTTTCCCTGGCTGTACGCCGGTGTCTACGGCGCGTTCCTGCGCGGCGGCAGGGGGCCGCGTCCCAGCGGGGTACCGCTGGCCCGGCTCGCCGGTGACCGGCTGACGGACCTCGTGCGGCGGCTGGACGCCGACGTGGTGGTGTGCGTCTTCCACCTGGCCGCGCAGCTCACCGGTCATCTCAGGGCCCGGGGCGAGCTGCGGGTGCCGAGCGCCGTCTTCCTCGTCGACTTCGCCGTGCACCGGCAGTGGCTGCATCCCGGCAACGACCAGTATCTGTGCCTCACGGACGGGGCGGCGGCCGAGGTGCGCCGGGCCCTGGACAGGCCCGTCGTGACGACCGGACCGGCGGTCGCGCCGCAGTTCCGGGCGGCGGCGGCCGGTGCCTCGCGGTGGCGGGAGCGCTTCGCCGGGCAGGCGCCCGGCCGGCCGCCGGTCCTGCTGTCCGCCGGTGCCTGGGGCGCGGCGTCCCGGGCGGACGCCACCGCCGGACTGCTGACGGGGGCCGGGTACCTGCCGGTGGTGCTGTGCGGGCGCAACGCACGGCTGCGGGAGCGGGTGGCCCGGGTGCCCGGGGTCCTGGCCCTGGACTGGGTGGACGACATGCCCGGGCTGCTGTCCGCCGCGTACGCCCTGCTGGACAACGCGGCCGGCCAGACCGCCGTACAGGCCCTGGCCGCCGGGCTGCCGGTGGTCGGGTACCGGCCCCTGCCCGGCCACGGGGTGGACGGGGTCCGCCGGATGGCCGGCCTCGGCGTGTCGGAACTGGCCCCGGACGGGCCGGCGTTGCTGACGGCTCTGGGCAGGCTCACGGAAGGCGGCCCGGAGCGGGCGGAACGGGTGGCACGGGGGCGGGCGCTGTTCCGGGGTGATCCGATGGCGCATGTGGCCGGGCTGTGACGCGGGGGCTCCGGGCGCCGGGCGCCGACGGCCACTGTCCACGGTCCCGTCCCGTCGCGTCGGACGGCCGACCCGAGGCTCGCGTCTCGCGTCTCGCGGCCCGGCGTCGGCCGACTCCTCGGCCCGCACCCGGACGTCCGCCGGACGGCCCCCCGGCCTGGGTTCAGCCAAGCGCCCCGTGGTCGCGCAAGGGGCCGATCGAGAGCCCGGCCTCCCGGCAGTTCGCCACCACGGCGGGCAGGGCGCCGAGGGCCGAGTGCCAGCAGCCGGGGGCCGCGAACCGGTCGGAGTCGTGCAGCAGGACGGTACCGCCGCCGCGCAGCTCCGCCGCGACCAGGGCCCGCACCGACGCCGGGGTGGCGTCGGCCGTCCAGTCCTTGCCCCACGCCGACCACAGCACCGGCCGCAGCCCGGCCCGGCGTGCGGCCAGCCAGCGTCCCGAGGTGAGGATCCCGTAGGGCGGCCGGTACCACTGCGGCCGGTGGCCGCTGACGTCGTACAGCGCGCGGACGGTCCGGGCGACCTGGGCGGCGTCCCGGGCGGGGGCGGGCCGCCAGGGACGGTCGTGCGTCCAGCCGTGCACCGCCAGCTCGTGTCCGCGTCGGGCGGTCTCCCGGGCCAGCGCGGGATGGCGCACCACGTGCTCGCCGAGCACGAAGAAGGTCGCCCGCACGCCGAGGTCGTCCAGCGCGTCGAGGAAACGTGGCGTGGACGCGGGGTCCGGACCGTCGTCGAAGGTCAGCGCGACGTGCCGGCGGCGGCCGGTGCCGCAGAGCCCGGGGAACAGCAGCAGCCGTACCCCCGGGAGCCAGGTGGCCGCCGGTCCGATGTGCGCGGCGGCGACGGCGACCGGCAGCAGGGCGGCCGCCGCCCGCCTTGGAAGGCCGGACCTGAGGGGCATCACTGACCTGCCTTTCGGTACGGGGACCGCGTCCTCACCTCTGGACTCGGCGCCGACGGCCGGTCTCCCCGGTGTCTCGGCCGCCGCGCCGGTCCCTGCTGTCCCGGTGGTCCCGACTGTCCCTGCTGTCCCGCCCGGACGCATCCCAGTGCCGCCCGAGGGCCGGTGCCCGCGCCAGGCCGATGCTGCCCGCGCCGATCAGCGCGACACCGACTGCCTCCGGCAGCATCCGCAGCCCGAGGTGGATCGCCTCGGCGAACAGGACCCACCCGAGGACGACGCTGGTGAGCGCGTCGCCGAGGGTGAGGGCGGGCTGCGAGGCGGTGAGCGACCCGGCGCCCAGCGCGCTCTGCAGCAGCAGGAAGGCGACGAGCCCGGTGGCGGCCGTGGCGTACGGCGACCAGTGCGTGAACATCGCCGCGGGCCCCTGTCCCAGCCGCCCCACGGCTTCCTTGAGCAGCGCGGCGGTGGTGGCGAAGCACACGGCGGAGGCGAGGCCGACCAGCGCGGCCCGGGGCGCGCCTCTGGTCGGGCGGGCGGCGGCCATGAGGAGTACGACCACGCCGACCGCCCCGCCGCCGCCCAGGAGCCAGGCCCGGGGCGGCGCGCTCGGCCGGCCGGCACCGGGCGCCGCAGCCAGCAGGAAGAGGGCCAGCCCGACGGCGAGGGCGACGAAGGCCAGCCAGGTCGCGAGGCCGGGCCGGCGCCGGAACACCACACCGCCCACGACCAGGGTGAACAGCAGTTCCGTGGCCAGCAGGGGCTGGACCAGGGAGAGGCTGCCGACGGCCAGCGCCCCGGCCTGCAGCAGCCCGGAGAGTCCCAGCAGCGCGGCCCCCGCCAGCCAGTAGGGGCGCCGCAGCAGCCGGGCGAGCCGGCGCGCGGCCGGCCCGGCTCCGCCGTCCGCGTGCGGCTCCTGTACGGCGGCCCGGCGCTGGAGCACGGACGCGGAGGCGTTCGTCAGGGCCGCGAGCAGGGCGAGCAGCACGGTGACGGCGGTCATGACCGCTCATCCGAAGCGGGCGGCGAGCCGCCGGTAGAGCCCGGGCGCGACGCCGCGCACCCGCGCCGGGAAGCCCAGCCAGCCTGGGACGTACACCTCGTCCCTGCCGTGCAGGACGGCGCTCCAGACGGCGTCCGCCACCCGTTCGGGTGACACCGGTCGCGGCCATGTCCTGGTGTAGGGGGCACCCCGCCGCTCGAAGAAGGGGGTGTCGACCGCGCCCGGGATCACATGGGTGACGCCCACCCCGGTGCGGCGCAGCTCGTAGCGCAGGGCGTCGGCGAAGGCGGCCAGGGCGGCCTTCGCGGCGGAGTACACGGCCTCGCCGCGCACGCCGAGGCTGCCGGCGACCGATCCGACGAGCACGATGCGCCCCGTGCCGGCGGCGACCATGTGGGGCAGCAGGGCGCGCACGAGGTGCAGCGTGGCCAGCAGGTCGACGCCGACGATCTCGTCGATGCGGGCGTGGGGCATCGCGGTGAAGTCGCCGGCCCAGCCCACGCCGGCGCCTGCCACCAGGAGGTCGAGGCGGCCCGCGTGGTCCAGGACGAGATCGGTGAGCCGACGGTCGGCGCCCGGCCGGGTGAGGTCCGCGGGCAGGGCCAGGGCGTCGACCTGGGCGGCCACCTGCTCCAGACGTGTGGCGTCGCGTCCGTTCAGCACCAGCCGCCAGCCGCCCTCTGCGGCGAAACGGCGGGCGACGACGGCGCCGATGCCCGAGGATGCGCCCGTCACCAGGACGGTGCGGTGCCGGCCGGCCCGATCCCCGGAACCGTGACCGGAACCCGCCTCGGGGACGGAGGTCGCGACCGGCCCGGTGCGGTTCGACGGTCCTGCGGGGGGCGGGGCATGGGACATGGTGACGACCTCACTGCGACGTGTGTGCACGGGCTCGCGAGCTGCGGGGCCGAACCCTCGCGGTGTATCCAGGGCGCCACACACTGAAACACCGCGCACGGCGGAGCCCCGCCGAACGCCCGCGGCAGCCGGAACGGACCGTGGCGACGGGCGAGGGACCGGGGTCGGGCCGTGGCGGCCGAGGCGGGGCCCGTGCCGGTCCGATGTCAGGCCCGTGCCGGCCGAGGCGGGGCCCGCGTCGGCCGAGGTCAGGCCCGTGCCGGCCGAGGCAAAGCCCGTGCCAGCCGAGGCGGGACCCGCGCCGGCTGAGGCGCGGCGCCGCGCC
>NZ_JBSFKD010000070.1:0-15838 GCF_053598395.1 Streptomyces sp. NPDC001135 | reverse complement strand
ACGGCAACCATGCAACCGTTCGCCCGACTCGGGGGAGACTCCGTGATCGTGGCACCCCTGCGGGCACGTCGGCGAGTGCTGGGTGCGCTGACCCTCGTCAGGGGCGAGGGACACCCGCCGTGGGGCGAGGCGGACCTGGCGCTGGTCGAGGACCTGACCCACCGCATCGCGCTGGCCCTCGACAACGCCAGGCTCTACGCCGAGACCCAGGCCGTCGCCGAGCGCCTCCAGCGCTCCCTGCTGCCGGACCTGCCCGTCGTACCGGGTCTGCGCATCACCGCCCGCTACTCCCCGGCGCTCGCCACCGCGCAGATCGGCGGTGACTGGTACGACAGCTTCGTCCTGCCGGAAAGCGGTGACACCACTCTGATCATCGGCGACGTCACCGGCCACGATCTGCATGCCGCCGTGACCATGAGCCAGATCCGGAACATGCTGCGTGGCATCGCCTGCGACCGCCGGGAGCCCCCCGGCATGATCCTGCGCCGCTTGGACCTCGCAGTCGACGCCCTCTACAGCCACCGCACCGCCACCTGCGTGTACGCACTGCTCAAGGGCCAGGAAGGAGGGCCGTACCAGCTGGAATGGGCGAGTGCCGGACATCCACCACCCCTGCTGGTCACCGCGGACGGCGACACCACCTACCTCTGGGAAGCACACGGACTCCTGCTGGGCGTCGACCCGCACGCCGAACGGCCCAGTGCCTGCCTGTCCCTGCCCGAGGGCAGCACCCTGCTGTTGTACACGGACGGTCTGATCGAGCGGCGCGGCGAATCCATGGATCACGGCATGACCCGGCTCCGGCAGCACGCTGCCGCCCTGGTCGGCCAGGACATCGACGAGCTGAGCGACGAGCTGATGAACGGACTCGTGGCAGGGGCCCACGACGACATCGCCCTGCTCGCCCTGCGACTGCCCCAGTCGGACGACGGCGTCTCGCCCTGAGACCACGCAGTGCAGGCCGTACGCCATGATCCTGCGACCGTGACACCAGGTGTGTGCGCGCCGGCAAGGAGACAACGCAAGAGACCGGATCATGTACGGGCGGCCTGCCGAGCAGCGAGGAGGGCGAGGCGGCCACCCGTGGGCCAGGAGATCGACACTCACGTCAGCACCCGTCCGAGTCCGTCCGGCCAGGCGTCTTGCGGACGCGGTCAACCGCATCGCCGGGCCGGATGAGCGGACCGGCGGCTGGTTTCCCACCGCGCCCGGGCCGGCGCTCCCCGGCTTCCGGGGCTCCGCCTGTCCGGCAGCACAAGCCCGACGGCTCCGCAGGGCGCGGTCCTCGGCGCGGGGCTGCGCCGCGTACTGGAGATCACCGAGACCGCCATGGGCCATGTGCGGCTCCCCGATGTTCCCGGCACGTGATCCTGGACGCAGACAGCCGCGCTTGTCACAGCGTCCCGCTGCTCGACGAGCGTGGTGCCTTGCTGGGAGCGATCTCGACGCATCACGCCCGGCCCATCGCCGGATTCACCCGCAGCCAGCTCGCGGCCCTGCGCGAAACCGCCGACGTGGTGGGCAGCTGGCTGGCATGACACCGACGCACCGTCATCCCGGACGCCCTGGAGGATCTCCAGCGCACAGGTCCCAGGCGTACTGAGCGGCTGTTCGGCCCGCGCCGGCCTGCCGCCCGGTGCCGGTACGCGGCCTCGGCGGGCACCGGCCCGCGTACATACGGCTTCTCGCTCAGCGCATGACGCAGACGAGAACGGACCGGCTACGACGTTGTCCCGAGCGGCGTTCCGGTTTGGCCCCGGCGCTTCGTAGCGTGCGTGATCAGCGACCGCCGAAGAGTCTGGCGTGCGACGTTTTGGTCAGATGGGTTCGGGGACACGTTGAGCGGAGGTCGCGTCGCGTGCGGGTTCGGAAGTGAGCTGGCATTCAACTCGTCCGCCCGCCCTGCCGTCCGGCTCAGAACGCGGGCGGCAGAGCTGTGCTGCGTTCAGATGGACCGTGCGGTGGCCAGTGCCTTGTCCAGGGAGGTGCGGATCTCGTCGGGCAGCTGTTCGCCGTGTACCCAGTCCACGATCAGTTCGCAGACCTGACGCAGTTTCGTATTGGTGTGCTGTGAGACCTCTCGTAGCACTTGGAAGCCCTGCTCGGGACGCAGGCCACCGAGGGCGATGACCACACCGATCGCTTGGTCCACCACGGTGTGGGAGACGACGGCCTCCTGCAGCTGACTGATTTCCGTCTGCAACTCGCTGATCTTGTTCAGGAGCGGTGTCCGTGCCGGAACCAAGTGCCCCTCGAGTCGCATCGGGGGTGCCGTTCAGAGAGTCTTCCATCATGATCACATCCCAGACCTCGGGTTTCCCGTCCGGGGCGCCGGTGCCGTATGGAATTGCGAGGACGACAGTTCGACCATTACCCCAGGTTGCCGTTTTCGTGCATCCCGTTCCACGGCGCGCAGCGGCCGGTGGAGCGGAGCTCACTCGGGGTTCAACTCGGCCATGACGGTGGGCCCTGCCCTGCGACGACCAGTACCGCTCGGATCGCGGGATGTGCCGTCCATGGTCGCGGGTGGCTGTCGGCGCGCCCGATCCGGGCGGAGGACGGTTCGACCATCAGATACCGGGGCAGGATCACGAGGCCGGGTGTCGTCCTGGCTCGGCTGACCGTCTTCAGAGTCGGTTCGAGGGTCTCCGGTGGGGGCGCGGACGGCCGTGCGTTCGGAGTGCATCAACCGCAGCCGGAAGAAGACGTCCTGAGCGCGGCGTCCCAGAGCATCCCCTCCTCCCGGCGTCCTGCGCACGACCGGTCGCGGCTTCGATTGAGCGCCTGTCGCACATCGCGGCAGGGCGTTCGTGTGTGGGGGACTCGGGAGGGGGACCCGGAGGTGGGCCGCGTTTCAGCAGCGTATCCATGGGGCTGGCTCGACTCAGGCTCCTCCGGTTCAGCCAACGAGCCGGGGGAGCCGCTGACGGGACCGCAGTGGTGGCGCCCCACGATGGCGCCCATGGCCCCGCCGTTGGTGTGGCGGGTGGTGACGGCGAGTTCCACGCACGACCCTGTGCCATCGCGACCCGGGAGGTGCCCTCGTCCCGCGGGAGCGCTGCCCGCTGCTGTGGGCACTGGCCGAGAGGCGTTCGGCACGCGGGTACGACGACAGATGCCTGCGTGGTGACGGACGGCTGGTCCCGATCTCCTCGTCGGCCACCCCTAGCGGACGACGTCTCCGGCGTCTGCGTGGCCTGGTCGTGCTGATCGTCGAGACCGCGGCGGACCGCCGTGCCGGTAGGGAACGCGCGGAACGTGCGGGGCAGTCAGAACGGATGGAACAGGCGGAACGAGCCGCTCGTGCGAGCGCTCTGGAGAGTCTCGCCGAGCGGTTGACACTCGTCGCGGAGATCACCGAGGTGCTCGGTCAGACCCTGGAGGTGGACGAGGCCCTCGCCCGGTTGAGCCGCGGCCTTGCTCCCCGCCTCGCCGACTGGGCCGCGGTGGACCTGCGGGTCGGATCCCGTCAGGTGCACCGAGTTGCCGTGACCGGCCCGGAGAGCCGTGAAGCCTGGCAGGAGGACTGGCGCGGTCATCTGCCCCCGGTCGGGGAGGCGACCCACTCGCCCCTGGTCCAGGTACTGAACGGAGGCGCTCCCGTCCTTGAGGAGCGGGTGGACCTGGACGCACCGCCCGACTCCCCGCTGGCCACCGTGCACAGCGCCTTCCTGGGAGCGGCCGGTGCGGCATCCGTCTTCTGCTCGCCGACCACGGCGCCGCGCTCGGCGTCGCCGAGGCTCGCGAGCGGCTGGAACTGCTGCGGGTCATCGGTATCGAGGAATTCCCCGCGGAACGGACCCGACGGCACGGTGAAGCGGCCGGCCATGGGACCCGGCTCGGTATTCGGCGGTCAGGTCGGCGGAGTGGCCGCCCCTGAACTGCGGGATTGCGGGCCGGCTGCGTTGCGGGTCCACGTCAGCCGGGACCGGTGGCCGCCAACGTACCGGCCGCGTGGTCGGCAGCGGGCGCGACGCTCGCTGAAACTCCCCACTCCGTTGAACGCCGGACCAAGTGGGGCGACAAGTAGCCCTGGCCGTTTTCAGGGCTCTGTCCGCAGTTTCGTGAATCCCCAGGTCAGCGGGAACGACGGGCACAGCGCCCACGGCGCGGTGAGGTTCTGTTCGGCAAAGGGGCGTTCCAGAGCAGCCCTGCGGCGCCCGCGTACGGCCATCTGGTCGTGTCGGTGCCCGCCAGGCGCAACAAGTCGAAGGCGACGAAGTGGGCGGGCCACTGCTCGGCGAGCCGGGCAGCGCCGGCACCGCGCCGCTGGAGGCGACCCCGGAGTCGCTCGAAGGCGAGCCTGCTGGATTTCCCGTACGACCAGCTCGCCGTCCAGGGCCGTCGCGTCGGCAGCTGGACCGTGCCCGGAACGAACCTCGGGGAAGGAGGGTGCGAGGTTCCTGTCCCTGCGCGAGCGCAACACCAAACGCCCGGCATCCAGAGAGAGCAGCGCTCTCCAGCGATCGTTCTCCAGACTCTGGCGTGTCTCCTAAGACATGGGCCCGTCGAGCCGCTTTTGTACAGAGCAGCCGTGGCGGCCGCGTCCGCGGGCGAATGCCGGAGCGTGACTGTTCACGGATTGACGCTCACTGCGGCGATTACCAAGCTGGTGGGGGGCTGTGGAAGGGACTGCGGTCGTGAGTGGTCGACAGAGTGGGCTCACCCGATTGCTGACGGCAGCGGAGACAGCGGCGCCGGCGGACGCCGTCGACGTGATCGCGGAGGACCTGCGGCGGCGTTTCGAGGCCACGAAGGTCTCTTTCCTCATCGTGGACCTGACGGGGAAGGCGGTGGCTCGGCTGTCCACCGCTCCCACTCGGGGTGGGCGGCAGGCCGAGCGGATTCCCCTGTTCGGCAGCGTCTACGAGGAGGTGATCCGTACCCAGCGCCTGTATCAGGACGCGACCGGCGAGGGACAGCGGGTGATCGCGCCCGTCACCAACCGCGGGGATGCGATCGGGCTGCTGGAACTGCTCCTGCCGACCGGCCCTGGCGAGGACGTGCTCGACGCAGTCGGGGAAGCCGCCCACATCCTGGCCTACATCGTGATCGCCAACGGCCACTTCACCGATCTCTACACCTGGGGCAAACGCTCCAAGCCCCCCACCCTGGCAGCTGAAATCCAGTACCAGCTGCTGCCCCTGTCGCTGTCGTGCGAGGCCGCACAGTTCACCCTGTGCGGGAACCTGGAGCCCTCCGAGGACCTCAGCGGCGACACCTTCGACTACACCGTGGACCGCGACACCTTGCACGTGTCGGTGACCGATCCCATGGGCCACGACATGGATTCCGCCCTGGCCGCCACGGTCCTGGTGGGCGCCCTGCGCGGGGCCCGCCGGGCGGGCACCGGCCTGGCCGAACAGGCCCACCGGGCAGACCAGGCACTGATCGAACACGGCCACGGTCATGCCACCGGGCAGCTCCTGCGCATCAATCTCCAGACCGGGCGGGCCCAACTCGTCAACGCCGGTCATCCCTGGCCACTGCGCATGCGCAACGGGGCTGTGGAGACGATCACCTGCGAGGTGGACCATCCCTTCGGGCTGTCTGAGCTGACTCCCCACCCGTACCGTGTGCAGGACCTCGACCTGCGGCCCGGTGACCGTCTGCTCATGTTCACCGACGGCATGCTCGAACGTCACGGAGAGAAGGTCGATCTGCCCGCCCTGCTGGCGCGCACCCGGAATTTGCACCCGAGGGAGACCGTGCTGGCGCTGACGTCCGCGGTCCGGGACGCCGCCGACGGCCGGCTCGAAGACGATGCCACCGCCGTCTGCCTGGACTGGCACGGCCCCCAGGAGACCCAGCGGCACGTCAGCACCGGCGCAGACACCCGGCAAGCCTCAGCCGCACGCACGAAGGACCAGTCGTGACCCAGCTGAACGGTGCCAACGCGAATGAGACATCACGAGGTGTCTTGAGAACCGTCCCACTTCTCCTCGGCGGCCCACCCATCGGGCGGCGCCGGGTCGGACACGGGGGCCACGAGCATCGGGTCCGGCAGCGCCCACATGCGCCATGCCTTCCACGCGGGCGCCCCTTCGTGCGGTGCTGCTGGTTCCCCGTTACTCGAGTAGGCCGAGTTCCGAAGCACTCGCCGGTGCTTTTGCCGAGTTGCTAGGCAGCCTCTTTGGCAGCCCGCGCCATGACTTGCGGACAACTGTGCACCAGAATGAGGGCTCGAAGCCGTTCGTGCGATGGCCGATGGAGGGCGACCGTAAGGCGGCCCAGACGGCTGTCTGTCATTGCCGGTCGCGAGGGGGCGGGGAGCCAACTCATTCTCAGCCTGCTCCGGCCAGGTTGGGCATTGGTTCGGGCGAAGCCATCCGGCTGTGGTCGGTGGGTGCCGATGCGCCGGGATGGATGGGACGGTTGCGCGATGCCGTCCCGGACGGGGGTCTGACTCTTGAGATCTTTGACCGAAGTGTCCAGTCACAGGCTTGTCGACCGTCGTCGCGGGATGGGTTCTGCTGTCACCGAGCCACAGGGCGTGTCCCAATAGGGGCCTTGCCGAGTTCCAGGCGCCATCACGGTTCAGACCGCCCGAGCGGGCCGGTGCCATCCGCCCAGCCGGTCACCACGCGGGAGGCCAAACACCATGACGACCAGACAGCACAGCACCTCCTCCAGCGCGGATCCTCCTGTTCGGGGCGAGGTCGTCCTGGGCGTGGACACGCACGGCGAGGTCCATGTCGCCGCCGTGGTGTCCTCGCTGGGGAAGGTTCTGGGCACCGAGTCCTTTCCGGCGACGGCGGCCGGCTACCGTCGGCTGCTCGTGTGGGCCCGCAAGCGGGGTACGGTGCGCCGGGCCGGCGTGGAGGGCACCGGTACCTTCGGCGCGGGCCTGTCCCGCTACCTGCCGACCCAGCAGATCCAGGTGTTCGAAGTGAACCGGCCCGACCGCTCGGCCCGCCGTCTGCTCGGCAAGTCGGACCCGCTCGATGCGCAGGCCGCCGCGCGAGCCGTGCTCAGCGGTCGCACCCGGGCCCAGGTCAAATCCGGCGACGGACCCGTGCACAGCGCCCGGATCTACAAACTCGCCAAGGACTCCGCGGTCAAGGCCCGTACCCAGGCGATCAACCAGCTCAAGGCCGTCCTAGTGATCGCCGACCCCGCCCTGCGGGAACGGTTGTCGAGCCTGGGCAATGCCGAGCTGTTCCGCACCTGCGCGACCCTCAGCCCACCCGATGGCGGGGGAGACGAGGACGCGGTGGTCCAGGCCACCCACCTGACGTTGCGCATGCTCGCCGAGCGCATCGAACAGCTCAACGGGCAGATCAATGAGCTGAACCAGCGACTGACCCGGCTCGTCGAACACCATGCCCCACGGCTGCTCGTACCGGTGGGCATCGGTCCGGACAGCGCCGTCACTCTCCTGATCACCATGGGAGACAACCCCGAGCGACTGAACACCGAGGCGTCCTTTGCTGCCCTTTGCGGAGTCAGCCCCATCGAGTACTCCTCCGGCCGTCGGAGCACGCGCCGGCTCAACTACGGCGGCGACCGGCAGGCCAACGCCGCCCTGCACCGCATCGTGTTCACCCGCCTGCGCCACGACCCGCGCACCCGGGCGTACTACGAACGCCGCACCCAGGAAGGCAAGACCCGGCGTGAGATCATCCGATGCCTCAAGCGATATGCCGCCCGAGAGGTCTTCCACCTGGTCAGGACGGTATCCAGTGTTCCCCCGTTATAGGGGCGTCCGTGAGACGTGAGAGGGTCTGGGGCGTGAGTGAGACACCACCGAACACCCTGCAATACCGCTTTGACGGGCCAGAAGACGCTCCGGTCCTGATCTTGGGTCCCTCACTGGGTACCACATGGCACATGTGGGACCGCCAGGTGCCGGAGCTGATCAAACAGTGGCGGGTCCTGCGGTTCGACCTGCCCGGCCACGGCGGGGCTCCCGCCCACCCGGCCGGTTCCGTCGCCGAGCTGACCACCCGGCTGCTGGCCACGCTGGACTCGCTGGGCGTGCAGCGGTTCGGCTACGCGGGCTGCGCGCTGGGCGGTGCGATCGGCATGGAGCTGGCCCTGCGGCGGCCCGAGCGGCTCGCCTCCCTGGCGCTGGTCGCGGCCTCGCCCCGGTTCGGGACCGCCGACGAGTTCCGGCAGCGCGGGGTGGTCGTACGGACGAACGGGCTGGACCCGGTGGCCCGGGCCGCGCCCGACCGCTGGTTCACCGGCGGGTTCGCCGCGGCGCAGCCCGCGATCACCGAGTGGGCGGTGCAGATGGTCCGCACCACCGACCCGGGCTGCTACATCGCGGCCTGCGAGGCGCTCGCCGCGTTCGACGTGCGGGCCGAACTGGGCCGGGTCGGCGTGCCGACGCTCGTGCTCGTCGGCGCCGACGACCAGGTCACCGGGCCGGCCGAGGCCCGCACCCTGGTCGCCGGAATCCCGGACGCCCGGCTCGCGGTCGTCCCCGGCGCCTCCCACCTGGTCCCGGTCGAGCAGCCGGCGGCCGTCACCGACCTGCTGGTGCACCACTTCTCCACCGCCTGGCAGCACTCCTTCGACACCGGCCAGACGGTCCTGCCGGCGGCGGTGGTCCCGGCGCCGGCGGTCCCGTCACCGGCCGTGCCGGTCGCCGAGACAGCCCCGGCCGCCGCCGTGCCGGACCAGCCGGCCGCGCGGCCCGACCGGTACGAGACCGGGCTCAAGATCCGCCGGGACGTGCTGGGCGACGCGCACGTGGACCGGGCGCTGGCACAGGCCGACGCGTTCTCCGGGGACTTCGAGGACTTCGTCACC
The DNA here is from genome assembly GCF_053598395.1 of Streptomyces sp. NPDC001135. Taxonomy (NCBI): domain Bacteria; kingdom Bacillati; phylum Actinomycetota; class Actinomycetes; order Kitasatosporales; family Streptomycetaceae; genus Streptomyces; species Streptomyces sp. NPDC001135. The sequence continues at coordinate 7,081 of NZ_JBSFKD010000070.1, read as the reverse complement.
CGCTATGCCTGGGGCGAGATCTGGGACCGGCCCGGCCTGGACCGCCGCACCCGCAGCTGCGTCACGCTGTCCGCGCTGGTCGCGGGCGGCCATCTGGAGGAGCTGGCCTTCCACACCCGGGCGGCCCTGCGCAACGGGCTCACCCCGGACGAGATCAAGGAAGTACTGCTGCAGACGGCCGTGTACTGCGGGGTACCGGCCGCGGCCGGCGCGTTCCGGGTGGCCCGGCAGGTCATCCAGGAGGAGACCACGCCCGCCGAGTGAGTCGCGCGCCGCCGGGCCCGGCCGGCCGCCGGGTTGGGCAGGATGGTGAGCCATGAAGCTCACGAAGAAGTCCCATGCCTGCGTCCGCCTCGAGAAGGACGGGCGGACGCTCGTCATCGATCCGGGCGGCTTCAGCGAGGAGGACGCCGCGCTCGGCGCGGACGCGATCCTGATCACGCACGAACACCCGGACCACTTCGACGAGTTCCGGCTGCGCGCCGCCATGGAGAACAACCCGGCCGCCGGGATCTGGACGCTGAAGTCCGTCGCCGACCGGATCTCGGCGGCCTTCCCGGGCCGCGTGCACACCGTCGGCCACGGCGACACCTTCACCGCCGCCGGGTTCGACGTGCAGGTCCACGGCGAGCTGCACGCGGTGATCCACCCGGACATCCCGCGCATCACCAACGTCGGCTATCTGATCGACGGCGGCAGGGTCTTCCACCCCGGAGACGCCCTCACCGTCCCCGGCGAGCCGGTGGAGACGCTGATGCTCCCGGTGATGGCTCCGTGGAACAAGATCTCCGAGGTCATCGACTACGTCCGCGAGGTGCGGCCGCAGCGCGCCTACGACGTCCACGACGCCCTGCTCACCGATCTCGCCCGCCCGATCTACGACCGCCAGATCGGCGCCCTGGGCGGCACGGACCACCAGCGGCTGACGCCGGGGGCCTCGACCGAGATCTGAGTCCGCTGTCAGTGACTCCCGGTAGGTTGTGAGGCATGCGCATCGCTACCTGGAACGTGAACTCGATCACCGCCCGCCTTCCGAGGCTGCTGGCCTGGCTGGAGAGCAGCGGCACCGACGTGCTCTGCCTCCAGGAGGCCAAGGTCGCCGAGGACCAGTTCCCGTCCGACCAGCTGCGCGAGCTGGGCTACGAGTCGGCGGTCCACGCCACCGGCCGGTGGAACGGCGTGGCGGTGCTCTCCCGCGTCGGCATCGAGGACGTGGTCAAGGGCCTGCCCGGCGACCCCGGCTACGACGGCGTCACCGAGCCGCGCGCCCTCTCGGCGACCTGCGGCCCGGTCCGCGTCTGGTCGGTGTACGTCCCCAACGGCCGCGAGGTGGAGCACCCGCACTACGCGTACAAGCTCCAGTGGTTCGAGGCCCTCAAGGCGGCCGTGTACGGCGACGCGCAGGGCAGCCGCCCCTTCGCGGTCATGGGTGACTACAACGTGGCGCCGACCGACGACGACGTCTACGACGTGGCGGCCTTCGAGGGCGCCACGCACGTCACCCCCGCCGAGCGCGCCGCCCTGGCCTCCCTGCGCGAGGCGGGCCTGGACGACGTGGTCCCGCGCCCGCTGAAGTACGACCACCCTTTCACGTACTGGGACTACCGCCAGCTCTGCTTCCCGAAGAACCGCGGCATGCGCATCGACCTGGTGTACGGCAACGAACCGTTCGCCAAGGCCGTCAAGGACGCCTACGTCGACCGCGAGGAACGCAAGGGCAAGGGCGCCTCCGATCACGCGCCGGTGGTGGTCGACCTCGACGTCTGATGCCACGCTGGGTCCATGAACCTTCCGTTCCTGGGCCACCGGCACAAGAAGAACGGTGACACGGCGCCGCCCAGCGACCCCGAGGCGGTCGCCGCGCTGCTCTCCGAATGCGAACTGCTCCGCGCGCAGGCGGACCGGGCGGGCGTCCGCCTCGACGACACCCCGGCCTCGCTGGAGGCGCTGGACCAGCTCGTCCCGCGCTGGCGGGACGACGCCGAGACCCTGCCCCGGCTGGGCCACGACGCGGGGCTGTACCTGGGTACGGTCGTGGTGCGCACGGTGCCCGGCGCCGCCTGGCGGATCCGCTCCGACGGCGAGGCGGTCGTACGGCTGGCGTCCGGCCGCGAGGTCGAGGTCGCGGGCGCCGGGCAGGGCTGGGCGGCGAGCGGTGTCCCCGAGCTGTCCCAGCTGTACGCGGAGATCGCCGAGACCTGAGCGCGCCCTGCCGCGGGCGTGGATACGGCTATGGCCGGGAACGTGCGTGCCGTCCCTGCTCGCCCCCAACTGCTGCCCCTGTATCTCCTCTCCGCCTGCGGCCAGTTGGCGGTCGTCCCGCAGGACACCTCCCTCCGACATCTCGTCATCTACGAGGAGTTCCTCCATGCCGGGAAACCCATCGTCTCCAACCTCGACTACGATTTGCCGTTCATCCCTGTGGTGATGGCGGTCTCGCCGATCCGCACCGGGATGTGCATGCTGCTCTCGTGGTTCGCCGGCCGGGTGTCCCGCCGTGAGCAGCGCAGCCCCGGGACCGAGGCCGTGACCATCGCCACGGCCGGCCCCGGGGCGCTGCTGCCGGGTGGGGAGCCCCCCATGGCCCCGAAACCCCAGGGGGACGGCAGTTCACGGGCCAGGCTCGTCCGGCGGCAGCCGGAGATCACTGCTCGCGCACGGGGACGGACACGTACGACGGGTCGTCCGAGGGCGAGGAGAAGGTCAGCTGCGCGCCGGACGGGTTGTGCTCGATGTACAGCGGGTCGACCGTGTCGACCACCAGCGCCAGGCGGTGCCCGGCGGGCACGTCGTAGGCCGTGGAGAACAGGTCCAGGTCGACGCCGAACGGCTCGCCGGGCGTCCGTCCGTGCCAGGTGTACGGCGCGTTCGTGACGAGCTTGCCGATACCGAGCGGACCCACGTCGTACAGGTAGGCGACGAGGGTGCCGCTCTCCGCGGTCGGGGTCAGCGTCGTGTGCAGCCTGGCCGTGCCGCGCACCTGCTGGGCGCTGTCGTACCGCTCCGACTGCCACACGGCCGCCCAGCGGCGCGGCAGCAGCGGGATCGGGGCCATGGGCGGCAGCTGGGCGATCTGGTCGAGGATGCTGGAGAGGAAGACGATCCCGCCGTCCGCGCCGGAGTCGACGTTGGCGTGGATGGTGCTGGAGCCGGGAAGCGCGACCTTCCGCCGCGTCACCTCGACCGACTTCCAGTCCGGGTAGCCCTCGTATCCCCCCGCGCTACGGGACTTCAGCTGGACCGGCTGCTCATGGTCGATACCGTTGTCGGCACCCTTGAGATAGTGGTCGAACCAGCGCCCGGTGTCCGTCCAGACGTCGTTGGGCAGCCCGAACAGGCCGGGCAGCTCGGCGGTCGCATGGTCGCCGGGCCGCAGTTCGAGCCGCTTGGGCCCGGCCAGCTTCTCGTAGAAGCCGGCGTACTGGTTCACCGGGAAGACCGTGTCGCCCCAGGCGTTGGCGAGCATCACGGCCGTGCCGTTCCGGTTCAGCTGGTCGACGTAGGTCGCGGCGGAACGCTTCCGGCCCCAGTCGATCATCTGCTGCTCCGCGGACAGGTTCGAGGAGTACAGGTTGTGGAAGATCTCCTTCAGTTCCGGGCTCTCGCGGCCGGTGAGGGTGGCCGTGCCGTCCAGGACGGCCGCCGCCTGCACATGCTGGGTGCGGCCGGAGTAGATGGAGTCGATCAGGTCCGCCCATCCGCTGAGCGCGGCCACGGCCTTGACGCGCTTGTCGTGCGCGGCGGCGAGCAGACTGATCCCGGCGCCGTACGACACCCCCGCCATGCCCACGTGCCGGGGGTCGGCCGGCGTGTTCGCGAGGGCCCAGTCGATGACCTTGGAGGCGTCCGCTACGTCCGGCGGACCGGCCACTTCTATCTGACCGCCGGACTGCCAGAAACCGCGCACGTTGTAGGTGAGCACCACATAGCCGGCGTCGGCGAGCCTCTGCGCCTGCGCGAGGTACTCGACCTGCGGGAAGGACCAGCTCGTGGGCAGCACCAGGAGCGGGTAGCGGCGCGAGCCGTCGGCGCCGGCGGGTGTGACGACGTTCCCCTTCAGTACGGTGCCGCCGTCGCCCGTGATGTCCACGAAGCGGACGGAGGGGGCGGTGGCCTGGGCGGCGGGCGCCAGGCCGACGACGGTGCCGGCGATCAGCGCGGCCGAGACGGCTGTGGCGGCGGCGGAGCGCAGCGCGGTGCGACCATGTCCCATGGGTCACTCCTTCACTCGTCAAATGTGCAAAGTGACCCGACGGTAACCGGAGGCCCATACCGTAAGTAACCCGCCGGTAAGTTACGTGCCAGTAAAGATTGTTGAGGCGTTACCCACCGGTGGCGGCAGCCGGCTCCGGGAGGGGCGTCCGCGCCGCCCGCGTCACGTCCGCCACCAGCTCGACCACATCCGGGCCGTACGCATGGGAGTTGACCACCTTCAGCAGCAGCACGAACGACCCGGTGCCGTACTTGCGGTGCAGCCGCTCGTGGTAGCGGGCGAGATAGCGGGTGGCCGCCTGGTTGGTGATGGCGCGCTGGCCGCAGAAGAGGAACACGGGACGGGAGTCCGCCCGGGTGTTCGCGGTGAGCCGGGCGAGCAGGACGTACTCGCTCCTGCCGCGCTCCATGCGGTACTCCTCCCCGCCGATCCGCAGGGCGCCCAGCTCCGGACCGGCGTCGGTCTCCACGTTCATGCGGGCGCCCGGCAGCAGCGAGGACAGGTGCGCCGCCATCCGGCGGTTGGAGTACGGCCCGCCGACGCAGAACTCCGTCCGCTCGCCGAAGCCCTGCTGGATGGCGTCGTGCGCCACCACCTGGACGTGCGCGTTGCAGTCCTTGACGAGGGCGGAGAGTTCGAGCAGGGCGAACACGTCGTGGCGCTTCACCGACAACTCCGGCCCGCCCGCTGTGTGGTTGACCACGAGCAGCGACTCCGAGTGGTCCGGCATCCCGAAGAAGGCCTGCTTGCGCCGCAGTTTGCGGCGCCACAGACAGGTCCGGGCGAGCCAGCCCAGCGAGGCCGATATCCCGGTCGCCACCAGGCCCAGGACGATGTTGCGCACGTCGTCGTTCATGGCCGCGCATGGTAGCGGGCGACGGCGACGGCTACGTACCGGTGTTCGACGCGTGACGTTCGTGTGGCAGGGCGCCGAGGCGTACTGTCGGTACTGGGCCGATCTGGTTACGCTGCGCGGACTGTCCCGACGGGAGGTACGCATGGGTCGCCCAGGTACGCGGAAACTGGCGGTTCTGGCGGTCTCGGCCGCCGTGGTGTCGGTGGGGGCGACGGCGCCGCCCGCGCCGGCGGCGAGCCGTACGGCCGGCAAGGTGCCCGTGGCCGTCGGCTACGGCGGCGCCGTGGCCAGCGTCGACGCGGACGCGTCCGCCGCCGGCATCGAGGTGCTCAGACACGGCGGCAACGCGGTCGACGCGGCCGTCGCCACCGCCGCCGCGCTCGGCGTCACCGAGCCCTACTCGGCGGGCGTCGGCGGAGGCGGCTACTTCGTCTACTACGACGCGAAGACCCGCACCGTACACACCATCGACGGCCGTGAGACGGCGCCGCTCAGCGCCGACTCCGACCTGTTCACGGAGAACGGCAAGCCGCTCGCGTTCGCCGACGCCGTCAGCAGCGGCCTGAGCGTCGGTACCCCGGGCACGCCCGCCACCTGGCAGACGGCGCTGGACGAGTGGGGCAGCGAACGGCTCGGCACCGTCCTCAGGCCGGCCGAGCGGATCGCCCGGGACGGCTTCACGGTGGACGACACCTTCCGCTCGCAGACCGCGTCCAACGAGACCCGGTTCCGCTACTTCCCCGACACCGCGAAGCTGTTCCTGCCGGACGGGAAGCTCCCCGTCGTCGGCTCCACCCTGAAGAACCCCGAACTCGCCCGTACTTACGAGGAACTGGGCCGCGAGGGGGTCGGCGCGATCTACCGCGGGGACATCGGCGACGACATCGTCAAGACGGTCGAGCACCCGCCCGTGGACCCCGCCTCCGGCTGGAACGCGCGCCCCGGCAAGCTCGCCGAGAAGGACCTCGCCGTCTACCGCGCCAAGCTCCAGGCGCCCACCAGGACGTCGTACCGCGGCCTGGACGTGTACTCCATCGCGCCCTCCTCCTCGGGCGGCACCACGGTCGGTGAGGCCCTCAACATCCTGGAGGGCACCGACCTCTCCGAGGCGAGCGAGGCGCAGTACCTGCACCACTTCATCGAGGCCAGCCGGATCGCCTTCGCCGACCGCGGGCGCTGGGTCGGCGACCCCGCCTTGGAGGACGTACCGACCAGGCAGCTGCTGTCGCAGCGGTACGCCGACTCGCGCGCCTGCCTGATCAAGGACGACGCGGTCCTCACCAGCCCGCTGGCCCCCGGCGACCCGCGTCACCCCGCGGCCTGCGGACAGGGCGGTACGGCGGCCCCGACGACGTACGAGGGCGAGAACACCACGCACCTGACCGTGGCCGACCGGTGGGGCGACGTCGTCTCCTACACGCTCACCATCGAGCAGACCGGCGGCAGCGGCATCACCGTCCCCGGCCGGGGCTTCCTGCTCAACAACGAGCTGACCGACTTCTCCTTCACCCCGGCCAACCCCGCCGTGCACGACCCGAACCTGCCCGGTCCGGGCAAGCGGCCCCGCTCGTCGATCTCCCCGACGATCGTCCTCGACCGGCACAACAGGCCGGTGGTGGCGCTCGGTTCCCCCGGTGGCGCGACCATCGTCACCACCGTGCTGCAGACCCTCACCGGGTTCCTGGACCGGCACCTGCCGCTGGTCGACGCGATCGCCGCACCCCGCGCCAGCCAGCGCAACGCCGCCCAGACCGAACTCGAACCGGCCCTGTACGACAGCGACGTGAGGAAACAGCTGCAGGCCCTCGGGCACAGCTTCAAGCTCAACCCCGAGATCGGCGCGGCCACCGGCGTGCAACGGCTGCCGGACGGCAGATGGCTGGCCGCCGCCGAGAAGGTCCGCCGCGGCGGCGGCTCGGCGATGGTGGTGGATCCGGATCCGGAGCCGTAGCCGGGCCGTCGACGGGCGCCGCGGACGCGGTGGCCCCGGCGCCGGCACCGCGACAGTGCCC
>NZ_JBSFKD010000069.1:0-18016 GCF_053598395.1 Streptomyces sp. NPDC001135 | reverse complement strand
AACATGCCCATGGCGATCCGGCTGACCGGACACCTCGACCACACCGCCCTCCAAGCAGCCCTCCACGACGTCATCCAACGCCACGAGACCCTGCGGACCAGGTTCTCCGACGGTGCGGAGGGCCCGCGCCAGCACGTGCTCGACGTGTCCGAGGCCACGTCGGGGCTCTTCGTCGTCGACACGGCCGAAGAAGAGCTCCCGACGCGGCTGGCCGAGGCCGCGCGGTACGGATTCGACCTCGCCACGGAGACTCCGCTGCGCGTGACGCTGTTCGCTCTGTCGCCGACCGAGCACGTCCTCCTGCTGGTGCTGCACCACATCGCCGGCGACGGCTGGTCCATGGGCCCCTTGTCGCGGGACGTCGGTGAGGCGTACGCGGCACGGGTGGAGGGCCGGACGCCCGGCTGGACCAGGCTTCCGGTGCAGTACGTGGACTACACCCTGTGGCAGCACGGCCTGCTCGGCGACGAGAAGGACCCCGACAGCCTCGCGGGCCGGCAGGTGCAGTTCTGGACCGAGGCGTTGGAGGGCATTCCGGAGCAGTTGGAGCTCCCGGTGGACCGCCCGCGTCCGGCGGTGGCCAGTTACGCGGGTGACGCGCTCCCCCTGACGATCAGCCCCGAGCTGCACGGCAGGATCGTGGCGCTCGCCCGGCAGTGCGGGGCGAGTGTGTTCATGGTGCTGCAGGCCGGACTCGCGGTCCTGCTCAAGCGCCTGGGCGCCGGCTCCGACATCCCCCTGGGCTCCCCCATCGCCGGCCGCATGGACGAAGCACTCGACGACCTCGTCGGATTCTTCGTCAACACCCTCGTCCTGCGCACCGACGTCTCCGGCGACCCGACGTTCCGTGAGCTCCTCGCCCGCGTCCGTGAGACGGACCTCGCCGCCTACGCCCACCAGGACGTCCCCTTCGAGCACCTGGTGGAGGTCCTCAACCCCACCCGCTCGCTCTCCCACCACCCCCTGTTCCAGGTCATGCTGGCCTTCCAGAGCGCGAAGACGGGCGAGCTGTCCCTGCCCGGCATCACGGCACACAGCACACCGGTCGGGACGGGCACCTCCCGCTTCGACCTGCTGTTCAGCATCGACGAGCGGATCTCCGGCACCGGCACCCCGTCCGGGCTCGAGGGCTTCGTGGAATACAGCACGGACCTCTTCGACCGCGGCACCGTCGAGTCCCTGGTCGAACGACTGGTACGGGTCCTGGAACAGGTCGTGGCCGAGCCCGACAAGCGTGTCGCAGCGGTGGATCTGCTGTCGGCGGATGAGCGTGACCGGCTCGTGGTCCAGCGGAACGACACCCACCGGGACGTGGCGGTGCCCGGTGTGCTGTCCGAGGGCTTCGAGGCGCAGGTGCGCGCCACACCCGACGCACCGGCACTGGTCTTCGACACCACCGAGCTGTCGTACCGCGAGCTGAATGAGCGGGCCAACCGTCTGGCACGCCTGCTGATCGCCCGGGGCGCCGGACCCGAGCAGCTGGTCGCACTCGCCGTACCCCGCTCGGCCGAACTGATCGTCGCCTTCCTGGCGGTCCTCAAGACCGGCGCCGCCTACCTGCCCCTCGATCTCGACTACCCCGCCGAACGCCTGGCGTTCATGGTGGAGGACGCCGGCCCGGTGCTGATGGTGAGCACCGAAGACGTCGCTTCCGGGCTCCCGGACGGCGTGACGCGGGTGCTGCTGGATGACCCGGCGGTGACCGGCGAACTCGCGCAACTGCCGGCAGCGGACGTGGACCCGGGTGAGCGTCGTGGCATCGTCCTCCCCCAGTCCCCGGCGTACGTCATCTACACCTCCGGCTCCACCGGCACCCCCAAGGGCGTCGTGATGACCGTGGGCGCGCTGGCCAACCTGATCGCCTGGCACATGACGTCCATCGGCGGTGAACCGGGAGCCTCGGTGGCACAGTTCACCGCGATCAGCTTCGACGTCTCGGCACAGGAGATCCTGGAGACCCTGGGATCAGGGAAGCGACTGGTGGTCCCCGACGCCGACGTACGACGCGACGCGACCCGGTTCGTCCACTGGCTCGAAGAACACCGGATCCAGGAACTGTACGCACCCACCGTCATGGTCGAAGCCGTGTGCCAGGCGGCACTGGAACAGGACCGCACACTCCCCGACCTCCGTCACATCGGCCAGGGCGGCGAAGCCCTGCGTCTGACTCCGGCCGTGCGGGACTTCGTCACGGCTCGTCCCGGTCGTCGGCTGCACAACCACTACGGCCCCTCGGAAACCCACCTGGTCACCGCCCACACCGTCCCCGAGGACGTGGCACGCTGGGGGGCGACGGCGCCGATCGGCGGGCCCATCTGGAACACGCAGGCATACGTCCTGGACGACGGACTGACCCCGGTACCGACCGGAGTGACCGGCGAACTGTACCTGGCCGGCACGGCCCTGGCCCGCGGCTACTGGGACCGCCCGGGGCTGACGGCGGAACGCTTCGTCGCCAACCCCTTCGGTGGTCCCGGCGAGCGGATGTACCGCACCGGCGACCTCGTCCGCTGGAACACCGACGGTGAGCTGGAGTACCTCGGCCGCGCCGACTCCCAGGTCAAGGTCCGGGGCATGCGCGTGGAACTGGGCGAGATCGAGACGGTCCTGGCCGGGCACCCCGACGTCTCCCAGGCGGCGGTGGCGCTGCGGACCGACGGCCCGGGCGAGGGGCGCCTCGTCGGCTACGTCGTGCCCGTCCCCGGACGCGAGGTGGACGTCCCGGCCCTCCGCACCTACCTGGCGGGCATCACCTACCTGTCCGGTGCGCTGCCCGAGCACATGGTGCCGTCCGCGGTCGTCGTGCTGGACGCGATGCCGCTGACCCCCAGCGGCAAGGTGGACCGGCGGGCCCTGCCCGCCCCGGTGCTCGACATCGCATCCTCCGGGCGGGGCCCGCGCACCCCCCAGGAGGAGATCCTGTGCGGTGTCTTCGCCGAGGTCCTGGGCCTGCCCCGGGTCGGCATCGACAGCAGCTTCTTCGACCTGGGCGGCCACTCCCTGCTGGCGACCCGGCTGATCAACCGGGTGCACGACCTGCTGGGCGTGGAGCTGTCGATCCGCAGCGTGTTCGAGGCGCCGACCGTGGCCGGCCTGGCCGCGCGGCTGGGCGTGGACACCAGCGAGGGCGCACTGGACGTCCTGCTGCCGCTGCGGGCCAACGGCACCCGGGCCCCGCTGTTCTGCATCCACCCGGGAGGTGGCCTGAGCTGGTGCTATGCCGGGCTGCTCCAGCACCTCGGGCCGGACCGTCCGATCTACGGCCTCCAGGCCCGGGGGCTCGCCGAGGCGACCCCGTTGCCGGCGACCATCGAGGAGATGGCCGACGACTACCTGGAGCAGATCAGGGCGGTGCAGCCGGAGGGCCCGTACCACCTGCTGGGCTGGTCCTTCGGCGGCATGGTGGCGCATGTGATCGCCACCCGGCTGCAGGACAAGGGCGAGACGGTCGGGTTGCTGGCGATGCTCGACGCCTACCCGATCGTTCCGGAACAGGACCACGGCGGGGACGGGGGCCTGGAGCGGGAACTCCTCGCCGACCTCCTGCACTTCGTCGGGATCGATCCCGGTGCGGACGCGGGGAACGGACTGGACCGGGCGGCCACGCTGGACATCCTCCGGCGGCAGGGCAGCGCGCTCGCCAGTCTCGACGAGCGGAGCACCGCCGCGCTCATGGACATCTTCATCAACAACAACAAGCTGCTCAGGGGATTCGACCCCGTCCGTTTCCGGGGGGACCTCCTCCACTTCACGGCCACGGCGGGCCGGGACGACAAGGCACCGACGGCGCGGAGTTGGCGACCGCACATCGAGGGCCGCATCGAGGACCACCCGATCGCCTGCGAGCACCGGAACATGGTGCAGCCAGGACCGCTTGCCGAGATCGCGAAGGTGGTCGCGGACAAGCTCGGCACGACGGACTGACTCCCCCGACACATCACCCTTCGCGCCGCCGTGCGGAGGTGTCCGACGCATGCGGCGCGACATGCCCTGCCCGGGCGCAGACAAGGAAACGACAGAGAGGTACACGACCGTGTCCAACCCCTTCGAGAACAACGACGGCGAATACCTGGTGCTGGTGAACGACGAGGGTCAGTACTCGCTCTGGCCCGCGTACACCGACGTTCCCGCCGGCTGGCACATCGCGCACGAGAAGGCCGGCCGCCAGGAGTGCCTGGACCACATCGAGGCCCAGTGGACCGACATGCGGCCCCGCAGCGTCGTCCGCGCGACCGAGCACGCCGCGGCGCAGGCCTCCACGGCATGACCCCGCAACCGCAGTCCGCTCCCGCGTGTCCGGCGCGGGAGCACCCCCACTACGTGGGCAGCCTCCTCGCGGCCCTGCGCGAGGAGCCGGAGCGCATCGTCGTACGGTGCCCCGACCGTGTCCGCACCGCACGCGAACTCTCCGGGGCGGTCGTCACCGTGGCGGCCGGCCTCGCGGCCCACGGGGTGGGGCCACAGACGGTCCTGGGCGTCCTCACCGCGCCCAACAGCCCGGACATGCTGGTGGCCCGGTACGCGGCGCACCTGCTCGGTGCGGGCGTGGTCCACGTCGGTTCCACCAACGCGGCGTCCTCGGGCGCCGTCCTGCCCGCGGCCGCTCAGGCCGCCGCCCTGGCGGAGACCGGGGCCGCGCTGCTGGTCACCGACGCGGCCGGGGTGGAGCAGGCCCGGGCGGTCCGGGGCCACGTGCCCGGACCGCTCACCCTGGCGTGCCTTCAGGGCCCGGCCGACGGCTTCCTCGACCTCACCGCGGAGGCCGGGGACGAGGAGGCCCTCACCGATCCCGTCGCGCTGGCGTCGCTCGTCCCCCAGGTGCCCGCCGTCACCACGTACACCAGTGGTTCCACCGGCCGGCCCAAGGGTGTGCGGCGCTCGCTGGCCGCCTGGAACCACATGGTCGCCACCACCGTGGACTCCGGCAGCCGGCCGCGGATGCTCGTCACCACCCCGCTCAGCCACACGATCGGGCCCATGGTGGACTCCGCGCTCACCTCGGGCGGGACGGTCGTGCTGCACGAGGAGTTCGACGCGGGAGCGGTCCTCGAGGCGGTGTCCGCGCACCGTGTGACCCGTACCTTCCTGGCCGTTCCGCACATCTACGCGCTCCTCGACCACCCCGGCTTCGGCTCGGCCGATCTGACCAGCCTCCAGCAGCTGATCTACGGCGGCTGCCCGGCGTCCCCGGCCCGCCTGGAGCAGGCCGTGCGGGCCTTCGGACCCGTCCTGATCCAGACGTACGGGACGACGGAGAGCTGGGGCATCAGCGTGCTGACGCCGCCCGACCACTTCCGGGCGGACCTCCTCGCCGGTGTCGGACGCCCGATTCCGGGTGTCGAGGTGGTCGTCCGGGACCCGGAGACCGGACAGGAACTGCCGCCGGCGGCGACCGGCGAGGTGTGCGTCCGCTCGCCGGTCATGATGGACGGGTACGGGGGCGACGACGACGGGTCCCGGAGCGTCCTGCGCGACGGCTGGTTCCACACCGGAGACCTCGGCCGTCTGGACCACGAGGGCCATCTGCACCTCGTCGGCCGGCTCGGCGACGTCATCAAGAGCAAGGGCGAGAAGGTCCATCCCACCGCCGTCGAGAGCGCGTTGCTGTCCCACCCGCAGGTCGCCCAGGCGGCGGTCTACGGAGTCCGGGACGGTGACGAGGTCGAGCACGTCCACGCCGCGGTGGTGCTGCGCCACGGGCAGGACGGGCTCCGCGGCCCCGGCCGGGAGCCGGAGGCCTGGGTGGCGGAGCTGCGCGCCCACGTCACGGCCGCCCTGTCGCCGTTCCACGCACCCGCCGTCATCGCCCTGCGGGAACGGCTGCCTCTCACCGCCTCGGGCAAGCCCGACAAGCAGCTCCTGCGCGCCGAGGCAACGGCTCCGTCGTCCGGTTCTCCCGGTTCTTCGGATGCCTCCTGATACATCACACAACTTTACTTTCGGACTGGTACCACATGGAGAGCGAGTCAGCGCAATGAACCAGCACCTGGAGTTCTTCTCCCGCGAGATGGCGGAATTCGGCGCTCAGTGGCGGGAATTCCTGGAGGTCGGCCGGCGTGCGGGGAAGTTCCCCAGCGCCGTCGCGCGTCGGTCGTTCGAGGACACCGACCGGGACATCAATGTGTGGTGCAGCAACGACTATCTCGGTATGGGGCAGCATCCCGCCGTTCTCGAAGCCGTGAAGGACGCCGTCGACGCGTTCGGGGCCGGCGCGGGCGGTTCCCGGAACATCAGCGGGACCAACCATCTCCATGTGCTGCTGGAAAAGGAGGTCGCGGCGCTGCACGGCAAGGAAGCCGCCGTCATCTTCCCCTCCGGATACACGGCCAACGACGGATCGCTGTCCGTCATCGCCGGGCGCGCCCCGAACACGCTGGTCTTCTCCGACGAGTTGAACCACGCGTCCATCATCGACGGCCTGCGGCACAGCGGCGCGGAGAAGCGCATCTTCCGCCACAACGACATGGCCCACCTCGAGGAGCTGCTGGCCGCCGCCGACCCGGACCGCCCCAAGCTGATCGTCCTGGAGTCGGTGTACTCCATGTCCGGTGACATCGCGCCGCTCGCCGAGACGGCCGCGCTGGCCAAGCGGTTCGGCGCCACCACGTTCCTCGACGAGGTGCACGCGGTCGGGATGTACGGGCCCGAGGGCGCGGGCATCGCGGCACGCGAGGGAATCGCCGACGACTTCACGGTCGTCATGGGCACTCTGGCCAAGGGCTTCGGTACGGCCGGTGGATACATCGCCGGACCGGCGGCGCTGGTCGAGTCCGTCCGCGGCTTCTCCCGGCCCTTCATCTTCACCACGTCGCTCCCGCCGGCCACCGCCGCCGGTGCCCTCGCCGCGATCCGGCACCTGCGGTCGTCCGAGGAGGAGCGTCAACGGCTCGCGGAGAACGCCCAGTTGCTGCACCGGCTGCTCACCGAGCGCGGTATCCCCTTCCTGTCGTCCGAGACCCACATCGTCTCCGTCTTCGTCGGCGACGACGAACGGTGCCGCAAGGCGTGCGCCCTGCTCCTGGAGCGGTACGGGATCTATGTGCAGTCCATCAACGCGCCGAGCGTCCGGGTCGGGGAGGAGATCCTGCGGGCCACCCCCTCCGCCACCCACACACCCGCCGACGTCAGGAAGTTCGCCGAAGCCCTCGAGGACGTCTGGCAGGAACTGGGCCTGCCCCGCGGCGGCGAAGCCCGCAACGCCTGACCCGCCCGGGCGCGGGTCCCCGACGGGACGCGCCGCGCGCGGGGTACGGGGCGCCGGCGGGCGGTGGCCGGAGGGTTCGCCCACCGTCCGCCGGCGCCCCGTGGCCTGGAAACCGATCGACCTGTGGAGCCCTTATGTCCCTGTCCCTGGCAGCCGTACTCGCCGAGTCCGCGGCCTGCCGCCCGGACCACCCGGCCGTCGTCTGCGCGTCGCAGGAGATCACCTATCGCGGTCTGTGGGAGCAGGCACGCCAGTACGCGTCGGTGCTGCGGAACCACGGGATCGGTCCGGGCGACAGGGTCGCGCTGCTGCTGACGAACACACCGCACTTCCCCAAGGTGTACTTCGGCGCCCTGGCGCTCGGCGCGACCGTGGTGCCGTTGCACGCCCTCCTCAAGGCGGAGGAGATCGGCTACGCGCTGCGGGACTGCGGTGCCGCCGCCCTGGTCTGTGCCGCGCCGTTGCTCGGTGAGGGCCATCCGGGCGCCGAGCAGGCCGGCGTACCGGTGCTCACGGTGCTGGCGGACGACGACACCGCGGGCCCCCGTCTGGATGTGCTCGCCGAACAGGCCGTCCCCGTCGACACCTACCGCCCGTGCGAGCCGGACGACATCGCGTTGATCCTCTACACCTCCGGCACCACCGGCCGGCCCAAGGGGGCGATGCTCACCCACCTCAACGTCACCATGAACATCACCGTCTCGATGCTGTCCCCCTTCGGCTTCCAGGCCGATGACGTGCTGCTCGGGGTGCTGCCGCTCTTCCACACCTTCGGGCAGCTCTGCGGCATGGGGGTCTGCTTCCGGGCCGGCGGGACCATGGTGCTGATGCCCGCCTTCGACGCCCCGCGGGCCCTCGAGCTGATGGTGACCCACCGGTGCACGGTCTTCATGGGCGTGCCGACCATGTACATCGCGCTGCTCGACGCCGTCGACCGGGCCGGTCACCGGCCGCGTCTGGACCGGGCGTTCTCCGGGGGATCGGCGCTGCCGGTCGCGGTCCTGGAGGACTTCGAGGAGGTGTTCGGCTGCCCGATCTACGAGGGCTACGGCCTGACGGAGACCTCCCCGGTGGTCGCCTACAACCAGCGGGCGTGGCCGCGCCGCCCGGGGACGGTCGGCCGGCCGGTGTGGGGGGTCGACGTCGAGATCGCCCGGCCCGACGTGGAGGACCGCATCGAGCTGCTCCCGCCGAACGAGATCGGAGAGGTCGTCATCCGCGGCCACAACGTGATGGCCGGCTATCTCGGCCGGCCAAAGGCCACGGCCGAGGTGATGGTGGACGGCTGGTTCCGCTCCGGCGACCTCGGTGTGAAGGACGAGGAGGGCTACCTCATCCTCGTGGACCGCAAGAAGGACATGGTGCTGCGCAACGGCTACAACGTGTACCCCCGCGAGGTCGAGGAGGTCCTCATGCGGCACCCGGCCGTGGCACAGGTCGCCGTCGTCGGCGTTCCGGACACCACCCACGGCGAGGAGGTCTGCGCGGTGGTGATCGCGGCGTCCGGGGCGGTACCCGGCCCCGAACTCGCGGCGGAGCTCGTGGCCTGGAGCAGGCAGCGGATGGCGGCGTACAAGTATCCGCGGCGTGTGGAGTTCGTCGACGCGCTCCCGGTCGGCGCCAGCGGAAAGGTCCTCAAGAGGGACCTGGTGGCCTGGCTGGGCGCCTGAGCACCGCCCCACGGCATCCGGCCGCGGGGCGGTGCCGCCGTGTTCCGGTCAGGCACTGCTTCGGGGGTGGAGCACCCTGTGCGGGTCAGTCGTGGTTGCCGGCCGAGGACGGTGCCTTCGGTCGCTGCGCACCGCTCTGCGCCGGCTGACCCGGGTGGGTGCGCTCGGCACGGCGCAGGGTCCGCCCCACGACGAGACCACCGACGAAGAGGAGGACGGCACCGGTGATCTGGCTGGTGGACAAGCCCGCGACGAAAGCGTCCTTCGCGTCCTCGGCGAGTGCCTCGGAACCGGGCAGAGCCGCCGCCTTGGCCAGAGCGGCCGGCAGGGACTGATTTCCTTCGTTGTGCAGCACGCTCGGCAGCGAGGACGTGAATCGCGCGGAGAGGACGGCACCCAGCACCGCCACCCCCAGGCTGGCGCCGAGTTCCTGGAGAGTGCCGTTGACCCCGGCGCCGGTGCCCGCGCGCTTCCGCGAGATCGCCGTCATGATCGCGTTCGCCACCGCGGGCATGGCGAGTCCGACTCCGGCACCGACCAGGACCAGCCCCACGAGGATCCCCGGGTAGCCGTCCCGGACGAAGAACCCGGCCGTCGCCAGTCCCGCGGCGAGCAGCGGGATTCCCACCATGACGGCACGGCCGGAGCCGATCCGCCGCAGCACCCGGGCACCGGTCCCCGTCAGGTTGAACACGACCACGGTCGCCGCCATCGGGGCGGTGGCGAAGCCGGCCTTGATCGGACTGAATCCCTCCAGGAACTGCAAATACTGGGTGAGTACGAACAGGGCTCCGCTCATGCCGAAGGCGACAAGGATGCCGCCGGCCGCGGCGAAACTGAACATGCGGTCCTGGAAAAGGGTCATGCTGAGCATGGGATGGGGGATGCGGCGCTCCCAGAGAATGAAGAACCCCATGCACAGGAGCCCGGCCGCACCCGGGACAAGGGTCTCGCCCGACCCCCACCCTTTCGACGGGCTGACGATGACGGCATAAACGATGCCGACCATTCCGGCGACGGAGAGAACAGCCCCCACGAGGTCGGGCCGGCCTCCCGTGGAATTCTTCGACTCCGGCACCATGAGGACGACCGCGACAAGGCTGACGGCCGCCACGGGAAGGTTGATCAGGAAGATCGACCCCCACCACGCGTGGTCGAGCATGAATCCGCCGACCACGGGCCCCGCGGTGAATCCGAGAGCGCTGACCCCGGCCCATACGCCGATGGCCTTGGGACGCTCGGAGTCGGGGAAGATCTGCATGACCAGCGCCAGCGTGGTGGTCATGAGGAAGGAGCCGCCGATCCCCATGAATGCGCGGGTGAGAATCAGCTGGACCGGCGTCGCGGAGAAGGCCGCGCCAAGAGATCCCAGACCGAAGACGCTGAGCCCGAGGAGCAGCGCCCGCTTGCGTCCGTACCGGTCCGCCACGTTCCCGGCGGTCAACAACAGTCCGGCCTGGGCAAGCGAATAGGAATTGACGATCCACTGGGTTTCGGCGGTACTCGCTCCTAAGTCCTTCACCAATGAGGGCAGGGCGACATTGAGAACCGTGTTGTCCAGTACGACGGTCAGCAGGGAAAGGCTTAGTACGCCCAGGATCCACCAGCGCCGGCGATGAGCGGCCGGGTCACTCACACTAACCTCCTCTACAACGTATAGGAACGGACTCTAGCACCGGCTTCAGGCGCTCCGCAATCAACCCCGGGCCACCCCTGATGAAGCCGTTGTGAAGGAAACGTCGAAATCGCGCCAATATCCCGGCGCGGTATACAGAGGAAGGGGGTACGGAAATCGTCGTGGACGGCTGCCCCCCGCGCGGTCACCCCCGCGCCGGCCGACGCGTCCGGCACTGTCGGCGATTGCCCGCACGCGATGCCCCCGTCAGGGGGGTGACGGCGGGGAAGGTGTGACGTTCACCGCTCCCCGGTCCAGGGCTGTGCAGCTACGTTACTCATAAGTAGCATGGGGACTGAGCGCGCGCTCAGCGCAGCGCAGCAGTGCCATCCCGCATCTGGAGGAGAGCCATCGTGCCTCGTACCGTCAGGGACGTCGTCTTCGTCGACGGCGTCCGCACCCCGTTCGGCAAGGCGGGCCCGAAGGGCATCTACCACGAGACCCGCGCCGACGACCTCGTCGTGAAGGCGATCCGGGAGCTGCTGCGCCGCAACCCCGGTCTGGACCCGAAGAAGATCGACGAGGTCGCCATCGCCGCGACCACGCAGATCGGTGACCAGGGGCTCACCCTCGGCCGCACCGCCGGGATCCTCGCCGGTCTGCCGCAGTCCGTGCCCGGCTACTCCATCGACCGCATGTGCGCCGGCGCCCTGACCGCCGTGACGACGACCGCCGGTTCGATCGCCTTCGGTGCCTACGACGCCGTCATCGCCGGTGGCGTGGAGCACATGGGCCGCCACCCGATGGGCGAGGGCGTGGACCCGAACCCGCGGTTCGTCTCCGAGAAGCTCGTCGACGAGTCCGCCCTGTTCATGGGCATGACGGCGGAGAACCTGCACGACCGCTACCCGCAGATCACCAAGCTGCGTGCCGACGAGTACGCGGTGCGCTCGCAGGAGAAGGCCGCGAAGGCGTACGCCAACGGCAAGATCCAGCAGGACCTGGTGCCGATCTCGGTGCGCCGGACCAACCCGGAGGCCGGCGAGACGGGCTGGGGCCTGGTCACCGCCGACGAGCCGATGCGCCCGGGGACCACCCTGGAGAACCTCTCCGGCCTGAAGACGCCGTTCCGCGTCCACGGCCGGGTCACCGCCGGCAACGCGGCCGGTCTGAACGACGGTGCCACCGCGTCGATCATCGCGAGCGAGGACTTCGCCCGCGAGAACGGCCTGCCGGTGAAGATGCGCCTGGTGTCGTACGCCTTCGCGGGCGTCGAGCCGGAGGTCATGGGCTACGGCCCGATCCCGGCCACGGAGAAGGCCCTCGCCAAGGCGGGCCTGTCCATCTCCGACATCGGCCTGTTCGAGATCAACGAGGCCTTCGCCGTCCAGGTCCTGGCCTTCCTCGACCACTACGGCATCGCGGACGACGACGAGCGCGTCAACCAGTACGGCGGCGCCATCGCCTTCGGTCACCCGCTCGCCTCCTCCGGTGTCCGCCTGATGACGCAGCTGGCCCGCCAGTTCGAGGAGCAGCGACACGCCCGCTACGGCCTGACCACCATGTGCGTCGGCTTCGGCATGGGCGCGACGGTCATCTGGGAGAACCCGCACTTCGAGGGGGACAAGTGAGCACCACCGCCGAACTTCTGAAGCAGGCCTCCGAACTGTTCCCCGACGAGGTCGTCACCAGTGCGCACGTACGTCACCTGGACCTGCCGTCCGGTGCCGGCCGCTTCGCGCTGATCACGCTGGACAACGGCTTCGACCACACCAAGCCGACCACCTTCGGCCCGGGATCGCTGGCGAACCTGAACGCCGCGATCGACCAGGTCGAGAAGGAGGCGGCCGACGGCGGGATCGTCGGTGTCGGCATCACCGGCAAGCCGTTCATCTTCGCGGTCGGCGCCGACCTCAAGGGCGTGGAGATCCTCAAGGAGCACGAGCACGCACTCGCCATCGGCAAGGGCGGCCACGAGGTCTTCAAGCGTCTGTCGAACCTGGCCGTCCCGACCTTCGCCTACTACAACGGCGCGGCGATGGGCGGCGGCGTCGAGGTCGGTCTGCACTGCACCTACCGGACGGTGTCGAAGGCCATCCCGGCGTTCTCGCTCCCCGAGGTCTTCCTCGGTCTCGTCCCCGGCTGGGGCGGCTGCACGCTGCTGCCGAACCTGATCGGCGCCGACAAGGCCGTCTCGGTCATCATCGAGAACTCGCTGAACCAGAACAAGCAGCTCAAGGGCAAGCAGGTCTTCGAGCTCGGCATCGCCGACGCGATCTTCGAGGGCGCCGACTTCCTGGAGCAGTCGCTGATCTGGACCGCCCAGGTCCTCAAGGGCGACGTCGAGGTCGAGCGCCCGGTGATCGACCGCGGTGAGGGCTGGGACCAGGCCGTCGCCAAGGGCCGCTTCATCGCGGACTCCAAGGTGCACGGCGCCGCTCCGGCCGCCTACCGCGCCCTCGACATCATCGCCGCCGCCAAGAACGGCGACCTGCAGCAGGGGTACGACGCCGAGGACCGGGCCCTCGCCGACCTGATCATGGGCGGCGAACTGCGCGCCGGCATCTACGCGTTCAACCTCGTCCAGAAGCGCGGCAAGCGTCCCGCCGGCGCCCCGGACAAGAACCTGGCCCGCCCGGTCACCAAGGTCGGTGTCGTCGGCGCCGGTCTGATGGCCTCGCAGCTGGCCCTGCTGTTCCTGCGCCGCCTGGAGGTGCCGGTCGTGCTGACCGACATCGACCAGGAGCGCGTCGACAAGGGTGTGGGCTACGTCCACGCCGAGATCGACAAGCTGCTCGGCAAGGGCCGCATCAACCAGGACAAGGCCAACCGCCTCAAGGCCCTGGTCACCGGTGTCCTGGACAAGGCCGAGGGCTTCGCGGACGCGGACTTCGTCATCGAGGCCGTCTTCGAGGAGATCGGTGTCAAGCAGCAGGTGTTCGCGGAGGTGGAGGCGGTCGCCCCGGCGCACGCGATCCTCGCGACCAACACCTCCTCGCTGTCGGTGACGGAGATGGCGTCGAAGCTCAAGCACCCCGAGCGGGTTGTGGGCTTCCACTTCTTCAACCCGGTCGCGATCCTCCCGCTGCTGGAGATCGTCCGCGGCGAGAAGACCGACGACGCCTCGCTGGCCACGGCCTTCGCCGTCGCCAAGAAGCTGAAGAAGACCGCGGTTCTGGTGAAGGACGCCCCGGCGTTCGTCGTGAACCGCATCCTGACCCGCTTCATGGGCGAGATCCAGAACGTCATCGACGAGGGCACTCCGGTCGAGGTCGCCGAGAAGGCCGTCGAGCCGCTCGGTCTGCCGATGTCCCCGCTGGTGCTCCTGGAGCTGGTCGGTCCCGCGATCGGCCTGCACGTCTCGGAGACCCTCAACCGCGCGTTCCCGGACCGCTTCACCGTCTCCCCGAACCTCGCGGCCGTCGTCAAGGCGGGCAAGCGCGGCTTCTACGTGTACGACAGCGGCAAGCCGGAGCTGGACCCGGAGGTCGCCGCGCTGCTGAAGCAGGGCGATGTCGTCCTGACCGAGGAGCAGGTGCGGGCACGGGTGCTCGACGCGGTGGCGCAGGAGATCGGGCTCATGCTCGACGAGGGCGTCGTCGCCGAGGCCCAGGACATCGACCTCTGCCTGATCACGGGCGCCGGCTGGCCCTTCCACCTGGGCGGCATCACGCCGTACCTGGACCGCGAGGGCGTCTCGGAGCGCGTGAACGGCAAGAAGTTCCTGGCCCCGGGCGTGGCGAGCGTCCCGGCGTAACGCTCCACCGGTGAACGCCGGGTGCCCGCACTCCTGCCGGGGTGCGGGCGCCCGGCGTTTCCGTGTGCCGGGTCAGAGCGCGCACCAGGGGACACGGCAGGCGTGCGGGGCCGTGCCCTCGGGGAAGGTGCTTCCAGCGGCTCGTCCGAGGAGCCGGGCACGGCGGGAGGCCGCCGCCCGGCGGACGATCTGCTCGCCCAGGTTCAGACCTGCCGCCACGCCTCCAGCGCCATGCCCGGTTCGTCCTTGCGGCGGGTCAGCAGGAGTCGGCCGGTGGACGGGGACGACGTCGCCGCCACGACACGGTCGTCGGCGTCCTTCGTCAGGGCCACCGACGCGTCCACGGGCAGCTGCGGGCCCGACTCCGTCCACCAGGCGCCCGCGGACTCCGTCTCGGTGGGGTAGGCGGCGAAGGCGACACGGCCGCTCGCCGAGCGCTGGGCGAGCAGGGTGCAGTCGTGGCCGTCGAGTTCGCAGCGGACCGCCGCGACCGGGCCGGGGCCCGCCGCGGGCAGCAGGACCGCCGGCTTGCCGCCGGGGCGCCAGGCGCACAGGTCCCCCGAGGTGTCCGTGTAGAAGACCGTCGTGCTCTCGGGTGAGGTCGCCAGGGCGCGCAGGGTGCCGGGGCGGACCGGGGCCTTCAGCGGCTCCTGCATGACCGGCCGGGCCCCCGGCTCGTCCTGGCGCCAGTGCAGGATGCCGTCGGGAACGGCCGCGTACACCTCGACCCTGCCGGACTCCCCGGTCACCGCCGCCAGTCCGTCCTGGACCTTGCTGCCCCGCAGGTCACGCCAAGGCTCCCAGCCGCCCTTCTCCATCTGGACGACGTGGTGCACCCCCG
Source organism: Streptomyces sp. NPDC001135 (assembly GCF_053598395.1). NCBI lineage: Bacteria > Bacillati > Actinomycetota > Actinomycetes > Kitasatosporales > Streptomycetaceae > Streptomyces > Streptomyces sp. NPDC001135. The sequence continues at coordinate 2,929 of NZ_JBSFKD010000069.1, read as the reverse complement.
CGCCGTTGTTGCGGACGAACACATGGGCGCGGCCCTGGGCGTCGACGGTGACGGCCGGTGTGCCCGTACGGTCGCCCTTCTTCTTCGGGTGACCGATCGAGTTCCAGTCCAGGGGCGCGAGCAGCGGGCGGAAGTGCGTGGAGTGCACCAGGCCCGACTCGCCCTCGGCCGTGGGCCGCCAGGCCACCAGGTGGGCATAGCCGTCCGCGCCCCGGCCGACACCGACCGAGGGGTGCAGCCGCTGGTCGCCGCCCACCCTTCGGGGGTCGGTCCAGGGGCCGCCGGGCTCGCGCTCCGCCCGCACCCGGACGGAGTCGCCCGACAGCTGGTAGACACTGAGCCGGCCGTCGCGGCCGCGCAGGAGCCAGTCGCCGTTCACCGGTTCACTCTAAGCCGTGGGCCCGGTGCGGCTCCCGCCGCCCTGCTCACAGCCGCTTCGCGGTGCGGAACAGCTTGGCGTAGAAGCCGTCGCCGTCGAGGCGCGAGACACCGCCCTGGTCGCCGATGGTGGGTCCGTTCTGCTCCTTGCGGCTGGAGATGAAGACCTTGTGGCCCTCGGTGTCCGGGCCCAGGTAGATCGCGGAGTGGTCCATGTGGTTGGCGGTGCGGTGGTCCATCTTGAAGAACAGCAGGTCGCCGGGTTGCAGGACGTCGATGTGCTGCGGCCGTACGTACCAGGGGCTCGGCCCCTGGAGCTTGATGATGTCGACGCCCTCCTTGCCGCGGGCCATGCCGTCGGCGGTGCGCGGCAGCCCGTCGCCGTGGGTGTTGTCCGACATCAGCGGGTAGCGGGCCCGGTAGCCGTAGACCAGACGCAGATAGCCGGAGCAGTCCACGGCCCGCAGGCGGTCCTTCTGCGGGTACACGGTCACGCCGTCCCGGAAGGTGTAGGGGATGCCCAGGTAGTCGTAGAAGTCGGTCTGCTCGTAGCGGTCGACGCCGTCGGACTTGAGCGGGCCGTACGTGGCGTGCCCCGCGTACTGGACACCCTGGTCGTCCTTCTTGACCGGCGCGCCCACGACGTACTGGAAGGCGAACGCGAAGACGTCGTCCTCCTCGCTGCCGTAGTACTGCTTGAACCAGTCCTTGAACCACTGCTGCTTCTCGGCGCCCTTGGCCCAGCTCTCCGGCATGAGGCGCACCCAGTCGTCGGTGACCACCTTGGTGGTGGTGTTGGCCGGTTCGGTGAAGGTCCGCGTCGGGCCCTTGAGGGTGGCCGTACGGGCGCCGTCCGTGAAGGTGGCTATGACGGCGCCCTTGCCGTCGCGCAGCACCGAGCGCGCCGGGTTGTTCAGCCGTTCCCAGGTCTGCTTGCCGGTCGCCTTGCCCGAGCTGTTCAGGTTCTCGGTGATCGTCTGGGCGGCCGGGAGCTTCGCCTGCTCGTCCTTGCGCAGCTCGTAGGTGAAGTACGCGCTGCCCGCGAGCAGCGCCAGGACCGTCGCCGCGTGGAGGACGGGGCGGCCTTTGCGCTTCGGCATGGTGGAGGCTCCAGGGGTACGTGAGGTACGGAAGGGGTCAGGCGGTCGGCATGGCGCCCAGGAGGATGCCGGCGGTGAGGACCACATAGGTGGCCAGCGAGACCGACGCGACGGACAGCAGGGTCGCGCCCTTGGGCTGACGGACCAGCTGGTAGCCGATCAGGCCGGGGACGATGAAGCCGAGCGTCTGGTTCGCGTACAGCAGCGGGAACTCCATCTGCAGCACGATGATCACGGTGGCCTGGATCAGCACGCCGCTGAGCACGACGGCCGCGAAGAGCCGCTTGCCGTACAGGATCACGAACTTCTGCATGAGCAGCGTGGCGAGGTACGTCAGCACGGTCACGCCGATGACCAGGGCGGCGCGCTGGAGGTCCTCGATGAGGGTGAGCGCGAGCCAGCCCGGGGTGATCATGCCGCCCGGCGACAGGTTGGTCGTCAGGTAGCACATGAGCGAGAACATCAGGCCCAGGCCGATGCCGATCGCGGCGATCTCGGGGGTGAGGACGGAGGGGATCAACGCTGTTCTCCTGGGCTGTGCCACTGCTGGCTGTCGTCGGCGGAAGGCTGGGGCGGGACGCGGGGTTCGAACAGGCCACGGGACGCGGCCGGTTCGGCCGTCCGGCCGCTGTCCGCGGGTTCCTGCGGGACGGCGGGGGCGGGCCCGCCGCCGTCGTACGACCGCGGCTGCGTCCACGTGTCGTGGCCGTACGCCTGGTCGTGCGACGCCTGGCTCGTCCCCTCCCCCTGCGGGTAGGGGTGCGCGGCATCCCGCTGGGCGGGGAGCTGCTGGGCGTAGCGGGACTCGTACGCCTCCGAGTAGCCCTGGTACGGGTCGAGGCGGGGCGCGTACAGCTGCATGGTCTCGGAGGGGTCGGCCGCGGCGGGTGCCGTCCCGGACCGGCCGGCCGGGGCCGTGGCGGCCGCCGGTTCGTCGGCGCTCTCGTCCGGCGGCAGTTCGGCGAGGTGCTCCAGCAGGATCTCGCCCTGACCGTGGATGTTGCCGATCGCGACCATCGACGAGTCCGGGCCGAGCATGTCCAGCATCGTGCCCATGAACTCCTCGGGGTCGCGCTTGTCGCCGCCGAGGTCCACGGCGCGCGAGCGGAACTCGGCGGGGATGGCGTCGATGGCGGACTTGGCCGGGTGGCCGATGACGAAGACCCGCTCGGGGTCGAGGTCGGGGATGATCTCGCCCATCTGGCCGTTGCGTTCGACGCGGTCGGGACGGCAGTTGATGACCACGTTGAGCGGGCGGTGGATGGCGCCGAGGTCGAGGAGCTGGTTGATGTTCATCAGCGTCGACTCGGGGTCGTTGGCCGCGAAGACGTTGGCGAAGCGCAGCTTCTTGCCCTCGGGCGTCCGGTAGCGCTCGACGGAGAGGACACCGGGGTCCGGCGGGGCGTCGTACATCCCCTGCAGGGCCGTTGCGCGGTCCACGCCGAGGAGTT
>NZ_JBSFKD010000068.1:0-21065 GCF_053598395.1 Streptomyces sp. NPDC001135 | reverse complement strand
GGGCGAACGGCGCACCAGCCCCGGCAGCTCGGCCAGGCCCGAGAACAGCCCGCCCCGCCGGGCCCGCCGCTCCGACGGCAGAGCCAGTGCGGTGGGTGACGTCCGCGGCCCGCTTCCCCCGGCGCCGGACCGTGGTCGTCCTCCGTGTGCCGTCACCAGCACATGACCGCTGTCTCTCCCGATCCCCACGTCGAGTACAGGCGGACGCGGACGACATAGCGCCGGCCCTTGACGAGCCGGACCCTGACGGCGGCGTTGTCCGGGCTGCCGCCGTCGTCGTGCCCCGCGAGGAAGCGCGGCACCCCGTCGCGCTCCTCGAACACCACGAGCACGGTGTCGGCGTCACCGAAGGTGCCCACGGTGTAGTCGCGGGACTCCGATGGCTCGACGGCGAAGTCGGCCTGCTCGCCCGGCCCGAGGCCGAGCGGTACCGACCGGAACGGCACCAGCGGGGCCGGGCCCGCCGGGTCGGCGGGCGGGTACCAGCGCAGCACGAACTCCTTGTCGGCCGGGGACGGGCCGTCGGACGGAGACAGCCCCCCGCGGTACTGCTCCGGCTCCAGCACCAGCCCCGGCCCGAACGGAAACGTCATCACCGACTGCGGATCCCACACCGAGGCGCTCGCCTCGCCGGGGTCCAGCTCCCGCAGCACGTTCGTGTACGTCGTCTCCCGGCTCCAGAAGTTCGGCGGACCCGCGAGCTCGGCGTACACGGCCTCGTCGTCCCAGTGGAGCCCGGCGTACGGACTCTGGTGCTCGTGAACCATGCCGAGCGCGTGCCCGATCTGGTGCAGGACCGTGCCGCGCTCCCCGGGCCCGGTCACGTCCCAGCCCAGGTTCATGGTGCGCTCGCTCCGGCCGACCGACAGCGCCTCGCGCCCCACCGCCGACCAGGAACCCCCGCCGGTCTGGAACCCGATCCGCAGTTCCGCCTCGCCCCGGTCGCCCACCTCGGCGAACGTGACGCCGATGCCGAGCCCCTGCCACTCGCGGAAGCAGTCGCGGACCACGTCCCGCTGCTCCTCGCCGCCGCCCCACGGCACCCGGCGCAGCTCGCCGGTCCGGGGCACCGGGATCACCGAGGCGCCCGCGGCGTCGTCGAAGAAGGCGTAGTGCAGCACCGTGCCGTCGACCCACATCCGGCGCCCGGCGAGCAGCGCGCCCAGCCGCTCGGCGGTCAGCCCCGGTGCGAAGCACGGGGCCGGCTGCCGGGGCAGCGAGCAGAGGCGTCGGGTCATGGGGCCAGCGTGCCGCCCGCCCGTGCCGGGCGCCTGAGTCGGGGGCTACTCAAGTCACCCTGTATCAAACGTGAGTAGGCGCGCTCAGAACAGTGTGAGGACTTACGAGCAGGACACGAGGACGCTGGAGCCGCCCTGGCCGTTCACCGGCCGGGAGGAGGAACTGGAGCTGGTGCGCGCCTCGTCGGCCGCCGGCCGGCCCGGCATCGTGGTGACCGGACCGGCCGGCCACGGCAAGACGCGGCTGATCGCGGAGGCGGTCCGGGGCACGGAGCACGCGCGGGTGACCGGCACGCCCGAGGCCCGGGGCCTGCCCTTCGCGGCCTTCGCCCACCTGCTGCCCGACTCCGTCTCGCCGCAGCGCGCGCTGCGGATCCTGTCCGGGGTACGGCTCCTCGTCGTGGACGACGCCCATCTGCTCGACGGGGCCTCCGCCGCCCTCGTCCACCAGCTCGCGGTGCACGGGCGTACCCGGCTGGTCGTCGCCGCGGTGGACGGTGTGCCCGCACCCGGCGCGGTGTCCCGGCTGTGGACCGGGGAGCTGCTGCCCCGGCTGGCCCTCGAACCGCTGCCCGGCGAGGACGTCACCCGTCTGCTCGCCGCCGCCGCCCTGGAACCGCTCACCGTGCGACGCCTGCACCGGGTGTGCCGCGGCGATCTGCGGCTGCTGCGCGACCTGGTCGCCGCGCTCGGCCCGGCCGGGCGGCTGATTCCGGTTCCCGGCACGCGGGAGCGGGCCTGGCGGGGGGCGCTGCCGGTCACCCCGGCCGTACGCGAGCGGCTCGCCCCGGTGCTGGAGCGCTCCGCACGTGGCGAACGGGACGTGCTGGAACGCCTGGCGTTCGCCGAGCCGCTGCCGCTGGCCCCGGACGACCTCGATCCGGACGTCCTGGAGGGTCTGGAGGCGGACGGCCTGATCCAGGTCGACGACCAGGGCGCCGTCACCCTCGCCCATCCGCTGCACGGACCGGCCCTGCGTGCCCTGGCCGGCCGGCTGCGCGCCCGTCGGCTGGCGGCCGGTTCCCCTGCCGCGCACGGCCCGGCCCTGGAGGCCGAACGGCGGCTGCTCGTGCGGCGGATCGGGCGACTGGACGTCCGGCCGGTGCCGACGCCGGTGGGGGAGTGGCTGGTGGCGGAGGGCGCGGTGCTGCCGGCCGGTTACGCCGCCGTCCGCGCCCGGTTCGCCCGGCTGCGGGGCGAGGTACGGGACGCCGCCGCGTGGGCGCGGGAGGGGTTGCGCGGCACGCCGGGGGATGCCGGGTGCCGTCAGGAACTCCGGCTGGCCGACGGGGAGTCGGTCAGGAGCCGTGGTGACGACGCCTTCGCCCCGTACGACGCCGTACGCCTCGGTGCGCCCGAGGGGGTTGCCGGGCGGCTGCCGGCGGGCAGTGTCCTGGCCCGGCATGCGCAGGCGCTGGCCCGGGGGGACGGGGCCGCACTGGACCGTGCCGCCGAGGCACTCGCGGAGCGGGGGTTCCTGCTGTTCGCGGCGGAGGCGCATGCGCAGGCGGCGCGGGTGCACCGGGATCCGCGTGCGGCGCGGGTTTCCCGTACCCGGGCGGTGGCGCTCGCGCGGCGGTGCCAGGGCGCGCGCACGCCGGCGTTGGCGGGGCTGGTCCTCGGTGAACTCACGGCCCGGCAGCGGCAGATCGTGGCGCTCGCGGCGGCGGGGCTCAGCAATCGGGAGATCGCCGAGCGGCTGACCTTGTCCGTGCGGACGGTGGGCAACCATCTGTACGGCGCGTACAGCCGGCTCGGTACCGGTGACCGGGGAGCGTTGCCGTCGCTGTGTGAATCCGCGTAGGGCGTTCTCACGCCGCCCCGAACGCCGCGAACGCCCAGCCCGTCGCCTGGTGCACCGGGTCCTCGGGCAGGGTGGCGCGGGCGTCCCGAAGTGCCTCGGCCAGGGAGAGTCCCGTGTCGAGGCCCTTGTGCAGGGCGAGCATCAGGGGGACCACGGCCGCGTCGTTGACCGGGGCGCTGCTCGCCACCACCCCGGCCGTGCCCAGCGGCAGCAACGCGGTGACCAGGCCGAGGAGTTCGTCGGCGCCCACGGAGGCCAGGCGGGCCGTGTCGCAGCTGGAGAGGATGATCCGGTAGGGACTGCGGGTCAGGCGCTCGAAGTCGTGCACGATCAGCGGGCCGTCGGCCATGCGCAGGGCCGAGAAGAGAGGGCTGTCCGCGCGGAACGTGCCGTGCGCCGCGATGTGCGCGAGAGCCGCGCCGTCCAGGTGCTCCAGGACGCGGGGGACCTGGGCCGCGTCGTCCTCCAGGACCGTCGCCATGCCGTACCGGCCGGCCAGTTCCGGCACCTCCGCGCCGCCGGTCGCGAGGCCGGGGCCGCGCACCAGCACGTGCCGGCCGCCCGGTGGCGGCTCGGTCTCGTGGGCGTGCAGCCAGCTGCCCGCCGACGGGGAGACGCTGAGGACGCGGTCCCGCAGCGCGGGCAGCAGGGCCCACGGCACCCGGTGCAGGGCCCCGGGCGGGACGATCACGACCGGTCCCGTGCCGAGGTGTGCCGCCGCGCCGGCCAGCAGCAGCTCCTGCAGGCGCAGTCCGGCGGCCTCCACCAGGGGCAGTCGTGCCTCGGCGCCGGGGTGGGCGAGCCGCCGCAGTCCGGCCTGGACGTGCTCGGCCTCGGCCACCGCCTCGGCCAGCGGGCCGCCGGCGAACCGCCGTACCCGGCCCCGGCCGCACAGCAGGACGTGCACCCGGCCGTCGACCACGGCCAGTTCCACCAGGCACGCCGCGCCGAGCCGGTCCAGCAGCCGGGCCACGTCGAAACGGTCCCCCTCGTGCGGGGCGGCGCCGCGTATGTGATGGGTGCGGGAGCGGATCTCCCGTTCCAGGCGCCGCTGTTCGCGTTCCAGGGCGGGCACCGGGCGGCCCTCCATCCGGGCCTCCTCCGCACGGGCGGCGATCTCCCGGTAGGCGGTCAGACCGCTGAGCAGCGCCGGGTCGGCGGGCGGCCGGGTGGGCGGCGCGGACAGCACGGTCGCCCGCCAGCGCTCGCTCCACTCCAGCAGCCGGCGCGGTGTGCCGTGGGCGAGGCTCACCTCCTGGGCCAGCGCGGCCAGTTCGGCGCCCTGCGCGGTGGCGTGGGCGCGCAGCTCCGAGGCGCCGAGCGTCATCCGGTGGTCGTCCAGCACGTCCAGGCCCCGCCGGCAGGCCTCCAGCACGCCCCGCCGGGATCCGGCCGCGCGTGCCCGGAGCGCCTGCGCCGCCCAGCCCGTCACCCGGGCCGGCGGCGGCCCGCCGTGCCGGCTGCGCGCGGCCACCGCCAGATGCCGTTCCGCGTCGGCCGTCCAGCCCAGCGCCAGCGCGATCCGGCCCGCGAGCAGGGAGGCCTCGGGTGCGGCGGGGGCGCCGTAGGAGGCCAGCTTCTCGGCGACCGCCGCCGCGTCCGCGACCAGCCGCCCCGAGCGGCGCCCGGCCGCCACCCGCGCCTCGATCAGCACCAGCCGGGCGTGGGTCTCCCACCACATCCGGCGCTGGGCCGCGAACAGCCGTACGGCGACGGCGGCGCGGGCCACGGCGGTGTGCGGGTCCCCGGCCGAGCGGGCGGCCCGCGCGGCGGCCAGCAGCAGTTCGGCCTTGCGGGTGGACTGCCCGCCGATCCGGTCCAGCAGCGCGATCGTCGCGTCCGCCTCGGCCAGCGCCTCCGGGGCGAGACCGGCCGCCATCAGGACCTCGCAGCGCCGGATGGACAGCATGTAGGTGGGGGTGCCGAGTTTCGCGTACCGCTCCTCGGCCTCGTCCAGCAGCCGCAGGGCCGCCGGGACGTCCCCGGACCGGAACGCGGCGAGGCCCCGGCTCTCCACCGCGTCGGCCTTGTCGTGCTCCTGGCCGGTGGTGTCCCACAGCCGCTCCGCCGCCGTGAAGTCCGCGACCGCCCGGTCCACCGCGCCGAGCGCCAGATGCACGGTCGCCCGCAGGGTCAGCGCCCGCGCGGTCCAGATGTCGTCGCCGGCCTGCCGCAGGACCGGCAGCGCCCGCCGTACGTCCTCCAGTGCCTCCCGGTGATGCCCCAGCACCCACCAGACATACGCCCGCCGGTACAGCACCCGGGCCCGGGTGTGCCCGCTGCCCCGGGCGACCCCGCGCTCGAAGGAGGTGAGCCCCTGCCGCGTGCGCCCCGCGTGCACCAGTGCGACCCCGAGCGTGGCGAGCACATCCGCCTCACGGTCGGCCGACTCGGCGCGGGCGGCCAGGTCCCGGGCCCGGCGCAGATGCCGGAGGGCGATCCGCAGATCGCCGAAGTCCCGCTGCCAGATGCCCAGCACCTGGTGGGCGACGCTGGCGTGCAGCGGCGGCGGACCGGCCCGCAGTACCTGTTCCGCGCGTGCCCGGGCCTCGCCCGGGTCGGCGAACACCAAGGGCAGCAGTTCGAGAACCGACTCGCTTCCCGCTGTCACGTCTCGCATGGTAGTGGCCTGCTGTATCAGACGGTGGCCCCGCGACTCTCACTGTCGAACACCGTCTTCAGGGGGAGGACCGGTCATGGCACCACAGCGATTCCACGAGCAGTTCGCGCACATCCAACGCTCCATGTCCGGCGTCGCGCTGGCCATGGGCCCGGAGCAGGACGCCCGTTTCCTCTACGAGAAGGGGGTCGTCCTGGCCCGGGACGGCGAGGACGCCCGCGTCGTCGAGGACACCGTGCGCGCCCACTTCACCGCGACCGAGGGCCTGGTCCCCGACCACGTCCGCCGGGACGGCCCGGAGGACAACCGCACCGGTGTCACCCGCATCCGGATCGGCGCCCCGGACGCCGGCGACGACACCGTCCCGCACGCGCTGCGCGCCCTGCGGGAGGCCGAGGACCGCCGGGGCCGCCGGCTGGTGGGCCGCAACCACGTGGTGCACATCGCGGTCAACGCCTGCCCCGGGGACGAACCGGTGCCCGTCGCGCGCACCCAGCCCGCCAACCCGGCCGCGGAGCAGGGCGGTTACGACGCGGACAGCGCCGTCGGCGTCCTCGTGATCGACACCGGCCTGGTGCACGACCACCGCTCCTACCCGCCGCTCGCGCACACCACCGGCGACGCCCAGCAGGCCGAGACCGACGCCGACGGCGTGCTCCGCCAGTACGTCGGCCACGGCACGTTCATCGCCGGGATCGTCGCGGCCGTCGCACCCCACACCGCCATCACCGTGCGCGGCACCCTGAACGACGCCGGGGCGATCCTGGAGTCCGAGTTCGGGGCCCGGCTCTTCGAAGCGGTCGACCAGGGCGGCTGGCCCGACATCATCAGCCTGTCCGCCGGCACTCCCACCGAGCGCGGCGACGGCCTGATCGGGCTGGACGCGTTCATGCGCGAACTGCGCGGGCAGCGCACCCTGCTGGTGGCCGCCGCCGGCAACAACGCCAGCGACACGCCGTTCTGGCCCGCCGCCTACGCCGCCCTGCCCGAGTACGCCGACAGTGTGCTGTCGGTCGGCGCGCTGCGCGCGGACGGCGACGGCGCGGCCTGCTTCAGCAACCACGGCCCCTGGGTGCGCGCCTACGCCCCGGGCGAGCGCCTCACCAGTGCCCTCACCGGCTTCGGCGTCCCCGTGCCGTACGTGTACCAGCACTCCACCTACGACAGCTGCCGGTACGGCTTCGACTACCTCTGCACCTGTCAGTTCCCGCGCCACACCGGCGTGCTGAGCGAGGGCCGGGAGAGCACGGGTGCCAAGCCGGACCAGGTGATGTTCGACGGACTCGCGCAGTGGAGCGGCACGTCCTTCGCCACGCCCGTCGTAGCGGGTCTCGTGGCCGCCCATATGGCGGCGCACCAGGAGCGCGACCCGCGCGCGGCGCGCACGCGCCTGCTCGCGACCACCACGGACACCGCCGAGGTGCGCGGGGCGCACGTCCCGGTGCTGAGGCCGGCCACCTGGCGCCCCGTCCCCGTCGTCGCCCCGGCCGTGCCCGCATGAGGGCCGGAACCCTCCGCTCCACGGCGTACCATGACGTGCCGTACACGAGGGGTGGAGCCGTGGACCGAACAGAGGTCGGCGCGCTGGTCCAGTCCGCCGTCGACGGGGACGCCGCGGCCTGGAAAGCGCTGGTGGAAGGGATGAGTCCGCTCGTGTGGTCGGTCGTGCGCGCACACCGGCTCTCCGACGCCGACGGGCACGAGGTCTATCAGACCGTCTGGTTCCGCTTCGCCCAGCACCTGGGCCGCATCCGCGAACCCGACAAGGCCGGTTCCTGGCTGGCCAGTACCACCCGTCACGAGTGCCTGAAGGTGCTCAAGGCCCTGACCCGGCTCACCCTGACGGACGACCCGAGGGTGCTGGACCGGGCCAGCGACGACCGGACCCCCGAGGAGTCGCTGATCGATTCGGAGGAGGCGGCGGACCGGGCCGAGCGGGTGCGCCGCCTGTGGCAGGAGCTGGACGGACTGGGGGAGCGCTGCCGGCAGCTGCTACGCGTGCTGGTGGCCTCCCCGCCGCCCAGCTACGGGGAGATCTCGGCCGCCCTCGGTATCGCGGTCGGCAGCATCGGCCCCCTGCGCCAGCGCTGTCTGCGCCGGCTGCGGGCCCGGATGGACGCACGGGGTGCGGCGTGAACGACGACCTACGGTTCCCGGAACCGGGCGCGACGGACGAGGAGTCGGCGGACCTGCTGCTGGAGGAGAAGCTGCGCCAGGCGGCGGCCGTCCTCGACCCCGTCCCGGACGCCCTGCGCCAACTGGCCCTGGACGCCTACGTGTTGCACGACCTGGACGCGAAGCTCGCCGAGCTGACCTTCGACTCGCTCGCCGACGCGCTGCCGGTCAGGGGCGTCACGGACGCACCGCGGATGCTGACGTTCCAGGCGGGGGAGGTCACCGTCGACGTCGAGGTCACCGACGACGGGCTGATCGGCCAGGTGCTGCCGCCGCAGTCGGCGCGCATCGAGGTCCTCGGCGGCCCCCAGACCGCCCGCCCGGTCACCGTCGACACCCTCGGCCGCTTCAGCAGCGACACGGCACCGGCCGGCCCGTTCGCCCTCAGGCTGCGGACCGGCGCGGAGGTGATCGTCACGGAGTGGCTGCGGGCCTGAACCGGTCAGCGGGACCAGGTCACGGGCAGCGTCCGCGGGCCGCGGATCATGGTCTTGTGCCGCCACCGCACCTGCTGGGCCGGGCCGGCGAGCCGCAGCCCGGGCAGCCGGTCCAGCAGCGTGTCCACCAGCAGTTCGGTCTGTAGCCGGGCCAGCACCGCGCCGGTGCAGAAGTGCGGGCCGCTGCCGAACGCCAGGTGCGGGTTCGGCTCGCGGCCGGGGTCGATGCGGTCGGGGTCCGGGAAGACGTCCGGGTCGCGGTTGGCGGCGAGGTAGGAGACGTAGACCGGCTCGCCCGCGGCGATCCGCCGGCCGGCGATCTCCACGTCCGCCCGTGCGATCCGGGCGAGCCCGACCGTGCTGCGGTGCGGGATGTAGCGCAGCAGCTCGTCCAGCACCGGACCGCGGGCCTCGGGACGCACGAGCATCCGCTCCATCAGCTCCGGCCGGGTCAGCAGCAGGTACAGCATCTGCCCGCAGTTGTGGGTGACGGCTTCGCCGCCGATCTGCAGCGGGCCGGCCAGCCCGACGGCCTCCTCCTCGCTGATCTCCCCGGCCGCGACGGCCCGGCCGAGCATCGAGTAGACGTCCTCGTCCGTGCTGTGCGCGCGGGCCCGGACGACGGAGGTGATCCAGCCGTACAGGCCGTGCTTGGCCTGGCCGGCGGCCTCGTCCCCGGTGGTGGAGATGATCTCCCGGGTCCAGGCGTGCACCTGCTCCCGGTCGGCGGCCGGTACGCCCATCACCTCGCTGACGACGCTGATCGGGAACGGATCCAGCACCCGCTCGACCAGATCGGCCGGCGGCCCGTCCCGTACGACCCCCTCCACCAGCTCGTCCAGGATCGCCTGCGCGCGGGGCCGCAGCCGCTTCATCGCGCCCACGGTGAACGCACCGGCGATCGGCTTGCGCAGCCGGTTGTGATCGGGCTGGTCGGCCCAGGCCAGCGAGCCGGGCCGGGGCGCGAAGTTCGGCGCGAGCCGGGTGATCTGACGGCGGGTCACCTCGCTTCGGCTGAACCGCGGGTCGTTGGTGATCAGCTTCACGTCGTCGTAGCGGGTCGCCAGCCACGCCCAGCCCTCACCGAACGGCAGCCGGACGCGGGTCAGCGGACCCTCGCGCATGAGGCCGGCGAGGACCGGGTCGAAGTCCGTCCCGTCCAGGTCGAGGGCGGGCCAGTCCCGGACGGGTGGCGGGGGCTCCTGGCCGGTGGGCGCACTGGTCTCCACGGTCGTCATGCCCTCCACCCTCGTACGGCCCCCGCTCGTTGTCCTGCGGGACTGCTCCGGCTGGAGGCTCAGGCGGCGTCGACGAGTGCCGCCAGGGCCAGGGCGAGCCGGTCCAGCCCGGGGCCGACCGGACCGCCCGGCTCGGCCATGTAGGTGTCCCTGCGGATCTCCACCATCAGGGCGCGGACGCGGGCGTCGCTGCCGTAGAAGTCCAGTGGGACGTACGTCCCGGCGAACGGGCTGTTCAGACCCGTCTCCCCGCAGGCCGCGAACGCCTCGCGGGCCGCCTCGGTCAGCTCCGGCGGGGTGTGGAAGGTGTCCGTGCCCAGGCACACCGGCGGGCGCGGGTCGCTGCCGTGCAGCTCGTAGGGGAGCGGCTCGCTCGGATAGGAGTGCACGTCGATCACCACGGCCCGCCCGGTCGCGGCCAGCCGGTCCGCGACCGCCTCGGTCATGGCGCGCGCGTACGGCCGGAAGTACCGCGCCAGCAGCGGCTCCGGATCGGTGTCCGCCGGCCGCAGTGCGGCACGGTGCGTGGTCCGCGTGTACACGGCGCCCATGCCGGCGGCCGTCATCTCCTCCCGCTCGTCCGGGAACCGCTCCGGGTCCACGACCAGCCGGGACAGCCGGTTCACGAACCGCCACGGGGTGACGGCGGCCAGGCCGGCGGCCCGCTCGGCGAGCTCCGCGGTGTGCGCGTCCGTGATGAGGTCCAGCTCCCGCCGCAGCGCGCGGTCGTCCAGTACGATCCCCCGCCGCACGTCCCGCGGCACCGCCCGCGCGGAGTGCGGCACGTGCAGCAGGACGGGTGACTCGGCGGCACCGGGCAGGAGTTCGAACGAGGACACGGGCGGCTCCGGGGCGTTGTCGGCGGTGCGGACACGGCTCCGCCCCGGCCGGGGGAACCGGCCGGGGCGGAGGGTCATCGGGTGAGCGGCTCGGGCGCCGCGGGTACTAGCTCAGGGACGCCAGTGCCTCGTTCCAGGTGGCCGACGGGCGCATGACCGCGTCCGCCTTGGCCTTGTCGACCTGGTAGTAGCCGCCGATGTCGGCCGGCTTGCCCTGGACCGCGATCAGCTCGTCCACGATCTGCTGCTCGTTCGCGGCGAGGGTCTCGGCGAGCGGCGCGAACGCCTTGGCCAGGTCGGCGTCGTCGGTCTGCCGGGCCAGCTCCTGCGCCCAGTACAGGGACAGGTAGAAGTGGCTGCCGCGGTTGTCGATGCCGCCGACGCGACGGGTCGGGGACTTGTCCTCGTTGAGGAAGGTCGCCGTGGCGCGGTCGAGGGTGTCGGCGAGGACCTTGGCGCGGGCGTTGCCGGTGGCCTCGGCGTACTGCTCGAAGGACGGGACGAGCGCGAAGAACTCGCCCAGGGAGTCCCAGCGCAGGTAGTTCTCCTTGACCAGCTGCTGGACGTGCTTGGGCGCGGAGCCGCCGGCGCCCGTCTCGAACAGGCCGCCGCCCGCCATCAGCGGGACGACCGACAGCATCTTGGCGCTGGTGCCCAGCTCCAGGATCGGGAACAGGTCGGTCAGGTAGTCGCGCAGCACGTTGCCGGTGACCGAGATGGTGTTCTCGCCGCGGCGGATGCGCTCCACCGACAGCTTGGCGGCCTCCACCGGGGACAGGATCCTGATGTCCAGACCCTCGGTGTCGTGCTCCGGCAGGTACTGCCTGACCTTGGCGATCAGGTTGGCGTCGTGCGCGCGGCCCTCGTCCAGCCAGAACACCGCCGGGTCGCCGGTGGCGCGGGCGCGGGTGACGGCCAGCTTGACCCAGTCGCGGATCGGGGCGTCCTTGGTCTGGCAGGCGCGGAAGATGTCGCCCTGGGCGACCGGCTGCTCGATCAGGACGTTGCCGGCCCGGTCGGTCAGGCGCACCGTGCCGGCGGCCGGGACCTCGAAGGTCTTGTCGTGGGAGCCGTACTCCTCGGCCTTCTGCGCCATCAGGCCGACGTTCGGGACCGAGCCCATGGTGGACGGGTCGTAGGCGCCGTGGGCCCGGCAGTCCTCGATGACGGCCTGGTAGACACCGGCGTAGGAGGAGTCCGGGATGACCGCGAGGGTGTCGGCCTCCTGGCCGTCCGGGCCCCACATGTGGCCGGAGGTGCGGATCATCGCCGGCATGGAGGCGTCGACGATGACGTCCGACGGGACGTGCAGGTTGGTGATGCCCTTGTCGGAGTCGACCATGGCGAGGGCCGGGCCCTCGGCCAGCTCGGCGTCGAAGGAGGCCTTGATCTCGGCGCCCTCGGGCAGGTTCTCCAGGCCCTTGAGGATGCCGCCGAGGCCGTCGTTCGGGCTGAGGCCGGCCGCCTTCAGGGTCGCGCCGTACTTCGCGAACGTCTTCGGGAAGAACGCGCGCACGACGTGGCCGAAGATGATCGGGTCGGAGACCTTCATCATCGTCGCCTTCAGGTGCACCGAGAACAGGACGCCCTCCTGCTTGGCGCGGGCGACCTGCGCGGCGAGGAACTGCTCCAGCTCGGCGACGTGCAGGACGGAGGCGTCGACGACCTCGTCCTTGAGGACCGGTACGGACTCCTTCAGGACGGTGGTGGTGCCGTCCTCGGCGACCAGCTCGATCTTCAGCGCGCCGTCCTCGGCGATGACGACGGACTTCTCGGTGGAGCGGAAGTCGTTCTCGCCCATCGTGGCCACATTGGTCTTGGACTCGGGGGTCCAGGCGCCCATGCGGTGCGGGTGGGTCTTGGCGTAGTTCTTCACCGAGGCCGGGGCACGGCGGTCGGAGTTGCCCTCACGCAGCACCGGGTTGACGGCGGAGCCCTTGACCCTGTCGTAGCGGGCGCGGATCTCGCGCTCCTCGTCGGTCTTCGGGTCGTCCGGGTAGTCCGGCAGCGCGTAGCCCTTGCCCTGCAGCTCGGCGACGGCGGCCTTCAGCTGCGGGATGGACGCCGAGATGTTCGGCAGCTTGACGATGTTGGCCTCGGGAGTCTTGGCCAGGTCACCCAGCTCGGCCAGCGCGTCCGGGATGCGCTGGTCCTCGTTCAGGTACTCGGGGAAGTGGGCGATGATGCGTCCGGCCAGCGAGATGTCCCGGGTGGTCACGGGCACACCGGCCTGCGACGCGTACGCCTGGATCACCGGCAGGAACGAATGCGTCGCCAGGGCCGGGGCCTCGTCTGTGTAGGTGTAGATGATGGTCGAGTCAGTCACCGGGTGCTCCGCTCCACGTCTGCAACATTGCTCGACATCAAGATATCTCGTGATCGGGGTCCGCTCGACAGGGGTCCCGGCCGGAAGTCGCGCCCGGCGCCGCGCACCGCACGCCCGCTCTCGTGGTCGGCAGGCGGCCGCACGCCGACCCCGCACGATCGCCCACCGACCGGAGGCCGGCCCCCATGTCCCCCTGACGCCGTCGGCCTCTTCGGCCACCGGCCAGGACCGGAGTGAACCCGGTTGGCCCGTCGGGCCCGCACCGCGGGCGCGGCGGCCCCCGGCACGAGGACTCCGGGACGCTCTGATCAGCCCGGGCGGGCGGGGCCGGGACCGCCTCCGTCCCCGCCCGTCATCTCCCGCTCGATCCACCGGCAGATCACGTCCACCACGTACACGTGCTCGGCCCGGGTCAGCTCCCGCCCCTTCGGGATCCCGTGCCAGCGCTCCAGACAGCCACGGCAGCAGGTGGCGGTCGCGTGCTGGGCCACGAAGACCGGGTGGCCCCGGTACGGCGTCTGCCTGCCGTCCTTGTGCGGCCGGGCCGGCGCCAGCCGCCGGGCGATCAGGTCGTACGCGTGCCACCGCAGTGTTGCCGGCCCCTTCAGCTCGGCGGTGGCCCGCTCCCGCCCGCGCAGGCGGAACCTCGCCCGGAACGGCTGACGGGCGAGCGCGTCCAGTCGCCGGTCCAGGGCACGGGGGTCGGTCGAGGCGGTCATGCTGCGCCGAGGATAGTCCCGGGGACGTGGCTCAGCCCAGGAGCAGCCGCTTCTGCTCCGCGAACTCCTCGTCCGTCAGGATTCCCTGGGCCTTCAGATCGGCCAGCTGCTTGAGCTGACCGATCTTCTCGGTCATGTCGTCGGCGGCAGTGGGCGGCGGTGCGGCGGGAGCGGGCGCCGCCGGCTGCTGCCGCGCGTACTGCGGCTGTTGTTGTTCGTAGTCCTGCTGGGCCCACCGGCCGGCCTGCCGCCGCGAGACGCGGTTGGACACGGCGGTGGCGGTTCCGGCGACGACGGCGGTGCGTGCGACGCCTCGAAGCAGTCCGGGCATGTTCGGTCCTCTCCACAGGGTCCGTGCGCGGTGCCGGTTCAGGCCGCCGCCGAGCCGCCCGGCGGCACCGTCTGCTCGGTGGCGTCCAGCGCCGCCAGCAGAGCCTGCACCGGTATCCGGCCGTTCGCGACGAGCTGTGCTCCACTGCGCCTGAGCGCGGCGGCCAGGGGAGCGGCCCACAGGTTCTCGTAGACCAGCACCGCGGCCGAGTTGCCCGGTTCCAGCGCGTTGGCAGCCTCGTCGAGGTCACCCTGATCGAGTACACGGGCCGAGGCTCCCTCGAAGACCGACAGGTCGATCTCGTCGCCGAGGTCCCGCAGCTCCATTCCGACGGCCGAGCCGTCGGTCTCCTTGCGGACGAAGGCGAGGTCGATGATCCGGATGACGCCGCGGTCGACGAGATCGATCAGCAGCGGGAACGCCTCCCCCGTCATACGGTTGCCGGGGAACTCGATGACCAGGTAGTCGACGGGCCCCATCTCTTCGACGCTGTCCATGGCTTCTCCTCACGGGACGCGTGGGAGCCGGTACCGCGCCCGCCCCCCGCCCCCGGCAGCGGCTCGCGGCCGACGCTCGTCGCCCCCCGGTTGCCCTACCAGTCCACCACGCGGCGCGAGGACCCGCACACGCAGCGGGCGGTGACCCGCCGGACGGCCCCGGAGTGCTGCACCACGCTCGGCCCCGCACCCTGGTTCCAGCGAAAGGAGCGATGCCATGCCGACCGTCGGGGTGCTGTCAGCAGGCGCGGACCGGGTGGGCCCGCGGAGTCCTGCCCGGGGTCCCTGATGGCCGCGGCGGGGCGTGCTCAGAGGCTGACCGCCTGGGCGAAGTCGGTGCACCGGCGGGCGGAGAGCCGGTTCCCCCTGGTCACGCATCTCGCGGATCGCATGGTGTCCGTGAACATCTTCGATTCCGGTACGCGTATCGCGGCGCAGTGCTTTCTGACCGCGGTCCCGCTGCTGTTCGTCGTCGCCGCGTACGCTCCGACGGTGGTGCGCCGTCAGCTGGCCTCGTCCGTGACGGCGATCCTCGGGCTGACGGACTCGGCCCGTGCCCAGCTGGAGCAGGTGCTCAACCCCGCCTCCGGCGACCTTCAGCAGACCACCGGCGTGATCGGCGCGCTGATGGCCCTGATGTCGGCCACCGCCGTCAGCCGGGCCATGCAACGCCTGTGCAAGCGTGCCTGGGAGATCCCGCGCGCGGGCACCCGGCTCGCCCCCTGGCGGTGGCTGGCCTGGCTGGCCCTGTGGATCGGCGCCCTCGTGCTCCAGGGCCCCTTGCGCGACGGCTTCGGGGCCGGAGCCTGGCTCGGCATCCCTCTCAGCTGGGTCAGTCAGGCGGGCCTGTGGTGGTGGACCCAGCACCTGCTGCTCGGCGGCATGATCGGCTGGAAGCCCCTGCTGCCGGGCGCCCTGATCGCAGCGAGCGTCCTCACCGCGCTGGCGATGACCGCGCGGCTGTACATGCCGCGGGCCCTCGACCGCGCCCTCGCCAGCTACGGCCCCCTGGGTTCCGTGTTCGTGCTCCTGTCCTGGCTGATCGTGATGGCGGTGGCCGCGGCCGCCAGTGTCGGAGCGGGCGCCGTACTGGCGCAGGAGCCCTTCCTGGCGCGCCGCCTCGGCAGCCCGCCTCCGCTGCGCGACCGTCCGGAGCGGGGCCGGTGAGGCCTCGCCTCCCTACGGGTGAGCGGCGTGGTCCGTCCGGACCGTCCGGCGCGCGGAGTGTCCACGGGGCTGTCGCAATGGTGCTGTCCAGACACCCACCGCGCTGGAGGCCCCGTGACCGAGCCGCCCGATCCACAGCCACCGGAGCCGGGCCCACAGGGATCCGGACGTGGGCGCGCGGTCGCGGGCGGCCGGAAGGAGCCGCCGCCGGGTCGTTCCCCGGGCACCGCGGCGGGTCGCGTCGCGCGCGACACCGCCTCGGCCGTGCTCATCGTGCTGACCTGCGTCCTCGTCCCCGTCGCGCTCCTGGCCGTCTGGGTGCACGACATCGCGCTCGACACCGACCGCTATGTGGCCACGGTCGCGCCCCTGGCCACCGAGCCGGCCGTCCAGGACGCGGCGGTCCACCGGATCACCGAGGCGGTGGGGGCCCATGTCGACGGCAAGCAGGTCGCCGGGGACATCGCCTCCTGGCTGCAGTCCCAGGGCCTGCCGCCGCGCGCCGCCGACGCGGTCAGCCGGCTCGGACCGCAGATCGACTCGGCCGTGGACCAGTCCGTGACGAAGGTCGCCACCCGCGTCGTCCAGAGCGACGCGTTCGCGACGGTGTGGCGCGATGCCAACCGTGCCGCCCACAACGCCGTCGTGCACGCCCTGACCGGGAAGGGACGAGGAGCGGTCGGAGTCAGCGACGGCACGGTCACCCTGGACGTGGGCACCGCCGTCGAACGGGTCAAGCAGGAACTGGTCGACGCCGGCCTGAAACCCGCCAGCAGGATTCCGCAGGTGAACAAGCAACTGGTGCTGTTCCACTCGGACGAGCTCGCCAAGTTCCGCGAGGGCGCCCGCCTCCTCGACGTCGTGGGGAACTGGTTCCCCATCCTCGTGGTCCTCCTCGGGGCCGCCGGGGTCTTCCTGGCCCACCACCGGCGCCGGGCCCTGGCGCGCACGGCGCTGGGCGCCGCCTTCGCCTGCCTGGTCGTGGCCATCGGCCTGGCCGTGGCGCGCCGCTACTACCTCGACCACCTGCCGCCCCAGGTGCAGTCCAAGGCCGCCGCGGCCGCCGTCTTCGACACCCTCCTGCGCTTCCTGCGGGTCAGCCTGCGCACGGCCGTCGTGCTGGGCGTGGTGATCGCACTGGGTGCCTATCTCGTCGGCCCCGGACGACTGCCCGTGGCCGTCCGCGGCTACTCCGACCACACCGCGGACTCCGCGGCGCGCTGGGCCGCCGCCCATCACATCAGCACCGGGCGCGTCGGCGCATGGGTGCTGGTCTACCGCCGGGCCGCCACACTCCTCGCCCTGTTGATCATCGCGCTGGTCTTCGCGCTCTGGAACCATCCGACGGTGCTCACCGTCCTGTTGCTGGTCCTCGTCCTGCTCGGCGTCCTGGCCCTGCTCGCCCTGCTGGCTGCCGCGGGCCGCGTCCAGCAGGGCGCCGCCGCAGCCCGCGGGGCGCCCGGCCCGGCCGGGGACGAGCGCTGACGGCGCCCGCCCGGACGGACCGACGGCCGCGCCCGTGGCGGGGACGGCGGGCCCGGACGTACCCGCTGCGGGCGCGCGGGGCCCGCGACACGGGGTGATCCGGCCTCCGGCCAGGGGGCTCCCCCGTGGCGGGTGAGGCGCGGACCCGGCACCCGGCGCTTTGATGAGGTGCGGCCGGAAAGACCGGGGACCGCCGCCGACGGGGCCGCGCGAGGGCCCGCGAACACTCGGCGAGGTGGTGGACACCTTGCGACACTGGCGAGCTCTGATGGTGCTGGGGGCGGCCCAGTTCCTGATGGTCCTCGACACGTCGGTCATGAACGTCTCCATCAGCCAACTGGTCGAGGACTTCCACACCGAGGTCACCGCCATCCAGGCCGTCATCACGCTGTACGCGCTGGTCATGGCCGCATTCATGATCATCGGAGGCCGGCTGGGCGACATTTACGGCCGCCGCCGGCTGTTCCTGCTCGGTCTGATCGTCTACGGCATCGGTTCGGCCCTCACCGCGTTGGCGCCGACCCTGTGGGTGCTCGCACTGGGCTGGTCGGTGATCGAGGGACTCGGGGCGGCGATGGTGCTGCCCGCCATGGCGGCCCTGGTCGCCGAGGCCTACCGAGGCAGGGACCGGGCCGTCGCCTACGGTGTGATCGGCGGACTGGCAGGGGCCGGCATCGCGGTCGGGCCGCTGCTCGGCGGCTGGGTGACGACCTATCTGACCTGGCGGCTCGTCTTCGCGGGCGAGGTCGTGGTCGTCGCCGTCGTCCTGTTGTGCCACCGGGTGATCAAGGAGGGCGCGCGGAACGGGCCGCCGCCCCGGCTGGACGGGGTCGGCGCGGCCCTCTCGGCCGGCGGACTGGGGCTGGGCGTGCTCGGCGTGCTCCAGAGCAGCACCTGGGGCTGGGTGCAGCCGCGCAACCCGCCCTTCACCGTCCTCGGCTTCGCACCCACCCTCTTCGTCATCGGCGCCGGCGTGGCCGTACTGGCCCTCTGCGTGCACTGGGACCGCGGACGCGAGGCCGCCGGCGCCGACCCCTTGGTGCACCTGTCCCTGTTCCACCGGCCACCCCTGCGCTCCGGTCTGTCCACCCTGCTGAGCCAGAACCTGATCCTGCTGGGGCTGTTCTTCACCATCCCCCTGTACCTGCAGGTCGTTCAGGGCTTCGACGCCTTCCAGACAGGGCTCAGGCTGCTGCCGGTGTCCGCCACGATGCTCGTCACCTCCCTCGGCGCCGCCCGGCTCGGCCGCACCCTGGGGCCGCGCCGGGTCGTCCGGCTGGGCCTGCTGATGCTGGTCGTGGCCACCGTGTGGCTGCTCGCCACCATCGACCCGAAGATCGACGACGCGCAGTTCGCCGGCGCCATGGCGGTGCTCGGCATCGGCATGGGACTACTCGCCTCGCAACTGGGCAACGTCGTGCAGTCCAGTGCCGGCGAAGCCGAACGCAGCGAGGTGGGCGGCCTGCAGTTCACGGCACAGAACCTCGGCTCGGCGCTGGGCACCGCGCTCATCGGCTCGATCCTCATCGGCGCGCTGGCCCACGCGTTCACCACAGAAGTGGAGAACCGCCCCGAGCTGTCGGCCCGGACCCAGCAGCAGACGGGTGTCCGCCTGCAGGCCGGGATCAGCTTCGTGCCCACCGACCAGGTACGCTCGGCCGCCCAGAGCGCCGGGCTGCCGCCGTCCGAGGTCGACACCCTCACGGACGCCTACGCCTCGGCCCAGCTCGACGGCCTGAGGGCGGCGATCCTCGCCACCGGCGGGATCACGCTCGCGACCTTCCTCGTCACCCCGCACCTGCCGACCGCCCCGGCCCGCCGTCCGCGGCCGTCGCGGGACGGCGCACCGGCCGGCGTGACCGGCACCGTGGACTGAGCGCCACGGACTGAGCACGCGGCCCCCAGGGATGTCCTCGACCGGCCGCACCCCCGGCCCGGGAACGCCGTAGCGAGCGCCGCGCGGCGCCGACCACACGGGTGCCGTGTACGGAGCGATGCGCGCGGCGTCGGTGGTGACCGGCGCCGGTGGCCCGGGGCCCGCCCGCACCCGGCGCTGCCGTTGTCGCCCACCGGGCTCGTCTTCTCCGGGGCGGCCGTCCCGCCGGCCCTCGCCGCCGGCTCGTGCGTACGCCGCGGTCCATCTGCGGCAGCGTCCGGGCGTCATCGCGGGCGGGATCGCTCCGACGCGCTGGACCGGGCCAGGATCACCTGTGCCGGGTGAGGCCCGGTGCGGCGGGGCGGACCAGGATCGCAGGGAAGACCGCAGCAGGCACGCGGCGGGAGCACGGCCCATGCGCTACGAGATCCGTATCGAGGGACACATGTCGGAGACCCTCACCAAGGCCTTCCCGGAGGTGGAGCACGTGAAGATGTCCGGTCAGACGGTGCTGTTCGGTCGTGTCGTGGACGAGGCGCACCTGTACGGGCTGCTGAACCGCTGCCAGTCCCTGGGCCTGCGCGTCGTGGAGATGCGGCAGCTGCCGGAGTGACGCTCGCTCTCCGGTCGGCCGCCACGATCCGTCCCGAGCACGCCGCCTCGCCCGGCACCTCGAAGTCCCGCTCGTGCCCGTCCGGGCCCATGACCCGCGTCCGCCCCGCAGAGATGTCGCCGGCTCTCCGCGGGAGCCGCCGCCTGTGCCTCCTTGGCCCGCAAGAGGAGTCGCCCGGCAGGACACGGAGCAGAAGGACGCGGTGCGCGCCTGCGTGCGGTCCTGCCGGAAAGGGTCGGACGCACCCGCGGGCCCACGCCGGGCCCGCCCGGCGCACGCCCTGGGGCGGGCGGCTCGCGGCGGACGCACCGCTGATCGTCCCGCTGCGGGAGCCGGGGAGCCGTTGGCCGCCCCTCGCCGCCGGGTCCGGCCCGGGCGCGGCCGATACGCACAGACCGTCCGCCTGCGGCTCCGGCCCCCGTCCGTACCGGGCGCAGGGATCACCCGCGCCGGGTGATCCGGCTCGCCGGTCCACCGGTCGCCGCGCTGTACGTCCCGCCGGGTGTGCTCCGCCCGCGCCCTCCGCCCCGGATCGTCACCACGCCGCCGCTGATCACGGACTCGTGCTGCCGGTGTCCGGCGTCCTCCCGCTGCCCGGCCCCGCGGCCCGCACGTTCACCCGCCTCGGGTGAGGACATCCCTCCCGCTCCGTGCGCACGGTGGGAACAGCAGAGGCCGGCCCGGCGAACCCCGCGGGCGGGCATCCCGACGGAGGTGAGGCATGAGCACGCAGACGTACCTCGCGTACGACTACCCGGTGCTGGGGGTCTTCTGGTCCATGCTGGTGTTCTTCCTGTGGATCATGTGGTTCGTCCTGCTGTTCCGCGTCATCGTCGACATCTTCCGCGATGACGAGATGAGCGGCTGGGGCAAGGCCGGCTGGACGCTCTTCGTGATCGTGCTGCCGTTCCTGGGCGTCTTCGTCTACCTGATCGCCCGCGGCAAGGGCATGGGGCAGCGGGAGCTGGCGGAGGCGCGCGCCCAGCAGCAGGCTTTCGACTCCTACATCCGGCAGACCGCGCAGAGCGCTCCGGCCGGGACCAGCAGCGCCGACGAACTCGCCAAGCTCTCCGGCATGCGCTCGCGCGGTGAGATCACCGACGACGAGTTCAGCCGGGCGAAGGAGCTGGTCCTCAGCGGGGGCGGCTCGGCCGGGCGCTCCGACACCATGCCCCCCTCCACCGGGCGCTGAAGCGCGTCCACGAGAACGTATCGAGGTACTTCCATGGCCACGACACACTCCGCCCACGCCCAGGCGGGCCACGGCAGGCAGGCATGGGCGGGCGGCCTCACGTCCTTCGCTGGCATCATGCTGCTGATCGCGGGGCTGCTCGGCGTGTTCCGGGGCATCATGGCGATCGCCCAGGACAACGTCTTCGTCACGACGCCCAACTACGTCTTCAAGTTCGACCTGACGAGCTGGGGATGGATCCACCTGGTCCTGGGCGTGATCGCGATGATCGTCAGCTTCGGCCTGTTCCAGCCGTCGCTGTGGGCACGCATCGCCGGCGTGGGCATCGCCGGGCTGGTGATCATCGCCAACTTCCTCTCGCTGCCGTACTACCCCGTGTGGTCGGTCCTGATGATCGCCCTGTCCGGATTCATCATCTGGGCCCTCTGCGTGGTCCAGGGGGAGGAGTCCGTCCAGAGCCCCTAGTCGTCGCCCCGCCCGCGCCCGCCACGGCGGGCGCGGGCGGGCC
>NZ_JBSFKD010000067.1:0-24361 GCF_053598395.1 Streptomyces sp. NPDC001135 | reverse complement strand
GGCGCCGACGTCCACGCCGAGACGAGCGGTGTCTGCCACTTCGCCTACGACGACGAGGAGACCTGCATCGCCGAGGTGCGCTACCTCCTCTCGCTCCTCCCGCAGAACAACCGCCAGGCACCGCCCGCCGTCGCGGCCACCGACCCCGCCGACCGGCGCTGCGAGAGGCTGCGCGAACTGGTGCCGCTCGACGGCAGCCGCCCCTACGACATGCGCGAGGTCATCGCCGAGGTCGTCGACGACGGCGAGCACATGGAGGTCCACGAACGCTGGGCCACCAGCGTGATCACCACCCTCGCCCGGCTGGACGGCCAGGCCGTCGGTATCGTCGCCAGCCAGCCCAGTTCCCTCGCCGGCGTCCTCGACATCCACTCCTCCGAGAAGGCCGCCCGCTTCGTGCAGCTCTGCGACGCCTTCTCGATCCCCCTGGTCACCCTCGTCGACGTCCCCGGCTTCCTGCCCGGCGTCGACCAGGAGCACGGCGGGATCATCCGGCACGGCGCCAAACTGCTGTACGCCTACTGCAACGCCAGCGTGCCCCGCGTCCAGGTCATCCTGCGCAAGGCCTACGGCGGCGCGTACATCGTCATGGACTCCCGGTCCATCGGCTGCGACCTCTCCCTGGCCTGGCCCGCCAACGAGATCGCTGTCATGGGCGCCGAGGGAGCCGCGAACGTCGTCTTCCGGCGGCGCATCCAGGCGGCCGACGACCCCGAGGCGATGCGGCAGCAGCTCGTCAAGGAGTACAAGGCCGAGCTGATGCACCCCTACTACGCGGCCGAACGCGGACTCGTCGACGACGTCATCGACCCCGCCGACACCCGTACCGCGCTGATCGCCGCCCTGACGATGCTGCGCACCAAACACGCCGACCTGCCCACCCGCAAACACGGCAACCCCCCGATGTGAGGAGGCCCCCATGGCCCGCACCTCCCCCACCACCACCCCGCCGGCCCCCGCGCCCGCCGCCCCGCCGGCTCCCGCGCCCGCGCTCGACGGGCCGCTCGCTCCCGCCCTCTTCCGTGTGATCGGCGGCAATCCCACCCCCCAGGAGATCGCCGCCGTCGCCGCGCTCCTCACCGCGCTCGCCACGGCCCCCGCCGAAAGCGCCGCCGAACCGGCCGCCGACCGGGCCCCGGCGCCCGCCCGCTGGCACCGCCCCGCGGCCCCGCCCCCGGCGTCCTGGCGGGCCCGCGCCTGATCACGGCCGCGCTGGCAGCTTGCTGCCGCCCTCGTTGCGGCCCTCTGGGACGCCTTGTTAGTCAGACAGAAAGCGGCGAAACGGGCCGTACGGTACGGCTGCGGCCGGAGTTTCGGGAGGCAGCGTGCTTCAGGTCGTGTTCCGGATCCTGGGGCCACTGGACATCAGCGCAGAGGGACGGCCCATGCCCCTGCAGGGCGGCCGGCAGCGCACCATCATGTCGATGCTGCTGCTCGCCCCCGGACGGGTCGTCTCCGTCGACACCCTCGCCGACGCCGTCTGGCACGGCGAACCGCCCGCCACCGCCCGCAACCAGATCGCCATCTGCGTCTCCGCGCTGCGCAAGTCCCTGAAGACCGCGTTCGGCGTCGACGGTGTCCTCACCACCAGTCACCCCGGCTACATGCTCTTCCCCGGCGAACACCGCATCGACGCCGTCGAGTTCGAGGAGCGGGCCGCCGAGGGGCAGGCCGCCGCCCGCCGGGGCGAGCTGGAGGAGGCGCGCGCCCGCTTCGAGGAAGCCCTGGCCATGTGGCGCGGGCCGGCCCTGGAGGGCATCACCGCCGAACGCGTCGAAGCCGAGGCCACCCGCCTGACCGAACTGCGCCTCGACGTGTACGAGCAGCTCACCTCGGTCCGTCTGGAACTCGGCCAACACGGCGAAATCGTCGCCGAACTCGCCCGGTTCGTCCGCGACAACCCGCTGCGCGAACAGGCCGTCGCCCAGCTGATGCTGGCCCAGTACCGGTGCGGCCGGCGTGCCGAGGCCCTGGAGACCTACCGGGAGGCCGGGCGGTTGTTCGCCGACGAGCTCGGCATCGATCCCGGCCCGGCCCTGCAGGAACTGCACGAGGAGATCCTCGCCGACTCCCCGGCGCTGGTGCCGCCGGCCGACCAGGTCAGCCTGGCGCCGGCCACCATCGTGCCCGCCCATCTGCCGCCCGCCCCAGCCTCGTTCACCGGCCGACGGGACGAACTGGCCACCCTGGACCGGCTGCTGGACCACCTCGACGGCACCTCGCTGCCGGTCGGCTCCCTCACCGGCACCGGCGGCGTCGGCAAGACCGCGCTCGCCGTCCACTGGTCCCACCAGGTCGTCGCCCGCTTCCCGGACGGCCAGCTCTTCGCCGACCTGCGGGGCTACGACGAGGAGGAGGCACCGCGCCGGCCGAGTGCCGTACTGGACCGCTTCCTGCGCGCCCTCGGCGTCCCCGGCCCGCAGATCCCCGCCGACCAGGTCGAGCGCACCGCGCTGTTCCGCAGCGTCCTGGACGGGCGGCGGGTGCTGATCGTCCTGGACAACGCCCGCTCGTTCGCGCAGATACGTCCGCTGCTGCCCGGCACCTCACGCTGCTGCGTCCTGGTCACCAGCCGCGACAGCATGGGCGGCGCCCTGGCCGGCGACTACGCCTACGTCCCCCTTCAGCTCGGTTCCCTCGAACAGGACGAGTCGATCGCCCTGCTCTCCCGGGTCGCGGGGGACGACCGCTTCGCGGCCGACCCGGTCGGCGCGGCACGGCTGAGCGAGCTGTGCGACCGGCTGCCGCTGGCGCTGCGGATCGCCGCCGCCCGGCTCGCCGCCAAACCCCACTGGTCGGTCCGGACCCTGGTGTCCCGTCTGGAGGACCAGCACCGCAGACTCGACGAACTCAGCATCGACTCCCGCGGGGTCCGCGCCGGCCTGCGGCTCAGCTACCGCGGTCTGCCCCCCGACACCGCCCGCATGTTCCGGCAGCTCGGCGTGCTCAGCGTCCCCGAGTTCTCCGCGTGGGCCGGCGCCGCCCTGCTCGACCTCGACCCCGTCGACGCCGAGGACCTCATCGAGCAGCTCGTCGACGCCCAGCTGCTCGAACCCGTCAGCGTCGGCGTCGGTCACGTCCGCTACCGCTTCCAGGACCTGCTGCGCCTGTTCGCCCGCGAACGCGCCCTGGAGGAGGACACCGACGCCGAGCGCAGTGCCGCCGTACGGCGCGCCGGCGGCACCTGGCTCGCCCTCGCCCGCGAGGCCCACCGCAGGATGTACGGCGGCGACTACACCGTCATCCACGGTCCGGCACCACTGCGCGACCTGCCCGCCCATCTCGTGGACAGCCTGCTGGAGGATCCCATGGGCTGGTTCGAGACCGAGCGGCTCGCGCTCACCTCTCTGGTGGACCAGCTGGCCCGGGAGGACGAGTCGGCCCACGCCTGGGACCTGGCCGTCACCGCGGTCACCCTGTTCCAGAACCGCAACTACCTGGAGGACTGGCGGGACTGCGCCGAGACCGCGCTGGCGGCGGCCCGGCGCACCGGCGACCGGCTGGGCGAGGCGGCGCTGCTGCAGTCCCTGGGCACCCTGGAGATCATCCAGTGGGACTTCGACTCCGCCCACGAGAGGCTGCTGCCGGCACTGCGCCTGTTCGAGGAGCTGGACCGGCACCAGGGCCGTGCGCTCGTCCTGCGCAACCTGGCGTTGTGCGCACGCCACCGCTCGGACCTGGTCCACGCCCTTGACCTGGGCCGGGACTCCCTGGAGATCTTCCGCGAGGTCGGCGACCACTACGCGGAGGCCCATGTACTGGGGCTGCTCGCGCAGATCGAACTGGAGCGGGGCGACGCGCAGGCGAGCCTGCTGCTGTCGTCGGAGGCGGTGGCCAAGAGCCGTGGACTCGGCGTGGCGCGCGGCGAGGCGCAGAGCACCGTACGACTCGCCGAGGCACTCATTCAGCAAGGGGACGGGGTGCGGGCCGAGGAGGCGTGCCGACGCGCGCTGGAGCTGGTTCTCGACAGCGGCGACCGGCGGGGTGAGGCGCATGTGCTGCGCGCGCTGGGGGAGGCACTGTGGTGCCGGGACAGACTGGCGGACGCCGAGACGGTGCTGCGGGACGCCATCGAGGCCGCCGAACAGGTGCCGGACCGGTATCTCCAGGCACGGGCGGCCGTCCTCCTCGGGTGTGTGCTGATGCTGCGCGCGGACCGGGCGGGCGCCGCGGCCGCTCTGCGCGGGGCGGGTGAGCTCTTCGCCGACGTCGGCGTGCGGCAGTGGCGCGAACGCGTGGACCGGCTGCTGGCGGCGCTCGGGCAGGACGAACCGGCCGACCCCGGCCTGCTGTTCGCACTCGCCCGGCCCTGACCGGCCGCGGTACCCGCCCGCCGGTCACGTCCACGGGTCGTCGCGCAGCGGGGAAGCGCCGACGGGAGCGGACGTCCAGGGGTCGTCGCGCTGCACCACCTTCCGCGTCACCGTCCACGGATCGTCCGCGGCCCGCACCGACGGCCCCCGGTCGTCCGCCGTGATGCCCGACGGCGAGCGGCCCGCGAGCGGGTTCAGGTCGTGCGTGACGCCGACCGTGCCGACCGCGGCGAGCAGCAGCACGGCACCGGTCGCGAGCCGGCCCATGGGAGCGGTCGCGGCGGTCCTCCTGGCGGTGTGGAAGAGACGGTTCACGGGGTCCTCCTGAAGGTGGTGTCCGGCGGTCTCGGGGCGCTGCCGGGGCGATGACGAGAACGCTACGGAGCCGCCGTTTTACGCCTCTTTCGAAGCTGTTTCGCAGCCCCGAAATCGCTCCGAGAACAAGGAAAAACCCCAGGTCACTAGCTTTTCGCGGGAGACGGCCCGAGACAGCAGCGGGCCCGCGCACCCGCGGAGGCCCGCATGGAGTTCAGGATTCTCGGCCCGGTGTCCGCCGAACGCGACGGGCGCCCCGTGGCCCTCGACGGCGCCAAGCAGCGGGCCACCCTCGCCGTGCTGCTCCTCGCGCGGGGCAGGCTCGTCACGGACGAGCGGCTGACCACCCTGCTCTGGGGCTGGGACGCGCCCGCCACGAGCACCCGTCAGCTGTACACCTATGTGTCCCGGCTGCGCACCCGGCTCGGCCCCGGGCACGGCCTGACCCGTCACGGCACCGGCTACCGGATGGACCCGGACGGGGCCACCCTCGACTGGCACACCTTCCGTGAACTCGCCGACGCCGGCCGGGGCCACCTGCGCGCCGGGCGCTTCGCCGAGGCCGAGCGCAGCCTCTCCGAGGCCCTCGCGCTCTGGCACGGGCCGGCCCTCGGCGACGTCACCGAGCAACTCGCCCAGGCCGAGGGGCCGCACCTGGAGGAGGCCCGGCTCGCCGCGCTCGAGGAGCACACCGAGGCCGCGCTCGCCCTGGGCCGCCACGGCGATCTCGTCCCCGCCCTCACCGGCCACGTCCACAGCCACCCGCTGCGCGAGCGGCTGCGCGGCCAGCTGATGACCGCGCTGTACCGCAGCGGCCGGCAGGCGGACGCCCTGGCCGTCTACGACGAGGGCCGCCGCCTGCTCGCCACCGACCTCGGCATCGACCCCGGCCCCGCCCTGAGCACCCTCCACCACCACATCCTCACCGGCACCCTGCCGCACCCCCCGGCTGCGCCGACGCCCCTGGCGGCAGCGCCCGCAACGACCCCGCTCACCCTGCCCGCCCCGACGGCGCCCCCGCCCGCGTCCACCCAGGACACCGAGGCCCCGGCCCCGGCGGCGGCGCGTCCAGCGCTGCCGCACGCGGCCACCGCGTCCCCGGCGCTCGCACCCGATGGCGGCGTCGGTGCCGTCGTACCGGCGCTCCTGCCCTCCGCGCCCGTCGATTTCGTCGGGCGGGGCGCGGAGGTGGAGGAGGGCGTCGCCGCGTTGCGGGGGCGGCACGACGTCGTGGTCGCGGGGGCACCCGGGACCGGGACGTCCGCGCTGGCGTTGCGGATCGGCGAGTTGTGCCGGGCGGACTTCCCCGACGGGCAGCTGTACGCGGATCTGCGCACCGGCGACGGCGGCCGGCGCGAGCCACGGGAGGTGCTGGGCTGGTTCCTGCGGGCGCTCGGGGCCGACGGCCGCCCGCTGCCCGAGGGGGTCGACGAACGCGCGCAGTTCTTCCGGACCCTGGTCGCGGACCGGCGCATGCTGATCGTCCTGGACAACGCGGCGGACGACGCGCAGGTACGGCCGCTGCTGCCCGGCGTCGGCCCCAGCCGCACCGTCGTCACCGGCACCCATCCCACGCTCGCCACCCTGGACGCGGTACGGCTGGTACGGCTCGGCCCCATGACCCCGGCGGAGGCGGCCGGACTCCTCGCGTCGGCCGCGGGCGCCGAACGGCTCGCCGCGGAGCCCCGGGCGACCCTGCGGGTGGCCGAGTTCTGCGACCGGCTGCCGCTCGCCCTGCGGATCGCCGGCGTCCGGCTGGCCACCCGCCCGCACTGGCCGGTCGCCCGCCTCGCCGACCGGCTCGCACCCGAGGAGCACCGCCTCGACGAACTGCGGATCGGCGCCCTCGACATCGGCACCGGACTGCGCACCGCCCTCGACGCGCTCACCCCCGCCGCCGCCGAGGCGCTCGGCGTGCTCGCGGCGAACGGGCCCTCCCGGCTGACCGCTCGGGACGCCGCCGCACTGCTCGACCTCGCTCCCAGGCACACGGAACACCTCCTGGACGAGCTCGCCGACGCGCGGCTCCTGACGGCGTCGCCGAGCGCGGACGCATCCGGCGCGCACCACGACGAGCCCTGCTACCGGCTGATGCCGCTGGTACGGCTGTACGCCCGGCGGAACTGCCCGGCCGCGTCCCGGCACCGGCAGGCGGCCGTGGCCTGACCGCCGCACCGCGCCTCTCCGCCTCCCACCTCTCTTCCCCCTCCCCTTTCCTTTTCCCCTTGCCCGGCCCGGTGGCCGGCCCGTCCCTTTGACGGCCGGCCACCGGGCTCCCGCGTGTCATGGGCTCAGCCGCACCCGCCCGCGTGCCCCTCGTCCAGCCCGTACGTGGCGACGTACCCGTCCTCCGCCGTGCCCCGCACCGCCAGTTCGTTCAACGCGTCCACATAGGCCGCCAGCAGATCCCCCCACGGCGTCCCGGCGTCCCGCAGGAGCAGTTCCTGCTCCATCACGGCGGAGTTCTCGATCTCCGTCAGGTATTCCAGAGGGTGCTGGACCTGATTCGGGGAGCGCAGCTCGTCGTACATTTCTCCTCCTGTTCGTCCGGGTCCCTCTCAGGCCCCGCACAAACAGCATGGAATTCCCCTCTGTACCTCTTCTCCGGGCACTCTGTACCCGCCGATACAGAACAAATACAGCGCCCCGTCGAGAATTTCCCCATGGACAGCCTGGAAAGCCATATCGGAGAAATCGTGGTCGTCGGCGGCACGCTCGCCGCCTGGGCCGCCGCCGCCCGTCTGGCCGCCACGTTCGGCGGGGCGGTCGGCATCACCGTGCTGGAAACTCCGCAGCACACAGGGGCGGCCGACGCGACCGGCCGGGCCGTGACGCTGGCCCCGCGGGTGCAGCGGGACCTCTTCGACCGGCTGGGCATTCAGGAGGAGACCTGGATGCGCGCCTGCTCGGCGTCCTTCACCCTCGCCGTCCGGTACGTCAATTGGCGCACCGGCGGAAAGGCAGACCTCTCACCGCGGCCGATGCCCGGCCACGCACCGGACCTGTTCGACCGGCCTTTCGCGCCGCTCCCCGAATGCGAGGAGTTCCCGCTGTCGGAATTCTGGCGGCTGCGCCGCCGTACGGGGGAGACCGTCGAGCCGATGGACCGCGCGTGTTTCCGTGAGCCGGCACTGCTGGACGCCCGCCGGTCGCCACGCTGGCTGGACGGCAGGGTCGCCGTCCCCTACGGCTGGCACGCCGACGCGGAACTCCTCACCCGGCTGCTGCGCCGGACGGCCGTGCAGCGGTTCGGCGTCCGCACCGCGCGGGGCACGCTGCTGGGCGCCGACCGGGACGGAGACGGCATGCTCACCGCCCTGCGCACCACCGACGGCGCCCGGATCGCCGGCGACCTGTTCCTGGACTGCACCGGTCCGGCGAGCCTGCTGATGAGCGGCGTGCTGCGCGAACCGTTCACCCGGGGGGCCGGCCACCCGCTCACCGACCGCACGGTCACCGTCAGCGTGCCGCACGACAGTGCCGTGACGGACATCGAACCGTGCGGCACGGCCACCGCCCTGCCGTACGGCTGGGCCTGGCACCGCCCGCTCGCGGACCGGATCGGCGCCGGCCTCGTCTGCGCGAGCACCTGGACGGACGAGGAGGAGGCGGTGCGTACGCTGTGCGCCCTGTGGGGGCTGCGCCCCGGCGCCGCCGACGTCCGCGTCCACACCCGGGCCGCCGGGACCGCCCGCCGCGCCTGGGTGCACAACTGTGTGGCGCTCGGCTCGGCCGCCCGGTCCGCGGACCCGCTCACCGACGACGGCCTCACCGGTGTACTGCGCCAACTCGACCGCCTGGTCCGCGACTTCCCGGCCCGGCAGCACCTGCGCACCCCGGCGGACCGCTTCAACCGGGCCGCGGCGGCCGACGCGGCGGCGGCCGACGACCTGGCCCAGCTCCTGTACCGGGCCGCCCCGCGCGCGGACACGCCGTTCTGGCGGGCGCACCGCGAACTTCCGCCGTCCGACACCCTGTCGGCCTGCCTGGAGGGGCATCACGCCGGACTGACCCCCGAACCGGACGAGACACAGCTGCGCGCCCTGCTGGCCGCCCTCGACCCGCAGGGAGGTCCGCCGCCGGCGGCCCTGTGGCACCGTACGGCAGCCCGCCGGGCCGCCGACGCCCACTTCACGAGAATCCGGCGCCAGCAGCGGATCCTGCTGGAGACCCTGCCCAGCGCCCGCGCCTACCTGCACCGCCTGCACACCCGCCCCGCCCCGGACACACGGCCCGAACCGACGAGCACACCGGCCGCCGCCTTCGCCCCGGCGATGTGAGGCCGGCGCCGTATGCGCAGCGCTTGTGGGGACCGTCCAGGGACCTCCGTTCCCACCGCGGCCCACGCCGGCGCCGCCCGGCGACACTCCACGGAGACAAGGCTGGCCAGCCTGGAGAACGGCGAAGTCCGGCTGGTCCGGTCCCGGTGCCACACCGCGCCCGCGCCCGACGGGGTTCCGGTCTCGGGCGGCAGCCGGATTCGACGGCCGTTGGGCCGGCTGGTCCGCACGCCCCGGATCCCGCGGCGGGACCCGGACGAGCGGGCCGTACCCCTCCCGCCGGCTTCTCCGGGCCTCGGGACTCCTGGCCGGGCTGCCGTCCGGAACCGCGTTGCGGACGGCGTCGCACCCTCGGCACCGGCGGGGTTCAGATCCCCGTGCCGGGCATCCGCACGGGGACCAGCGGTCCGACTCCGAAAGGCCGGCCCCCTTCCAGCCTCATGTCTGCCGGATCAGCGACTTGGCGACGGCGCCCGCTAGACGTTGAAGCGGAACTCCACCACGTCCCCGTCCTGCATCACATAGTCCTTGCCCTCCATCCGCGCCTTGCCCTTGGCGCGGGCGTCCGCGACCGAGCCCGCTTCGACCAGGTCCTCGAAGGAGATGACCTCGGCCTTGATGAAGCCCTTCTGGAAGTCGGTGTGGATCACGCCGGCCGCCTCGGGGGCCGTGGCGCCCTTCTTGATCGTCCAGGCGCGGGACTCCTTGGGGCCGGCCGTCAGATAGGTCTGCAGGCCGAGCGTGTTGAACCCGACGCGGGCGAGGGTGGCGAGGCCGGGCTCGTGCTGGCCGACGGACTCCAGCAGCTCCAGGGCCTCTTCCTCGTCCAGCTCGGCGAGGTCCGCCTCCAGCTTGGCGTTGAGGAAGATCGCCTCGGCGGGGGCGACCAGGGCGCGCTGCTCGTCCTTGAACTCCTCGTCGACCAGTTCGTCCTCGTCGACGTTGAAGACGTACAGGAAGGGCTTGGTGGTCAGCAGGTGCAGGTCGTGCAGGAGCTCGTTGCGCTCGGTGCCCTGGACGATGCCGTGCGCGAAGAGCGTGTCGCCCTTCTCCAGGATCTCCTTGGCCTCCTCGACCGCCTTAACCTTGGGGGCCACGTCCTTCTTGATGCGCGACTCCTTCTGGAGACGCGGGAGGACCTTCTCGATCGTCTGGAGGTCGGCGAGGATCAGCTCGGTGTTGATCGTCTCGATGTCGTCCTTCGGTGAGACCTTGCCGTCGACGTGGACGACGTTCTCGTCCTTGAAGGCGCGGATGACCTGGCAGATCGCATCGGACTCGCGGATGTTCGCGAGGAACTTGTTGCCCAGGCCCTCGCCCTCGGACGCGCCGCGCACGATGCCGGCGATGTCGACGAAGTCGACCGTGGCCGGCAGGATCCGCTCGGAGGAGAAGATCGACGCCAGCTTGGCGAGGCGGCCGTCGGGCACGCCGACGACGCCGACGTTCGGCTCGATCGTGGCGAACGGGTAGTTGGCCGCCAGCACGTCGTTCTTGGTCAGGGCGTTGAACAGGGTCGACTTGCCGACGTTGGGCAGGCCGACGATTCCGATCGTGAGCGACACGTTGCGACTTCCCGTAGATGAGTGGGCCAGGGGGCTGTCAGGGGCCAGAGACCGACACTGGCCGATCCCCCAGTTTACGGGGTCCGCGTCTACCGGCTCGCGGGAGCTTCGAACGCCCGGCCAAGCGCTGCGCACCGGCGTGTCGGACGGGTGATTCGGCACATAAACAGACCTAAGTTGGTCCAGTGGAGCAACGCAGAACGCGACCCCCGAACGACGGAGCGCGACGCGGCTCGCGAAAGCCCGCGCACCTGCCCCCGCAGGCCCGGCGCAGGCCCGGCGGCGAGCGCAGGCACGGTCCGGGGGCACGGCGGCGGGAGCGCACCGCACGGCCGGTGCCGCCCGGTCCGCTGCTCCCCGGTCCCCGGCTCACCGGGCTCGGCAGCGGACTGTTCTGTGCCGTGGTGATGTTCCTGCTCGGCTACCTGGACGCGGTGCTGTTCGGCGGGGCTCTGACGGTGTACGGCGTGCTGTTCCTGCCGGTGTGCGTCCTGACCGCGCTGTGGGTGCGGGCCGGGGACGTACTGACCGCTCCGGTGGTCGTACCGATCGCGTTCGCCGTGGGGCTGCTGCCGGTCGCCGACGGCAGCGGGGGGCTGCTCGGCCGGCTGATGGGGCTGTTCACCGGGCTCGCCACCCAGGCCGGCTGGCTGTACGGCGGGACGCTCGTCGCCGGAGTGATCGTGCTCGTGCGCCGGGTGCGGTGGGTGCGGGGCAGGCGCCGGACGATCTGAGCGGCCGGCACCGGACTTCCCCAGGCCCTGTCGTCACACTCCCGTCGTCGCCCGGAGGGCGGCCATGGCGTCGCGGGGCAGACGGGAGTGTGACGGCAGGGCCTAGGCGTGCTGGGCGGCTCTCATCGCCGCTCCCACGATGCCCGCGTTGTTCTGCAGCTGCGCGGGGACGATCTCGGCCCTTATGCCCTCGATGAAGTGCAGGAACTTGTCGGCCTTGCGGCTGACCCCGCCGCCGACGATGAACAGCTCCGGCGAGAACAGCATCTCCACGTGGGCCAGGTACTTCTGTACGCGGCGCGCCCACTGCTCCCAGCTCAGGCCGTGGTCGTCCTTGGCTTTGCTGGAGGCCTTCTTCTCCGCGTCGTGGCCGCTCAGCTCCAGGT
This sequence comes from Streptomyces sp. NPDC001135, assembly GCF_053598395.1. Taxonomy (NCBI): domain Bacteria; kingdom Bacillati; phylum Actinomycetota; class Actinomycetes; order Kitasatosporales; family Streptomycetaceae; genus Streptomyces; species Streptomyces sp. NPDC001135. Next base: position 12,768 of record NZ_JBSFKD010000067.1, on the reverse strand, counting down.
GGCCCAGCTCCGTGTTCGGGACGAGGACACCGTCGACGAAGACGGCGCTGCCGATGCCGGTGCCGAAGGTGAGCAGGACGACCGTGCCCTTGCGGTCGCGGCCGGCGCCGAACTGCATCTCGGCGACGCCCGCCGCGTCCGCGTCGTTGACGACGGTCACCGGCAGGCCGCCCAGTGCGCCGCTGAACAGGGCGCGGGCGTCGGTGTCGATCCAGCTCTTGTCGACGTTCGCCGCCGTACGGACCATGGCACCGCCGGTGATCACTCCGGGGAAGGTCAGGCCGACCGGGCCGGTCCAGCCGAAGTGGTCGATGACCTGCCTGACCCCGTCGGCCACGCCGCCGGGCGTCGCCGGGTGCGGGGTGAGCACCTTGCGGCGCTCCTGGGCCAGGTCGCCCCGGTCCAGGTCCACAGGGGCGCCCTTGATCCCGGATCCGCCGATGTCCACGCCGAAGATCTGCATGGCTCCACGTTACGACGGACGACTGACAGTCACGCTCCGGGAGGGCCGGCTCTCACGCCTCAGGGGTGCCGGACCCGCCGCGCTCGGCGACCAGGGCGGCCGCCTCGTCGCGCAGGTCACGGCGCAGTTCCTTGGGCAGGGAGAAGGTGATGGACTCCTCGGCGGCCTTGACGATCTCCACGTCGCCGTAGCCACGCTCGGCGAGCCACTCCAGCACCTGCTCGACCAGCACCTCGGGAACGGAGGCGCCGGAGGTGACACCGACGGTCGTCACGCCCTCCAGCCACGCCTCGTCGATCTCGCTCGCGAAGTCCACGAGGTAGGCCTCGCGGGCGCCGGCGAGCTTGGCGACCTCGACCAGCCGCTTGGAGTTGGAGGAGTTGCGCGAGCCGACCACGATGACCAGCTCGGCCTCGGCGCCCATCTCCTTCACGGCGAGCTGACGGTTCTGCGTGGCGTAGCAGATGTCGTCGCTGGGCGGGGAGACCAGGCCCGGGAACTTGGTCTTCAGGGCGTCGACCGTCTCCATGGTCTCGTCGACGGAGAGGGTGGTCTGGGAGAGCCAGACCACCTTGGAGGGGTCGCGGACCTCGACCTTGGCGACGTCGCCGGGGCCGTCGACGAGCTGGATGTGGTCGGGGGCCTCGCCGGAGGTGCCGATGACCTCCTCGTGGCCCTCGTGGCCGATCAGGAGGATGTCGTAGTCGTCGTTGGCGTAGCGGACGGCTTCCTTGTGGACCTTGGTGACCAGCGGGCAGGTGGCGTCGATGGTGGCGAGGCGGCCCCGCTCGGCCTCCTCGTGGACGACCGGGGCGACGCCGTGCGCCGAGAACATGACGATGTTGCCGGGCGGCACCTCCTCCGTCCGCTCGACGAAGATCGCGCCCTTCTTCTCCAGGGTCTGCACGACGTACTTGTTGTGGACGATCTCGTGCCGGACGTAGATCGGGGCCCCGTACTGTTCGAGGGCCTTCTCGACGGCGATCACGGCGCGGTCCACACCGGCGCAGTAGCCCCGGGGGGCGGCGAGCAGGACACGGCGGCCAGGCGAAGCGGTCATGCGTCCCATCGTAAGGGTGCGTTCGGCGGCGCCGGGATCGCCTGCCCGCTGCCGTGCCGGGAGGACTGCCGGCCAGGCCGGTCACGGAGTCGACGGCCTCCCCGACCGGCGGGCACCACCGGCAGGGGCGAAGCCCCGGCCTGGACCGCACTGTCGGTACCCCCCGTTACGCTCGGGCTCATGGCTGTGAACACCACTCCCGAAGCCCCCCTCCCCGTCGGTGAGGTCTCCCGGCTGATCGGGGGCTGGATCGACCGGCTCGGCGCGGTGTGGGTCGAGGGGCAGATCACACAGTTGTCGCGGCGGCCCGGCGCCGGAGTCGTCTTCCTGACGCTGCGGGATCCGTCGTACGACATCTCCGTGAGCGTGACCTGCTACCGGCAGGTGTTCGACACCGTCGCGGACGTCGTCGGCGAGGGCGCCCGCGTCGTCGTCCTGGCCAAGCCGGAGTGGTACGCGCCCAGAGGCCAGCTGTCGCTGCGCGCCGCCGAGATCAGACCCGTCGGCGTAGGCGAGCTGCTGGCCCGGCTGGAGCGGCTGAAGAAGGCACTCGCGGCGGAGGGGCTGTTCGCGCCGGAGCGGAAGAAGCCGCTGCCGTTCCTGCCGCAGCTGATCGGGCTGGTCTGCGGCCGCGCCTCCGCCGCGGAGCGGGACGTGCTGGAGAACGCCCGGCACCGCTGGCCCGCCGTCCGCTTCGAGGTGCGCAACGTCCCGGTGCAGGGCGTGCACGCCGTTCCGCAGGTCGTGCAGGCGGTGAAGGAGCTGGACGAGATCGAGGACGTGGACGTCATCATCGTCGCGCGCGGCGGCGGCAGCGTGGAGGATCTGCTGCCGTTCTCCGACGAGCAGCTGGTGCGGGCCGTGGCCGGGTGCCGGACGCCGGTCGTCTCCGCCATCGGGCACGAGCCCGACAACCCGCTGCTGGACCACGTGGCCGACCTGCGCGCCTCCACCCCGACCGACGCGGCCAAGAAGGTCGTACCGGACGTGGGCGAGGAGTTCGAGCGGGTGCGGATGCTGCGGGACCGGGCCCGGCGGTGCATGAACGCGTTGGTCGAGCGGGAGGAGCGGGGCTTGGCGCACGCGCTGGCCCGCCCGTCGATGGAGGATCCGCACCGGATGATCGACGAGCGCGCCGACCACGTGACCTCCCTGGTCGAGCGGAGCCGGCGGACCCTCGGCCATCTCCTGGACCGCGCGGACTCGGAGCTGGCACACACGCACGCGCGCGTGGTGGCCCTCTCCCCCGCGGCCACGCTCCAGCGCGGCTATGCGGTACTGCAGAGGTCCGACGGGCACGTGGTGCGCGGCCCGGACGAGGTGACGGAGGGCGAGGCGCTGCGTGCGCGGGTCGCCGACGGTGAATTCACGGTGAAGGTGGGCGAATGACCAGCAAGGTGGACGAGGCGCTGTCGTACGAGCAGGCGCGGGACGAGTTGATCGAGGTCGTACGGCGCCTGGAGGCGGGCGGTACGACGCTGGAGGAGTCCTTGGCGCTGTGGGAGCGCGGCGAGCAGCTGGCCAAGGTGTGCCGGCGCTGGCTGGAGGGGGCGCGGGCCCGGCTGGACGCGGCGCTCGCGGAGGAGGAAGAGGGGGAGGCGAAGGAGCGGGGAGGGGGCACCGAGTAGGCGCGGTCCGGGGGCGGGCCGCTCCCCGCAGGCTGTGAGGCGGGTCACCACACCCCGAGTATTGTTGAAGGTTGAACTTCGCTGGCGTAGGGTCGGTGCCGTCAGCCGATCCGGACCACGGTCCGGTACGTCGGAACAAGACGCCCCCAAGGAAACGCACACATGTCTCTCGTTCTTGACCCCGCCGCCCAGGACCTGCTGTTCCGCGAGGCCCGCACCGCGAACACCTTCACCGACGAGCCGGTGACCGACGAGCAGGTCCAGGCGATCTACGACCTGGTCAAGTACGGCCCCACCGCCTTCAACCAGAGCCCGCTGCGCATCACCCTGGTCCGCTCCCCCGAAGCCCGCGAGCGCCTGGTGAAGCACATGGCCGAGGGCAACCAGCCGAAGACGGCCGCCGCCCCCCTGGTCGCGATCCTCTCCGCGGACAACGAGTTCCACGAGGAGCTGCCGACCCTCTTCCCCCACTTCCCGCAGGCCAAGGACCTCTTCTTCAGCGAGCGCCCGGCCCGCGAGGGCGCCGCCGCGCTGAACGCCGCCCTGCAGGCCGCCTACTTCGTCATCGGCGTCCGCGCCGCGGGCCTCGCCGCCGGCCCGATGACCGGCCTCGACTTCGAGGGCGTCCGCAAGGAGTTCCTCGACGACGACCACACCCCGCTGATGGTGGTCAACATCGGCAAGCCGGGCCCCGACGCCTGGTTCCCGCGCTCGCCGCGCCTGGCGTACGACGACGTCGTCACGACCGTCTGACCCCCGCGGCACCCCGCACGCCCCGTACGCGAGAGGCCCCCGGCACACCGCCGGGGGCCTCTCGCGCATGTCGCGCGCGGCTCACCGCGTCTTCAGCGCCGCCGCCACCTTCGCCAGCTCCGCGAAGGACGCCGTGCCGGCCACCACCGTCGTGGAGCCGGACGGGCCGTTCAGGACGAGGGCGTCGTAGCGGCCACCGGTGTAGCGGGTCCAGGTCCGGCCGTCGATCGCCTCGGTCTTCTTCGTCGCCGACGCGCCCTGACTGGCGTCGGCGACGAAGTCGGACGCCTTCTGCGTGGACTGTTCGATCTGGACGTACTGGCCGTCCGGGGTCTGGTAGCCCAGGTGCCAGCGGTCGGAGTTCTCGCCCTGGAAGCGTACGGAGGTCGCTTTCCAGGTACTCGGCAGGCCTTCGGGGGCGGCCACCGGGTAGCTCGCCGCGCGACGGGCCGTGAGCAGCTCGACCCGGTAGTCGACCCGCTTGAGGTCGGGAGTGTGATCGTCGTGCGGGATGGCGAGGAAGTAGACGACCAACGCCGCGATGCCGATCAGGGCCAGGGAGAGAACCATGTCCCGGGCCGTCTTCTGCTTGCCGTTCGAACCTGCCACGCCCCCTATCGTCGCAGGTGCCCCATGCGCTCATCCGTGGGGTCCCCTGCTCATTTTGTCTGCCCGGCGATAGAGTCAGGGTCCAATACCCTCATCCGGCCGTCGTCGTATCAGAAAGGTGCGCTCCGATGACCGAAAATCATCATCTGCCGTCCGAGCTCGATGTTCCCTCCGAGGCTCCCGACCGCAACCTCGCCCTGGAACTCGTCCGGGTGACCGAAGCCGCCGCCATGGCCGCGGGCCGCTGGGTGGGGCGCGGCGACAAGAACGGCGCCGACGGTGCCGCGGTGCGCGCCATGCGAACCCTCGTCTCCACCGTGTCGATGAACGGCGTCGTCGTCATCGGCGAGGGCGAGAAGGACGAGGCCCCGATGCTCTTCAACGGGGAGCAGGTGGGTGACGGCACCGGTCCCGAGGTCGACATCGCGGTCGACCCGATCGACGGCACCACGCTGACGGCCAAGGGCATGCCGAACGCGATCGCCGTCCTCGCCGCCGCCGAGCGCGGCGCCATGTTCGACCCGTCCGCCGTGTTCTACATGGACAAGCTGGTCACCGGCCCGGAGGCGGCGGACTTCGTCGACATCAACGCGCCCGTCGGCGTGAACATCCGCCGGATCGCCAAGGCCAAGCGGTCCTCGCCGGAGGACGTCACCGTCGTCATCCTGGACCGGCCGCGGCACGAGGGTCTGATCCGGGAGGTCCGGGAGGCCGGCGCCCGCATCAAGCTGATCTCCGACGGCGACGTCGCCGGGTCGGTGTACGCGCTGCGCGAGGGCACGGGCGTCGACCTGCTGCTCGGCATCGGCGGTACGCCCGAGGGCATCATCTCGGCCTGCGCGGTGAAGTGCCTGGGCGGCACCATCCAGGGCAAGCTGTGGCCCAAGGACGACGAGGAGCGGGCGCGGGCCATCGACGCCGGGCACGATCTGGACCGGGTGCTCACCACCGACGACCTGGTCTCGGGTGAGAACGTGTTCTTCGTCGCCACCGGTATCACCGACGGTGAGCTGCTGCGGGGTGTGCGGTACCGGTCGGAGACCGCGCTGACCGAGTCGATCGTGATGCGGTCGAAGTCGGGGACGGTTCGCCGGATCGACTCCGAGCACCGGCTCCGCAAGCTGCGGGCCTACAGCGCGATCGACTTCGACCGGGCCAAGTAGCGCCTGCCCACAGGGGGCGCGTCGAGCGTCGGCGAGTACCGGTCACGTGTGGTTTCTCGCCCAGTGCCCGCGCCCCTGAGGAGGACAGCGCCCCCTGTGCGGAGGGGGCGCGTCCTGTCCGGTCATCCGGCTATGCGGTTGGCCGTCGTCGTCCGCGCCGCCTTCTTCAGTTCCATCTCCCGCCTGCGGCGCCTCGCCAGGACCACTCGGCGCTCCGCTGCCGTGAGGCCACCCCAGACGCCGTACGGTTCGGGCTGGAGGAGGGCGTGTTCGCGGCACTCGACCATCACCGGGCAGCGCGCGCAGACACGCTTGGCCGCCTCCTCGCGCGAGAGCCGGGCGGCCGTCGGCTCCTTCGACGGGGCGAAGAACAGGCCGGCCTCGTCGCGCTGGCACACCGCCTCGGTGTGCCAGGGAGCGTCTTGGTCCCTGTCCCGCGCTGGCACCCGCTGGGCCGGAAGGGCAGCGACCTGCAAGGACGAATGCGGCGGTTGCAGCACGGTCTACTCCTGACGACGGCTTCGCGAGCGAGAGACGATGCAGCAAGGCCTACCCGCTGTGCGCGGGCCTATGCACAGCGTTCCCAACCGCAGGCGCACAGCGGCTCGTTCACGCCCCCACCGCGAGGGCACAGGAGGACCGGACCCTTCCGATCACCGGCCGATTCGCGACCGTCAATGACCCAGATGCCCGCGCAGCTTCCGGTCGACCCTGTCCTGGACCCGATCCAGCTTCCGGTCGATCTTGTCCTGCACCCGCTCCAGGATGTCCGCCACGCGCTTGCCCCGCTTGGGCCGCGCCTCGACATTGCCGAGTACGGCCCAGCCGTCGACGTAGACGACCGGCGCCTCGGAGTCGACCGAGTCCAGCGTGTCCACCTCGAAGTTGCCGAGGACGCCGCCCCCGGTGCCGCGCAGCGACACGTTCTCCGGGACGCGGATCTGGACGTCACCGAAGACCGAGACGGCCTTGATCACGACCTGCTGGTACTCGAAGATCGCCTCACTGAGGTCGATCTCGACGCTGCCGAAGATCGAGTACGCGTGCAGCCGGCGTCCCGCGCGCCAGCGGCCCCGGCGCACCGCACTGCTGAAGACGGCGACCACGTTGGCGTCCGCCTCGTGCGGGACCGCGCCCGGGGTGGGGCGGGGCGGGACCGGCGTGTAGGCCGGGGCGGACGGCTGCTGGTGGGCGGCGGGCAGGTCCCGTATGAAGGCCTCCAGCTCGCCCACGGTCTTGGCGGCGAGGACACCCTCGACCCGCTCGGCGTGCTCGTCAGGAGTCAACCGCCCCTCGGCCAGGGCCTCACGGAGGATCTCGGCGATGCGATCACGGTCGGCGTCCGAGGCACGCAGCTCGGCGACAGGTGCTTCGGTGTGCTTCTGAAGGTCCACGACAGCAGCGTACCGAAACGCGATAGATCGCGACTAGGGGTGGGGAAAACCCCGGGCGTGTCGAACTGAGCCTCACCTCACAGGTTCCGTGTCGGCGGCAGGTTCTACGCTGGTGAAGCCCGCCAGCGTCGGCGGGCAGCCGTCTGCCGAGTGAGGAATGGGCTGAGATGCCTGAGTTCGCGTACACCGATCTGCTCCCCCAGGGAGAGGACACCACCCCCTACCGGCTGGTGACGTCCGAGGGCGTCTCCACCGTCGAGGGCCCGGACGGGCGGACGTTCCTCAAGGTGGAGCCGGAGGCGCTGCGCAAGCTGGCCGAGGAGGCCATCCACGACATCCAGCACTACCTGCGCCCGGCCCACCTGGCCCAGCTGCGCCGCATCATCGACGACCCCGAGGCGTCGAGCAACGACAAGTTCGTCGCGCTCGACCTGCTGAAGAACGCGAACATCGCGGCGGCCGGTGTGCTCCCGATGTGCCAGGACACCGGCACGGCGATCGTCATGGGCAAGCGCGGCCAGAACGTACTGACGCAAGGCCGCGACGAGGAAGCGCTGAGCCGCGGCATCTACGACGCCTACACCAAGCTGAACCTGCGCTACTCGCAGATGGCTCCGCTCACCATGTGGGAGGAGAAGAACACCGGCTCCAACCTCCCGGCCCAGATCGAGCTGTACGCGACCGACGGCGGCGCCTACAAGTTCCTGTTCATGGCGAAGGGCGGCGGCAGCGCCAACAAGTCGTTCCTCTACCAGGAGACGAAGGCCGTCCTGAACGAGGCCTCCATGATGAAGTTCCTGGAGGAGAAGATCCGTTCGCTCGGTACGGCCGCCTGCCCGCCGTACCACCTCGCGATCGTCGTCGGCGGCACGAGCGCCGAGTACGCGCTGAAGACCGCGAAGTACGCCTCCGCGCACTACCTGGACGAGATCCCCGCCGAGGGATCGGAGCTCGGCCACGGCTTCCGGGACAAGGAGCTCGAGCAGAAGGTCTTCGAGCTGACCCAGAAGATCGGCATCGGCGCGCAGTTCGGCGGCAAGTACTTCTGCCACGACGTCCGCGTCGTCCGCCTGCCCCGTCACGGCGCCTCCTGCCCCGTCGCCATCGCCGTCTCCTGCTCGGCCGACCGCCAAGCCGTCGCGAAGATCACCGCCGAGGGCGTCTTCCTGGAGCAGTTGGAGACCGACCCGGCGCGCTTCCTGCCGGAGACGACCGACGAGCACCTCGAGTCGGACGGCGACGTCGTCAAGATCGACCTCAACCAGCCGATGGACACGATCCTCGCCGAGCTGACGAAGTACCCGGTCAAGACCCGCCTCTCCCTGACCGGCCCGCTGGTCGTGGCCCGTGACATCGCCCACGCCAAGATCAAGGAACGGCTGGACGCGGGCGAGGAGATGCCGCAGTACCTGAAGGACCACCCGGTGTACTACGCCGGTCCGGCGAAGACCCCCGAGGGCTACGCCTCCGGTTCGTTCGGCCCGACGACGGCCGGCCGCATGGACTCCTACGTCGAGCAGTTCCAGGCGGCGGGCGGCTCGAAGGTGATGCTGGCCAAGGGCAACCGGTCGAAGCAGGTCACCGACGCGTGCAACGCCCACGGTGGCTTCTACCTCGGCTCCATCGGCGGCCCGGCCGCGCGTCTCGCCCAGGACTGCATCAAGAAGGTCGAGGTCCTGGAGTACGAGGAGCTGGGCATGGAGGCCGTCTGGAAGATCGAGGTCGAGGACTTCCCGGCGTTCGTCGTCGTGGACGACAAGGGCAACGACTTCTTCCAGGATCCTGCCCCGCAGCCCACGTTCACCTCGATCCCGGTGCGGGGTCCCGGGCTCGCCTGACCCGGCCGGCGGTCCGTGGCCCCAGGGGCTTCCCCGGGGCCACGGGCGGCCTGGGTGGTCGATCGCTCACTCGGCGTAGTGTCCGGGAACAACCCCGCACCCCGAACCGCTGTAGCTCCCATGAGCGACTACCGCATCGAGCACGACTCCATGGGCGAGGTCCGCGTCCCCGCCACCGCCAAGTGGCGCGCCCAGACGCAGCGCGCCGTCGAGAACTTCCCCATCTCGGGCCGGCGTCTCGAACGCGCCCACATCGAGGCGCTGGCCCGGATCAAGGCCGCCGCCGCCAGGGTGAACGCGCAGCTCGGTGTGCTCGACAAGGACATCGCCGAAGCCATCCAGGAAGCCGCGGCCGACGTCGCCGCGGGACAGTGGGACGAGCACTTCCCCATCGACGTCTTCCAGACCGGTTCCGGCACCTCCTCCAACATGAACGCCAACGAGGTCATCGCGACCCTCGCCAGTGAGCGGCTCGGCCGGGACGTACACCCCAACGACCACGTCAACGCCTCCCAGTCGTCCAACGACGTGTTTCCGTCCTCGATCCACATCGCCGCGACCGCCGCCGTCACCCACGACCTGATCCCGGCGCTGGAGCACCTCGCCGCCTCCCTGAGCCGTAAGTCCGAGGAGTTCGCGGACGTCGTGAAGTCGGGGCGGACCCACCTCATGGACGCCACCCCCGTGACCCTCGGCCAGGAGTTCGGCGGGTACGCCGCCCAGATCCGCTACGGCGTCGAGCGGCTGGGCGCCTCCCTCCCCCGCCTCGCCGAACTCCCCCTCGGCGGCACCGCCGTGGGCACCGGTATCAACACCCCGCCCGGCTTCTCCGCCGCCGTCATCCAGGAGGTCGCCCGGGCCACCGGGCTGCCGCTGACCGAGGCCCGCGACCACTTCGAGGCGCAGGGGGCCCGGGACGGGATCGTGGAGACCAGCGGACAGTTGCGGACCATCGCGGTCGGGCTGACGAAGATCGCCAATGATCTGCGGTGGATGGCGTCCGGACCGCGCACGGGGCTCGCCGAGATCCGGTTGCCCGATCTGCAGCCGGGGTCGTCGATCATGCCGGGGAAGGTCAACCCGGTGATCCCCGAAGCCGTACTGATGGTGGCCGCCCAGGTGATCGGCAACGACGCCACGATCGCCACCGCCGGCGCTTCCGGGAACTTCGAGCTCAACGTCATGCTCCCGGTCATCGCCAAGAACGTGCTCGAATCCGTCCGGCTGCTCGCCAACGTCTCGCGGCTGCTGGCCGACCGGACCGTCGACGGCATCACCGCCGACCGCGAGCGGACCCGGGAGTACGCCGAGTCGTCGCCGTCCGTGGTGACCCCGCTGAACAAGTACATCGGGTACGAGGAGGCCGCGAAGGTGGCCAAGAAGTCCCTCGCCGAGCGGAAGACGATCCGGGAGGTCGTGCTGGAGGGGGGCTACGTCGAACGCGGCGACCTGACGCTGGACCAACTCGACGAGGCGCTGGACGTCCTGCGGATGACCCACCCCTGACCCCGACGCCCCGCCCGCACCCCCGACCGGTCCTTTCCGGCCACCGTCACCGCCACCGTCGCCCGCCCGGAACCGTGACGTGCACCGCAGCGTCGTATGCCTGCGGCACCTAATATCTGTCCATGACGGACGACGGAGCGATGACACACCGGGACGCGGACGCGGGACCTGCGAGCCACTGGAGCCCGGGCGATCAGGTCCTGTGGCGCTACCGGGAGAACGCCGGCCGGCACTTCCACATCGCCCGGCCCGTCACCGTCGTCCGCGACGACGCCGAACTGCTCGCCGTGTGGCTGGCCCCCGGCACGGACTGCATGAAACCCGCCCTGGCCGACGGCACGCCCGTGCACCAGGAGCCGCTGGAGTCCCGCTACACCAAGCCGCGCACGGTGCAGCGGGACCGCTGGTTCGGGACGGGCGTGCTGAAGCTGGCCCAGCCCGGCCGACCCTGGTCGGTGTGGCTGTTCTGGGAGCCGGGCTGGCGGTTCAAGAACTGGTACGTCAACCTCGAGCAGCCGCTTGCCCGTTGGGCGGGCGGGGTGGACTCCGAGGACTACTTCCTGGACATCTCCGTCCATCCCGACCGCAGCTGGCACTGGCGCGACGAGGACGAGTTCGCGCAGGCCCAGCGGGACGGGCTGATGGACGCGGCCACCGCCGAACGGGCCCGGGCGGCCGGGCGGGACGCGGTCGAGGTGATCGAGACCTGGGGACCGCCGTTCTCGGAGGGCTGGCAGCACTGGCGCCCGGACCCGTCCTGGACGGTACCTTCTCTCCCCGAGGACTGGGACCGCACGCCCGCGCATGTGTCCTCATGAGACCCTTGATGCGCCCCCGGGCCGCAAACGTAGGATCGTCCTCCGCAAGGGCGCACACAAGCAACTCCCGGCGCATGCGTCGGGCTTGACCGATCGTCACCGAGGGGCGGCAGGACGTGAGCGAGGGGTACGACGGCGTGACCACCGCGATCGGTGGTGGCACAGGAACCACCTCTGAGCACGCGGGAATTCCGTTCCTGGGACACGTATTGCGGGTATCGGGACTTCTGCGGGAGCAACTGCGCGCCCGGCGCGCAGTGCCGTACGGATGGATGCGACACGCGTGACGGAGCAGCCGACCTCCTTCGAGCGCCCCCAGGGCGCCGACCCCGCGGAGGGCCGCGGGGCGCTCCGGCGTGCCCCGAAGCAGGCCGGCGGGCCCGCCGCCTTACCGGTTCAGGCCCGGACCGACGGCACGCCCTCCGGCCCGGGGACGACCGCGCCCTGCGGCAAGGGGAACAAGGGGAAGGAGCCCCCAGTCAACGGCCCCGAGCACTCCCAGCCCGCCGCCACCGAGCCCGGCGCACACCGCCCGCGCCCCACGCCGGAGGGCATCCCGCCGCAGCCCGGCACCGAGCAGGAGCGGGCGGCGGGCGGTCAGGAACGCCGTACCGGGCGGGGGCTGCCGCCCGGGCGGCCGATGCCCATGCGGCGTGACGGGGACCGGCTCAGATTCGTGGGCGCGGCCACCCGGCGGATCGCCCGCGGTCTCGATCTGGACGAGATCGTGATGGGCCTGTGCCGGGCGACGGTGCCGACGTTCTCGGACGCGATCCTGGTCTATCTGCGCGACCCGCTGCCGGTCGGCGACGAACGGCCCACCGGTCCGGTGGTGCTGCGGCTGCGCCGTACCGACCGGATTCCGGAGGAGCGGGACACCGACGGTGTGCTGCTGCCGCCCGCCTTCGAACCGGAGCCGGAGCCGAGCGCGCTGGCCGAGCTGTCCGCGCTCACCACCGAGCTGTGCGAGGTGCGCCCCGGCGGCGCGCTGAACGAGGTGCTGCGCGGGGTGCGTCCGGTGTTCGCCGACGCGCCCGCCGCCCGGGCCGCGCTGCCCGAGCTGCTCGGCGAGGGCGGCGACGCGGTCGTACCGTCCGGGCAGCACGCGATCCTCGCGCCGCTGCGCGGGAGGCGCCGGGTGATCGGCGCGGCGCTGTTCCTGCGCCGCCCGGAGCGGCCGGCGTTCGAGGCCGACGACCTGCTCGTGGCGGCCCAGCTGGCCACGCACAGCGCCCTCGGCATCGACAAGGCGGTGCTGTACGGCCGTGAGGCCTACATCGCCGACGAGCTGCAGCGCACCATGCTCCCCGAGACCCTGCCCCGCCCGACGGGTGTGCGGCTCGCCTCCCGGTACCTCCCGGCCGCCGAGACCGCGCGGGTGGGCGGCGACTGGTACGACGCGATCCCGCTGCCGGGCAGCCGGGTCGCGCTGGTGGTCGGCGATGTCATGGGGCACTCGATGACCTCGGCGGCGATCATGGGGCAGCTGCGCACGACCGCGCAGACCCTGGCGGGGCTCGATCTGCCGCCGCAGGA
>NZ_JBSFKD010000066.1:3046-25436 GCF_053598395.1 Streptomyces sp. NPDC001135 | reverse complement strand
GCTCATCCTCTTCGCCGGGCTCGACCTCTACCGGCGGCATGATCTGGCCCCACCCGCCGGCTGGCCCCTGACCGGTCCGGCCGACGTCCTGCTCGGCTCCGCCGACCGGACACGCTGGAGCAGCCAGGGCTGGTGGTGGTGGCCCGCGGTCATCGCCGCCCTCGTCCTCACCGCCCTCCTCGCCCTGTGGTGGCTGCTCGCCCAGCTGAGCCGACACCGCCCCGGCTCCCTGCCCGTCGGCGGCACACCACCGCAGGAAGGCGTCGAACTGCGCGACCGCGCACTCAGCGAAGCGATCGCGAACGAAGCCGGTGCCCTGCCAGGGGTAGGCCATACGGCCGTAGTCATCACCGGCCGACCGGCCCGCCACCGCACCCGCATCGACCTCACCCTCACCCCCGAGGGCACGCCCGGCGCCACTCTCGGTGCCCTGTGCGAAGGCCCGATCGGCACCGCGCGTCGGTCCACCGGCCTCATCGACATGCCCACCGAGGTCCGGCTACAGGTCAGCCGCCACGGACCACACCGCGTGGAGTAAGGAGGAGATCAGCCGTTCCCGCCGACGCCCTTGCGGCCCACCGCGGTTCGCGGGCGTGCCGGCACCACTCCCCGAAGGAGAGATCATGATCATCCTGGGCGTCATACTGCTCGTCGTCGGCTTCCTCACCGGCCTGTCCATCCTGTGGACCATCGGGATCATCCTGCTGGTCGTCGGAGCCATCCTGTGGATCCTCGGCGCGATGGGACACGCCGTCGCCGGCCGACGCCACTACTGGTAGTCGGAATCGTCGCCCTGCAGGGCAGTGATCCAGGCTGCGGGCAGGCCGGCGGACGGCGCGGACCCCACCAAGACGTTCGCGGCGGCGGACGACAGCGGCGGAGAGGTCGAGCCGGCGGAGGCCGCCGCCGGTGCCGGCCAGCCGCCGCGGCTCGGACGCGGGGCGCCCGGTGGCCGTTGTGCCGGTCCTCGCCGCACGAGCGCACGGCCGACTCGATGGGGAGTCGGTGGATCGGCCCCTACGATCCGGGCGGGAGTTCCCCACCGCGTCGGCCGGTGGGTCTCCGTCGGGAGTTCGTATGCACAGCACCTTCGTGAGGAACCGTCCAAACGTCCCCCCGGGCCACGGCGATGACGGGCGGTGAGCGGCAAGGACCCGCGGAAGGCCCCACCCGGTCGGAGCGCTTCGGGGAGGAGTTTCTGGGAGTCCTGCTGGACCAGGGGCACGAGTTGCCGCCGCACGAGCTCGGTCCGCTCGTCGCACGGCAGGTCGGCAGGCTCGACGGCCGCGAGACCTCGGTCTTCCTGCAGGACTACGGTCAGGTGTGGCTCGTTCCCCTGCCGGGCGACGGGCTGGCGGCCGGGGACCCGCAGCCGATCGACGGCTCCGATGCCGGTCGTGCCTTCCAGGAGGCGCGGCCCGTCGAGGTGCCGCAGGCCGGCGGTGTGCGGGTCTATCTGCCCCTGCTGGACGGTGGCGACCAGGTGGGCGTCCTGGCCGTCACCCTGGACCGCCTCCAGGACGACGACCGACGGCTGCTGCGCAGGCTCGCCTCGCTCGTGGCCGACATGCTGGTGACCAAGCACGGTTACACCGATCTGTTCTTCCGGCTGCGCCGCAGGGAGCCGATGAGTGTGGCGGCGGAGATCCAGTGGTCGCTGCTGCCACCGCTGGCGATGTCCACGCCCCGGGTCGAGCTGGCCGGGATGCTGGAACCCGCCTACGACGTGGCCGGCGACAGCTTCGACTACGCCCTCAACGGCGATGTCCTGCATGTGGCCATGGTCGACGCGATGGGCCACGGACTGGACGCCGCCACGATGGCCACGGTGGTCATCGGAGCCTACCGGCATGCCCGGCGCATCAGCGTCGGCCTGTCGGAGATCTATGCGTTCATGGACCGGGCCGTCGCCGAGCAGTTCGGCCCCGACCACTTCGCGACCGCTCAGATGATGCGGCTCAACACGGCCACGGGCAGGCTTCAGTGGGTCAACGCCGGACATCCCGCTCCTGTGCTGATCCGTGGACACCGTGTCGTACGACGGCTGGAGGGCCCGACTACGCTGCCCGTCGGCTTCGGCGGTCACGAGCCCCGGATCAGTGAAGTGGCTCTCACCCCCGGCGACCGAATCCTGTGCTTCACCGACGGACTGATAGAGGAGCGCGATGTCGGCGGTGAGGAATTCGGTGAGGAGCAGCTCATCGGGTGGGTGAACCGCCTCGAGCCCGCGGCGCAGCAGATCCGGACGGTGGCGCGCTCCCTCTCCCACACGCTGCAACGGGCGCGGGGCGGGATCACCACGGACGATGCGACGCTCCTGCTGATCGAATGGCGCGGGAGCGCCACCGACCACCTCGCCTTCCTGGAGTGAGCCGGCAGCGCACCACCATGGACATGGCCGACGGCACACTACGTTCCTCTCCCGCCGCTGTTTGCGAAAGTCCTACCGGCGGGGGCGGCTCCGCGATCCCCCCTTGGAGCGGGTTGACTTCCCCGTGCGGTGCCATGGCGAGAACCGCCACCGCCGGGTACGGCCGGAGGTCAGGGTCTCCATGCGATCATCGTGGCTCGCGGTGAACAGCTGAATCACGATCACACCGAAGACGATCACCGCGAACAGCACACTCACCGTCACGAAGGTGCCCATATCTCCCGCACTCCTACTGCCGTGGTGGGCCCGTGACGGGTGACTGGTCCGTCAGGAGTGCGTGAGGCGGGGTGGGGGGCGTCGTGTCCGCCTTCGGAGTCCCAGACCGCCTCCCGGAGCGAGTCCGAGTCGGCCGCTGCCTCTGCCGCGGCCCGGAAACGTTCGGCCTCATGGATCAGGCCGGTCGCCGTGAGGCTCCGCGACGGGTCGGTGGCCGTGGCCATGAGCCGGGCCGCGGTGGCCGGCCCTGTTTCCGGTGGGATCACCAGCAGGTTCCAGCAGCCGAAGGTGTAGGACAGCAGCAACAGCTTGTGCGGATCCTGCCCGGCGTTGGACCAGCCGACGCGCACCATGTGGCCGTGCGCGGCCACTTCTCCCGGAATGACCGGCCAGAACGTGCGGCTCACCGCTACCCGGGTGATCCGCCCCCACAGCCGGTCGAGACATTCGACGAGCGCCGGGAGCTGCTCCGTCAGGTTGCGCGAACGGGGCCACCAGGCACCGTCGATCAGGGCCGGAGGGGCGCCGGCCCGCGCCAGCGTGAGTCGGAGCGGTGACGAAGAAGGGGCCCGGTCTCCGACTGCGGGTGTGAACGGAATGGTCGCGGTCATGACGCGGACCCAACCCCGGGCCGGTCACGGCCGGCCCGGTTGCCATGAATCGCCGAGAACGACCCGGCGTGGAAGCCGGTGTACGAGATGCTCTCGGTAATCACCAGGATACTCCTCGCCCGCGCCCGGCGGACCGATGCGGAGCGAGGGGTTGAACGGAACACGAGGAAAACCTCCCGCGCCATACAGCCAAGGAGTGCCGGCCAGGGCATGCGAGCCGTCGGGCGTGAGACCGGTCCGGTAGCCGGCGTACGACGTGCCCCGGCGCCCTCAGCCCACTTCCCGCCCGGCGCCCTCAGCCCACTTCCCGCCGGTATCGACAGCCGCTTCACGGAATGCGGCGGCGTCTCCACAACCGCCCCGGCGTGTGCGGAGTACCGTGGACAGTACCGAGGGCATTTCGCACACCGGCTTCCACGCCGGGTCGTCCTCGGCGAGAGACGAAACCCGGGTCGCCGCCAAGGCGGCCCGGAGACGGGTCCGCATCATGTCGGCGACCTTGCACCAACTCCTGCCACACCACGAGCCCGTCGCAGCCCCGGCCGTGCGTCTCGCGCTGAAGACCGACGGCCCGTCGCGCGGCCTCCTGGACGGTGCCTGGTGGCCCCGCTCCCGGGACCTGCTGAGCGAGCTGCCCGCACTGACCGATGTGCTGGACCCTCTGTGGGGCCGCATCACCCGCATCGCCGTCAACCCGAAGTACTGGCCGGTCATCCCGCACGAGATCCCCGTGGGCGGTCATGTCGTCAAGGCCGGATGGTTCACCCAGGAGATCGACCCGCACAAGCTGCTGCTGCTCTCCTACGGCACCGGCCGCTGGGACCTGCTGGTCATCCCGCCCGAGACCGAGACGGAGTCGGCGGCCCGCCTGATGGCGGCCGCGTCCGACTACGACGGCCCACCGCTGACCGCAAGCGCTCTCATGGCCGCGGACGAGACCCGGCACGCCATCTCCGCCGCCGACCGGCCACTCGAACCCGACGAGGCAGGGAAGCACGAGGAGGACGGCCCCGCCTCAGCGGCCGTTCCGGCAGGGACGGATCGCGCCAGTCGCCTGGTCATCGGCATGTGAGACGGCCGCCCCGACCGGTGCCTTCCCGGGTTTCGGCCCTGCCTCGCGAACGGGCGCAGGCACATGCAGGGGTCTCGACCGGCGGATCCCCGCCCCCGTGGTCCTCGTCCCGAGGAGCAGTACATGCAAGCCCTGATCGTTCTCATCGTCGTGATCGGTCTTCTGGCCGTCCTGGCCCTCGCCCTGTCCGTGAAGGTCGTCAAGCAGTACGAGAAGGGAGTGCTGTTCCGCTTCGGCCGACTCGTCGGAACACGCTCCCCGGGACTGCGGTTCATCATCCCGTTCGTCGACGCCCTGCACCGGGTGTCGCTGCGGGTCGTCACCATGCCGATCCAGTCCCAGGGCATCATCACCCGGGACAACGTGAGCGTGGACGTGTCGGCGGTCGCCTACTTCCGGGTCGTCGACGCCGTGAAGTCGGTCGTCGCCGTGGAGAACGTCAACGCGGCGATCAACCAGATCGCCCAGACCACCCTGCGGAAGGTCGTCGGCCGGCACACGCTCGACGAGACGCTGTCGGAGACGGACCGTATCAACCTGGACATCCGCCAGATCCTGGACGTCACCACCGTCGACTGGGGTGTGCAGGTCACCCTGGTCGAGCTCAAGGACATCCAGCTGCCCGACACCATGAAGCGCGCCATGGCCCGCCAGGCCGAGGCCGAGCGGGAGAAGCGAGCGAAGATCATCAACGCGGAGGGCGAGTCCCTGGCCGCAGCCGCGCTCGGCGACGCCTCGGACACCATGATGGCCCACCCCCTGGCGCTTCAACTGCGCAATCTCCAGAGCCTGGTGGAGATCGGTGTCGACCAGAACACCACCGTCGTCTTCCCGGCCCCCCTCATGAGCACGATCGGCGAGCTCGGCTCCTTCCTCGCCCGGGAAACCGCTGCCGCCGCACCCGCCGCGGCAGCGCCCCCGGCCGGCACCGGCCGCACCGACACGTCCCTCAGCCCGGCAGGCAGCGCGCCCGGCACCGCGGCGTGAAGCCGACCACGGCCCGAGCGATCCGTGGCACCAGGGAGGATTCGTGACCGTCGCCTGTCGCGCGCGTCCTCCGGGCACCGGCTGATGATGGGGGTACGGCCGAACACGCGGAGCTGATCATGACGGGTTGGCGGGTCAGGGACTACACCCAGGACGATCTCGAAGCGGTGATCCGTGTCGACATGCAGAGCGGCACGACCGAGGAGCCGCCGCTCTTCCCACTCTCGGACGCCGTGACGGCCCTCCAGACCCGCCACCCGGCCGTGGTGGCCACGGCCGACGACGTGCTGATCGGCGCCGCGGTGAGCAGGGTGGAGGGCGAACGGGCATGGATCCTGCGCATCTGCATGGCGCCCGGCTGGCGGCAGCGCGGGCTGGGGAGTGCCCTGATCACCGCCCTTGAGCAACGGCTCTTCGCCGCCGGCGTCCGCGCGGTGCACGCCGCCCTGCCCGAGGGCGAGACCGGTGCCACCGCCCTGCGCAACTGCGACTTCGGCGCCCGCCCCGGGCTGGTCTTCTTCGAGAAACGCGGTCCGGTGACCCCGCAGTCGGCCGGCACGCTGTCCTCGCTCGGAGCGGAGCTGCCGCCAGGGGGGCTCTGGCAGAAGGTCGCGGGCATGCAACGGGAGAAGCAGCTCATCGAGCGGCGCCTGGTCCTGCCGCTGGCCCATCCCGAACTGGCCGCCCAGCACGGAGTGGAACCGCCACGGGCGGTGATGCTGTTCGGCCCGCCCGGGACCGGCAAGAGCACGTTCGCGCACGCGATCGCCAGCCGCCTGGGATGGCCCTTCCTCGAACTGTTCCCCGCCCGTCTGGCCGCCGAGTACGGCCTGGCGACCGGGCTGAACCGGCGCTTCGACGAGATCGCCCGGCTCGACCACGTCCTCGTCTTCATCGACGAGGTCGAGGAGGTCGCCGGCGAACGCGGCGGCGCGGACGCGACCGCTGTCGGCGTCGTCAACGAACTGCTCAAGGCGATCGTCCGGTTCCGAAGCCAGGACGGACGGCTGCTCGTCTGCGCCACGAACAACGTGACCACGCTCGACTCCGCGTTCCTGCGGCACGGCCGCTTCGACTACGTGCTGCCGATCGGCCCTCCCGACCACACCGCCAGGACCGCGCTGTGGGAGAGCTACCTGGACCGAGCGGGCGCACGGGCCGACAGCGCGGTACTCGCGTCCGCCAGCGAGGGGTTCACCCCCGCCGACATCGCCCACGCGGCGCGCACCGTCTCCCAGGCCCAGTTCGAGCGCACCTTCGACACCGGAACCCGGACCACCCCCACCACCGACGACTACCTGGACACGATCCGCGACACCAAGCCCACGGTCAGCGCTGCCATGGCCCAGGAATTCGCCCAGCAGACGGAGGAGTTCGCCCGCATCTAGCGTCCAGGCCGGTGGAGAGTCGATCTGCGACGGACGTGTCAGGCCGGCGCAGGTGGCGTGTCGCTGCCCGTCTCGATGAGGATCTGCCTGGCCTCGGTGACGTTGTCGGCCCGTACGGCCCTGGCCATCGCGGCGCGTGCCGCGTCGGGCGACGTGTCCGGAGGGACCAGCAGCAGGGAGAAGTGGTCCCGGTCGCCCCGGGTGATGAGGACGGTGTCGTCACCGACCGGGAAGGAGTCGATGTGGACGACCCGGTCGTCGACCATCACCCGGGTCGGCAGCTCGTCCCAGGCACTGCCGTCCAGACCGACCCGGGTGACAGGCCCGAGATGCTCGGTCAACGCGGAGATCAGCGAGGGAAGCTCGGCACCGATGTCCCGGGACCGTGGCCACCAGGCACCGTCCAGGATTCCCTCGCGTGCGTGTGTGGTCTCCAGCCTCAGCAGGGCCGTCCCGGGTTTCACCGACCGGTGGACGGCGTCCGGCAGGAGCCTGGGGAGGTGGTCGGGGGTGTCGGAGTCGGTCATGGTGTCCGCCCGTCCGTAGAGAGCAGTGCGACCGCAGGGCGTGCGACCGCGATACGGCCCTGCCACCTCACCGTACTCCGTACGACGCTCGCGCGAGCGCCTCGCCGCAGGGCGCGGTTGCGGAAACAGTCAACGGCTCCGGCGTATACCCGCCGGAGCCGCCCTTCCGGGTCATTGCACGTGAGCGTGCGCCGACCCGCTTTCCAGGTTACGTCAAAGGGATTAATCCGCCATAAGCAATCCTTGCGAGGGTTCACTTCGGTCCGAGAAGCCGACGCGGCGGTTCAGCCACGCCCTTCCTCTTCCGTCTCCATCTGCCGGATCCCCTGGTGCGTCAGCGTGATCATCCCGGGCGTGTTGCCCCTCTCCCAGTCCACGACGACCCAGCCTTCACCTGCCAGGTACATACAGGCAGCGGCCATGTCCTGCTCAGGGATACCCAGGTCCGTGCGGAGCTTCGCCCCATCGACACCCAGGAGGCGATTGCCCTCGGCGGCCTGGTACAGAGCCTGCATGATCCTCTCGCGGTACGTCTTCCGGTCCCGCAACATCGCCATGACGCGCCTTCCTCTACTGCCCACGGTCGGGCCGAAGCCGATGTCATCCGCGGTCGCCGTCGCGGTGGGGCGCGTCGGAACGGTCGCGTCCACCGACCGACGGTGTCTCCGGGGCCGACGCCCGATCCCCGGCAGAACATCGCTGTAGTGGAAGGCAGCGATCCGTTCGGCGTGCTGGCCGTTGAGCCGGTGGATCAGAACGACTCCGACGGCGATCAGGACGAGCAGCACGGCCACGGCGATGACGAGCATGGGATCTCACCTCCGCCGACCGGCGGGCGAAGGCCCTGCCGAGCCGATGGGCCGGGGCAGGGACGACGGTCGACCTGCTCCGCCGTCGGCCTCCCAGGCTTCTTCCCTGTTTCGTGCATCGATCCTGTCTGCTGCTTGCTCCCGGGCCGAGGCATCGACGCCGTCGCCGACCATCAACTGCGCGGCGGCATCCGCACCGGTTTCCGGCGGAATCACCAGCACGTCCCGGCGGCCGTCAGCGCAGAAAAGAGTGAGTCTGTGGGGATCCTGCTCCTCGGTGGACCAGCCCACCTGCACGGTGCGCCCGGCGTAGGACACCCAGTGCGGCAGGACGGGCCAGTAGGCCGGGTGCACGGTGACACCCGTGATACGACCCCAGAGATCGCCCAATGCGGCCGTCAACGACGGCAGCTCACGGGTGAAGGCACGGGAGCGAGGCCACCACATACCGTCCAGCCCGCCCGGCGCGGGCGTCAGGGACAGCCGGGCCGGCTGCGGCGGCGCACATCTGATCGATGTCGTACGGTCAATGGTCACAGCCATGGCGCGGACCTGTCCCCGGGCTCGTGGGTGCGGCCCGGCGCTGTCGATCACCGGGAACGGCACCCGCGGCGGAGCCGGTGCGCGAAGAACTCCCGGTGTCTTCAACACTACTCCGCTCGCCGGTCCGAAAAGCCCGGGATGACCAGGCAGTTTCCTGCCTTCGGGACCTGGTCGCCGGTGCCGATGCCGGTCAGAGCCAGTCCTTGCGCTTGAACGTCAGATACAGCAATGCGGACAGGAGCACGATGACGGCGGCGGAGGTGACGAATCCCGACTCACGGCCGAAACCAGGATAGGGGAGGTTCTGGCCGTAGTAGCCGGTGATCGCGGTGGGTACGGCGATGATCGCGGCCCAGCTCGTCACCTTCTTCATGATCAGGTTCATGCGATTGGCCTGGACCGAGAGGTTCGTCTCCATGACCGAGGCCACCAGGTCCCGCAGCGATTCCGTCCACTCGGTGGCACGCAGCACGTGGTCGTAGACGTCCTGGTAGTACGGGGCGAGAGGGTCGTTGATCAGGTGCAGGCCGGGGCGCATGAGGGTGTTGACCACCTCACGCATCGGGAGCACGACGCGGCGCAACTGGACGAGCGACTTACGCAGTGCGAAAACGCGGCGCTGCACGGCTTCGATCTCACGGCGCCCGGCCGCGAAGAGCAGACCCTCCAGGTCCTCGATGCTGTCGTCCAACTGCTGGACCGCGGCGAAGTGTCCGTCCACGAGATGGTCGAGCAGACCGTGCAGCAGGAATCCGACGCCATGGCCGGCCAGGTCCGGGCTCTCGTCCCAGCGGGCGACGACGTCCTCGATGTCGAGGCCGTCGTCCTTGCGGACTGTGATCATGGCCTGGCTGGTGAGGAATACGGCGATCTCGCTGTACGTCAGTTGCGCACCGTCCGGGCTGACGGTCACGGCGTAGGCGCTGAGGAACTCGTGGGTGCGATAGCGGTCGAGTTTCGGCCGCTGTCCATGGTGAGCGGCATCCTCCAGAGCCAGTTCGTGGATGCCGAACTCCTGACCGAGCATGGTGAGTTCAGCGGCTCCGGGCCGGTGCAGGTCCAGCCACAGGACCGACGCCGGATCAGCGAGATGCGCAGAGACGTCACTGGCGGGAAAGCCCTCCAGGACCAGAGTGCCGTCGTGATACAGCCGGGTACGCGTCACCATGGCCCGAGGCTAGTGTCTTACACCCCTGTCATGCCGCTTCGCCCCGATTGCCAGCGCGGCAGGTTCATCGACAGCAGCCACCCTCCGCGGGGGCCTTACGTCAAAGCCCGCGATACCCGGAGCTCCGACCGACGAGCATCGGGTGCCGGTCCGAAGGCAGGGATGTGGGTACCCGGCTGCCGCATCGCATCCGGCGTACACCGCACGACCGGATGCGGCCCGTCAGCCGGGAAGGACACTCCGAGACCATGACCACGCATACCCCGCGCCGTCGCCCGCCTCCCCCCGCAGGTGGCAGTGATTTCGCCCGCCTGTCAAAGAAGATCGCCGAGGCCGGCCTGATGAACCGGCGCCCCGGCTACTACACCGTCCGGTCCATCGTCGTGGCCGTCGCCTACGCCGGGGGCTGGAGCGCGTTCGTCGTCATCGGCGCCGGGTGGTGGACCCTGGCGCTCGCCGCGTTCCTCGCCGTGATGTTCGGGCAGGTGGCTCTGCTCGCCCACGACGTCGCGCACCGCCAGGTCTTCCGCCGGCGCCGGCCCAGCGAGACGGCCGGCCGCATCGCCGGGGCCGCGATCGGGATGGGCTACGGATGGTGGCAGGACAAACACACCCGCCACCACGCCAACCCCAACCACGAGAACCTCGACCCCGACATCGCCCCGGACCTGCTGGTGTGGTCCCAGGACCAGGCCCGCGCCGCGACCGGACTGCCGAGGATCATCGGCCGTCGGCAGGCGTTCCTCTTCTTTCCCCTGCTCCTGCTCGAAGGGGTCAACCTTCATGTCTCCAGCGCGCGAGCACTGGGCAACCGCACCATGAAGAACCGCGCCCTGGACGGCACGCTGCTCCACGGGCACACCGCCGCCTACCTGACCGCACTGTTCCTCGTCCTCCCACCCGGCATGGCGATCGCGTTCCTGGCCGTCAACCAGGGCCTGTTCGGCCTCTACCTCGGCTGCCTCTTCGCCCCCAACCACAAGGGCATGCCGACCCTGACCGGCAACGACCGCCCCGACTTCCTGCGCCGGCAGGTCCTCACCGCACGCAACGTACGCGGCAGCTGGTTCACCGACCTCGCCCTGGGCGGCCTGAACCACCAGATCGAACACCACCTGTTCCCCAGCATGCCCAGCCCCCACCTGCGCAGGGCCCGGCCCATCGTCCGCCACTACTGCCAGGACCTGGGAGTCGACTACCTGGAAACCGGACTGATCGCCTCCTACCGGCAAGCACTCGCCAGCCTCCACCGAGCAGGAGCGCCACTGCGGCGAGCCCGTATCAGCAGCGCCCCAGCATGACGCACCGGCGCCGACGGTAGATGATCTCGCCGCCCTGTCTGAACCAGGAGGCAATCCCGTCGAACCGCTTGCATGAGTCGGCAGCTGTAACGCATCCAGATGCCCTTGCCGTACTCCAGCGCCTTTTCCCGGTGCCCGGCTGAAGTGATCCGGTGAGACCCAGCGGCTGGAACAGCCCCGTCGGCTTCCCGGCGCGGCTGCGTCGTCTTACGGCTCCCCTCCCAGATGGGCGCAATCGCAAATCCAGCGTCCCGCGAGCATCGCAGGAGCGCGCACTGTGTGCGGAGCCGAACGCGGTCATGCGCGCAAGCACAGTCGAGATCACGGCGAAGCCCCGCCGGAGCG
This sequence comes from Streptomyces sp. NPDC001135, assembly GCF_053598395.1. Classification (NCBI taxonomy): domain Bacteria; kingdom Bacillati; phylum Actinomycetota; class Actinomycetes; order Kitasatosporales; family Streptomycetaceae; genus Streptomyces; species Streptomyces sp. NPDC001135. The sequence goes on along the minus strand of NZ_JBSFKD010000066.1, from coordinate 14,038 downwards.
CTCCGGCGGGGCTTCGTCTCATGGCTCCGAGCAGAAGCCCCGTCGGGGGATGGTTCCCGGAAGGGCTTCACTGCTTCGCCCTCTCACAGACGCCCCTATAACACGGGGGTGCGGGAAACCTGTCTGACCAGGTTGAATACCTCCCGGGCGGCATACCGCTTGAGGCATCGGATGATCTCACGCCGGGTCTTGCCCTCCTGGGTGCGGCGTTCGTAGTACGCCTGGGTCCGTGAGTCGTGACGCAGCCAGGTGAAGACGATGCGGTGCAGGGCCGCGTTCGCCTGGCGGTCGCCGCCGTAGTTGAGTCGACGCGTGCGCCGCCGGCCGGAGGAGTACTCGATGGGGCTGACTCCGCAAAGGGCAGCAAAGGACGCCTCAGTGTTCAGCCGCTCGGGGTTGTCCCCCATGGTGATCAGCAGGGTGACGGCACTGTCTGGACCGATGCCCACCGGTACGAGCAGTTGCGGCGCGTGGCGTTCGATGAGCCGGGTCAGTCGCTGGTTCAGCTCATTGATCTGTCCAGTGAGCTGCTCAATGCGTTCGGCAAGCATGCGTAATGTCATTTGGGTGGCCTGGGCCACCGCGTCCTCGTCTCCCCCATCGTCGGGTGGGCTGAGGGTCGCGCAGGTGCGGAACAGCTCGGCATTGCCCAGGCTCGACAACCGTTCCCGCAGGGCGGGGTCGGCGATCACTAGGACGGCCTTGAGCTGGTTGATCGCCTGGGTACGGGCCTTGACCGCGGAGTCCTTGGCGAGTTTGTAGATCCGGGCGCTGTGCACGGGTCCGTCGCCGGATTTGGCCCGGGCCCGGGCGCGACCGCTGAGCACGGCCCGCGTGGCGGCCTGCGCATCGAGCGGGTCCGACTTCCCCAGCAGCCGGCGGGCCGACCGGTCGGGCCGGTTCACTTCGAACACCTCGACCTACTGCGCCAGCAGGTAGCGGGACAGGCCCGCGCCGAAGGTACCGGTGCCCTCCACACCGGCCCGGCGCACCGTACCCCGCTTGCGGGCCCACACGAGCAGCCGACGGTAGCCGGCCGCCGTCGCCGGAAAGGACTCGGTGCCCAGAACCTTCCCCAGCGAGGACACCACGGCGGCGACATGGACCTCGCCGTGCGTGTCCACGCCCAGGACGACCTCGCCCCGAACAGGAGGATCCGCGCTGGAGGAGGTGCTGTGCTGTCTGGTCGTCATGGTGTTTGGCCTCCCGCGTGGTGACCGGCTGGGCGGATGGCACCGGCCCGCTCGGGCGGTCTGAACCGTGATGGCGCCTGGAACTCGGCAAGGCCCCTATTGGGACAGTAGGTGTCGATAGTTGCGCGAGCTATGGCTGATCGCGGGTTCTGCACGCTGCCGGAGTTCTCGACTTCCGACCGTGCGCCGACAGCAGCACGGAACGGGAAACGTCGACGGGCATCTTCAGCCAGGCAGAAGTCGGCGGCGGCGTCGGCACCTCCGGAAAATGTACGAACGACTGAAGTGGTTGCCACGCAACGGTGAACGCGGTCCATTCGCCGTTCTGCTCGGCCGGGACGGCGCCGACAACCTCACCAGGGCGACGCGGTCGGAAAAGATCCCGGCCACGTCGGTACTGCGGCGGATCTCCGTGTGCAGCCGCCGCACCGATGAGGTCGGCACACCCTACCCCGGCGTCTTCTCCGTCCGGGTTGCGCATGCGGCAGGCATGTCAGGCGTGGTCCATTCCTCGGGTGTCCCGGGGATGTTGCCTGCGACAGGAGGCTGGAGGGCGGCGTTCACTGTGGGGAAGACGGGGAACACTTCCTCGAGCCCGAGCATGCGCCACACCTGCTCGTAGTGGGCGCTGAGAGCGGCCACGCGCAGGGTGCCGGCGCGGCGGTTGAGGGTGCGCGACAGCGTGATGAGCATGCTGATGCCGGAGGAGTCCATGTACTGCACCTGGGATGCGTCCAGCACCAGGGTGGTGCAGCCGCGGTTGACCAAGTCCTCGCACTGGGCGCCGACAAGGGGCGCGTTGTCGTAGTCGACCGTCTCCGGGAGCTGTGCGATCGTCGCGTCCTCGTGCTGCATCCGGACAGTGAGCATGAAGAAGGGACTCCGTTCCAGATCGTTCTCGTCGGGCCGGGTCACAGGTGTGCTGCGGGCCTTGCCTCTGTTCCACCGTCTGCCCCATTTGTCTTGGGGCAGACCTATGCATATGCGGGTGCGATGCCCGCCGCGGGTGGCAGTCTGCCGCATGCAACGCCATCCGCCGTCCCGCCCGGGAGGGTGCCTGGCTTCAGGCCACCGTCCGGGCCGGATGAGATCGGTGCGGCTTATGCCGTGGGTCTACTCCGAGAGCTCGGTGTGGAGCCTGACCCTGGTCCCCTCATCCGGTGCGGAGCGGATCTCCACGAGGTCGCAGAGCTGGTGCACCAGCCAGAGGCCGCGACCACCGACCTGCCTGGCGTCCGGCCTTCTCCGTCCGATCAGGGGGTCCTCGATGTAGCCCGCGTCGCGGAACTCGCACACGAGTCGGCGCTCCTCGCTCCAGGTGCGCAGCACACCGTGTCCGCCGCCGTGACGAATGCTGTTGGTGGCCACCTCCGTGGCGGCCAGGTGCAGTTCTCTCAGGCGTCGGCCGGTCAGGCCGAGCCGTTCGGCGCACGCGGCGATCTTCTCGCGCAGGGCGGGCAGGTCACCCCTACTGTAGGCGAATTCCTCGTACGGGTCGCACGGGTCGGTGAGCGGTGTGAAGCGGTACGGTGCCTGCGGGTCGTAGTCCGCAGACGGCATCGTGCGGCCGTCCTGGCGCAGCTCGGGGTGGCACCGGGCCATTTCCGCCAGTGATGCCTTGTCGTGAGCGATGTCGTAGGGGCACAGCAGCCACCAGGCCGGGCCCCGGGCGAAGGCTTTGTTGAGGAGCCATTCGTGATAGCGCAGTTCCTCGGCTTCGGCCGGGCTGCGGACCTTGTCCCAGGGTGATTCGCCGATCCCGCGCACAGGCCGCCCTTGCGAGGCGTACTCCTGGAGCCATTCCTGCCAGGCTCCGATGAGCCGACCGGGATGGTGCGCGACCCCTGCGGTGTCGACGTAGCGGACGGCATCCTCGTCGCGGATCTCGGCGCGCAGCAGGGACGCCTTGTCCTGCGGGACAGCCACGACGACGGCCTCACCACCCGCGAGGGCGTCCTGGATGAAACCGAGGGCGCCCTCGACGAACGCGTCCCTGCCGGAGTACGGATACAGCTCGTGCCGGTATCCGGTGCCCGGAGCGTCGGAGGGAGTAGAGGAGGTCACGGCGCCATCACCACCGGAATCTCGGGGATCGCGAAGCCGGACAGCTGCCAGGTGAGCCGGACGGTGTCGTTGGTCCCCTCCAAAACGACCTTGCGGTCCGGAAGGTGCCTGGCCGCATCAGCCAGGGCGCTCATCCCGGCGGCGTCGAAGAACTCAAGTGCGTGGCAGAGCAGGCGCACCGTGGCCTTCTGGGCGAGGAGGGCGCACAGGATGGAGCCGAAGGCCACCGCGCCCTCGCTGTCGACGATCCCGTTCACCGTCCAGCCTTCCTTCCCCGTGCGGTACACCTGGAACGCCGGTGCCGTCGGACGGCTGCCCAGACTGTGGGGGTGCACGCACCTGATCTGCTCCAGGAGGGAGGGATCCCGGTCCGCACCGCTGTAGGCGCAGACCACCAGGGCTCCGGTGTCGGCGGCGAACTCCTCGAGATCGAGTTCACTGCGCAACAGTTCCTTCGTCCGCTCCGGACGGCAGTCGGGCCCGACGTGGTGCAGCACCCGGAGCGAGCGGAACCCCTCGCGGTCGGCGTTGGCCGCCTCCCGGCGCACCGCGGCCAGCAGAGAGCCGTCCAGCCGAGCCGGGTCGAGCACGAGCTGCGCGAACTCACTCCCCGCTTCGAGAGGCGGCCCGACGATCACCACCTTGTCCCCGTACAGGGCCCCGTCCGCGACGAAGGACCGGCTGCGGTCGATGACGTGGTCGCTCCGGTCCAACACCTGGCAGACGTGATCACCGGTGTCGACCTCGTCCAGAGTGGCCAGAGTGCGCGGCGCTCTCACTGCTCCTCCATCCTCACGCGTCTCACTCTACTGACAGGGTGCCGACACGTGCCCGGCCTCGGAGGTGGCCTCTCGGAGCGGCACTACCTGCCCTCCTACATGTGCACGACAGGTGAAGCGTTCCCGTTCTGTCGGGATACCCCACGGCGGTAGAGCAGAGCGGTGACAACCAGGCCGGCGACGAAGACGGCCGCCGACCACCAGTAGGCCGTGGAGCAGCCCGCGAGGCCGGCCTGGGCCAGGACCCCGGGGTCCTTGGGATCGCGCCCCGAAGAGGTAGCCGGTGACGGCGTCGGATGCCGTTGGCGCTCCCCTGCTCGGGGTGACCCCATACCTGCTCAGTGGTTCTCGCCACCCGTATGGCACCTCATCTGCGAACGGACGTCACCGTCGCAGTCCGGCCGGCCGGGGAAGCTGCCTCGCATGCCATGCCCCGCGGGCACGTGGCATCTCCGGCTGTTTCGATGGTGGAAGGGTGAAGGGAGACGCTGGTGTCTGTGGCCCGGGCGTTGTCGCCAGAGAGTCTGACCGAGCTGCCCCGGGCGCTGGACCTGAGCGGAGTGGTCGCCAACGGCACGCTCGGTGGGGTGCTGGCCCGGGCCAGTCGTCTGGACCTGTTCGGCTTCCTGGTCATCGGCATCGTCTCGGGCCTGGGCGGCGGAATCCTCCGCGACACCCTGTTGCAGCACGGCACCCCCGTGGCCCTGACCGACTACACCTATCTCACGGTCGCCATCGCCGGCACCCTGCTGGCCTTCCTGGCCGACCTGAGCCGCCACACCTCCGGTTGGGCCTTCACCCTCCTGGATGCCTCGGCGCTCAGCGTATGGGCGGTCGCCGGCGCGCAGAAGACACTCGCTGTCGGCCTGGGCTGGCTGCCGGCCGTGCTGCTGGGCACCATCACAGCGGTCGGCGGCGGGGCCATCCGGGACCTGCTTCTGGCTCGCACGCCCTCCATCTTCGGTGGCACCCCGTTGTACGCGACCGTCGCGGTGCTGGTGAGCGTGGTGCTGGTTGTCTGCAGCCGGCTCGGCGCACCCACCGTAGGTGTCCTGGCCGGAATCGCGGTCGGCATCGCGTTGCGGCTGGCCGCGTTCCACTGGGGCTGGAGGCTGCCGGGCAGCCGCGACTGGCGGCCGGGGCCGGTCAAGGGCCGGGGGCCCTGACATGAACCGGCGCTGGGACCACCAGCCGAGAGGGAGGAGTGCACAGCCATGACGCTCAAGGACTCCGCGGATGCCGTGCTGGCCGGGCTCGGTGCTGTCCGGTCCGAACTCGAAGAGGTCTACAAGGACTTGCACGCCCACCCCGAGTTGGGACACCAGGAGCACCGCACCGCGGCCGGTGTGGCGGAACGCCTGAGAAACTGCGGCTACCGGGTGCACGAGGGGATCGGCGGCACCGGTGTGATCGGTGTGCTGGCCAACGGCGAGGGGGCGACCGTATTGCTGCGGGCCGACATGGACGCGCTACCGGTCCCTGAGGAGACCGGTCTGCCCTACGCCAGCACGGCCGAAGCCGCGGACGCCTCCGGCCGGCGGGTGCCCGTGGCGCATGCCTGCGGTCACGACATGCACGTCACCTGTCTGCTGGGAGCGGCACAGCTCATGGCCGCCGCGCCGGAGGCTTGGCAGGGCACCCTGGTGGCCTTGTTCCAGCCTGCCGAGGAGCCGGGGGACGGTGCTGACCGGATGCTCGCCGACGGGCTGACCGACCGTGCTCCCCGCCCGGACGTGGCCTTCGCCCAGCATGTGCTTCCCTATCCGGCCGGGCAGGTCGGCACCCGCGCCGGGTCCTTTCTCTCGGCGGCGGACAATGTGAAGATCACTGTCTACGGCCGGGGTGCTCACGGCTCGGCACCGCAGGCCGCCATCGACCCCGTGGTGATCGCCTCGATGATCGTCGTCCGGCTCCAGACGATCGTCTCGCGCGAGCTGGCCGCCACCCAGCCAGCCGTGGTCACGGTGGGCTCCGTTCAGGCGGGCACGAGCGGCAACGTGATCCCGGAGTCGGCGGAACTGCTGGTGAACGTGCGCACGTACGACGACGAGACCCGGCAGGCCGTCCTGGCCGCCCTGCGGCGCATCGTCGATGCCGAGTGCGACGCATCCGGGGCGACTCGCGCGCCGCAGATCGAGGAGGGCACCCGCTTTCTGCCGACCGTCAACGACGACGTGGTGACCCGCGAGGTCTCCGACGCTTTCGCCGCGATGTTCGCAGAGCGCGCGGTCACCATCGAGATGCAGAGCGCCAGCGAGGACTTCAGCCGGATCCCGGACGCCTTCGGCACCCCGTACACCTACTGGGCCCTGGGCTGCGCCGATCCGGACGCCTACCAGGCGGCCCGGCAACGCGGCACCGTGGCCCAGGAGATCCCGGTCAACCACAGCCCCCGCTTCGCTCCGGTCCTGCAGCCCACCCTGGACACCGGCGTCCAAGCACTGGTCACAGCCGCACTCACCCAACTCGGGAAACCGGGCCGTACGAGCCGATGAGCCTTCCGGCGCCGGTTCGCCTCTGATGCCGCAGCACAGAGCAATCGACCACCTCGGCGGCAGTCTGCGCAGCCGGCGCGGCTTCGGTTCCCAGCGCCGCGCTTCACACCTCCGTCAAGGAATGCGGGTGGGCGGCGGTGGACGCACGCGGTCACCTGGACGGACCTGCCGGCACGCGCTCCGCTCCCGGCCGTGCTTTCGTTCCTTGCGGAACTCCCTGCCTGTCGGAGCGCGCGATACGAAAAAACGGAAGAACGCAAGACGCGCACTGAATTGAATCGAGGAACCGATGACTACGTACAGGGTCGGCTACTTCGTGGGAAGTCTGGCGACTCACTCCATCAACCGAACGCTATCAAAATCCCTGATCCGGCTGGCCCCATCTGATTTGGAATTCTTTGAGATCCCGATCAAGGATCTACCTCTCTACAGTTACGACTACGACAGCGACTACCCGGCCGAGGGCAAGGCACTCAAGGATGCCATCGCCTCAGCAGACGCCCTCCTGTTCGTGACCCCCGAGTACAACCGATCCATTCCGGGTGCCCTCAAAAACGCCGTCGACTGGGCCAGCCGCCCCTGGGGAAGCAACTCATTCGCGCACAAACCCTCCGCTGTGATCGGAGCGTCCCCCGGCGCCCTCGGCACTGCCCTCGCCCAGCAGAGCCTGCGCGGTGTCCTGAGCTTCTGCGACTCGCCGCAAATGAATGCACCGGAAGCATACGTCAGATTCAAGCCCGATGTCTTCACCGATGACGGCGAAGTCGTCGACGAGCATACGGAACGTTTCCTCCGAGACTTCATGGAGGAATTCCGGGATCACGTGGTCCGGGTTCTCACCGTGCTCCCGCGAAAATCATGAAGAATGCGGGTCTGGGTGCGTCGCCCTCTACGAGAAGCGACATGAAGGGGTTCATATGGGTCAGCCGCGGATGAACGAAGAGCGCTTCTACTTGTATCCCATGAAGCGTGTAGCTGCCGTTCTGGACAACGAAGAACGGTATACGGCTGCCTGCCATCAACTGGAACAAGCCGGGATCAATCTGCCCCGCGTGAACGTGCTGAAGGAGCCGGAAGGCCAGCACCTCCTGGACAACAAGGGAACCTCGCATGGCCTTTACGGCCGCTTCATGCGCGGGCTGCAGCACGGGGGGTACGAAGGTGAAACGGTAGCGGCCCACTCTGCCGCCTTGAGCCAGGGCAAATGGCTGATCTTCGTTCCGGCGCGGGGGCAAGGACGAGGCCAGGCGGACGGTCGACATCCTCCGATCGCACGGGGGTAGCGACATTGTCCACTTCCGCCGATGGGCAGTTCAGTTCTTTCCCCCGACCTATCGAAGGAGGCGGGCATGGGGCATCCGGCAGCCGGCCTGGACGATCTGACCGCCTTCCTGGCCCGCCTCACCGCCTTGCTGCTGCGTTCTTCCGGCGAGGGCGCCTACTCCATCGAAAGAGCTGTGCACACCAGCGCTCACGTGTTCGGCGGCGAAGCGTCCGTAGTCCTCGTGCCCGAAGCGGCCGTGCTCTCGATCGCCGCGGCCGACGGCCGAATGCGCACGGTGTGCGTGCACGGCTTCCCGGAGGTAATCCGGCTCGACCAAGCCGCTGAGCTCAAGCCCTTGCTGGCCGACGTAGAGGCGGGCAAGCTCCAGGTGGCCGAGGCCGACCGCAGGCTGGCGCGCATCGAAGCCGCACCGCCTCCGTACCCCTGGTGGCTCAAGTTCCTCGGCGTCCTGCTGTTCTCCCTGGGCTTCGCCCCGCTCATCCAGCCCACCTGGTACGAGATCACCACCACAGCCGTCCCGGGCGCGATCGCCGCGGCACTCGTGGTCGCCGCCGTTCATGCACCGCGACTGTCCAAAGTCCTCCCCCTGGTGGTCTCAGCCGTCGTCTCCGTCGTCACCATCGAAGTGTTCACCGGCGATCCGGCACACGGCGGCCCGGTACTGCTGATGCTCCCGGCGCTGTTCTACTTCGTTCCCGGTGACTTCCTGAGCGCATCGACCACCGAGCTGGCCGTCGGCCTCATCACCACCGGCGCGATCCGGCTCGTCTCCTCCATATTCCTGCTCGTCCAGCTCTACCTCGGCGTCCTGCTGGGCATATTCGTCACCGGCACCCCCCTCAACACCCTCTTCGACACCGCTGCCAGCGCCGACCTGCCCAAGTGGGCACTGATCCCGGGCGGGATCGCCTTCACCGCCGGCACGGTCCTGGCCTTCGCAATCCCCCACCGCTTCTTCGGAACTCTCCTCGTGCTTGTCTACGCCACCGTCGGGGTGCAGTCACTGTTCACCAAGCTGATCCGGGAGACCGGAGGCACATTCGTCGCAGCCGTGGTGCTGGCCGCCGCAGCCAATCTGCTGGACCGCAACCCCGCCCGCCCTCCTCGATTGATCCTCATCCTGCCTGGCTTCTTCACCCTCACCGTCGGCTCGCTGGGCCTGCGCGGCCTGACCACCCTGGCCGGCGGCTACGTCATCGAAGGCTTCCAAGACCTGCAGAAACTCATCACGATCGTCACCGCCATCGCCATCGGACTGGTCGTCGGTATGGCACTCACGCATGCCCGCAACACAACGCGGATCACCTCTCGCCATGCCCCCTCGACGCCTCAGCGGCCGCCCTGACCACGTCTCTGCCGCACCGCCCGCAGCAGCTCATGTCCCGACCGTGGATCAGTGGCGCCTGCGTCCCGGCCAGCCGTGCGATTTTTCCACCGGTCGTCGTCGGCGCCCGCTGGACCTCGAGCGCCCACCTCGGCGCGCTCGACCTCGTCTACACGGGAGTGATCGAAGCGGTCCGCGCCGCGATCAAGGAGGCGGGTGGCGCTCAGCGGCGGACGCGGTGTCGCTGCTGAGCCTCTCGGACAGGGCTAGGCGGGCCGTCATGCGTTTGCCGACAGGCTCCTGTTCGATGAAGAGGTCCTGGGCGACGGCTTTGACGATCTCTAGGCCGTGCTGGCCGATCCTGCCGGGATCGGCGGGGCGGGCAGCGGGCACGGTGGGGTCGCTGTCCCAGACGACGACCTCCACGGCAAGGGAATTGGTGCGCAATTCCATCAGGACGGGGCCGGGAGCGTATTTGAGGGCGTTGGTGACCAACTCACTGACCACCAGCTGCGTGAGGTCTCTCGCCGAGCGGCCACGGGAAGGCGGTGATCGGCATGGGCCTGATCGAGGAAGGCGGCAGCGTGGTGGCAGGCGTCGCCGATGCAGCCGTCACCTCTGTCCAAGGCGTAACCGGCTCGCATCAGGTACTGATCTCCGGTGGAGCCGACACCGTCGGCATGGAATCCCACGTATCTCGCCCTCATTCCCCCATTGACGTGCGCAAGTACCCGCGGCAGCGTCATGCATGTACCCGGGGTGTGGTCCGGCACGGCTGCCTGGGCGCATGCCGCAGCGGCAGTGGGGCAAGCCTAGGCGCAGCCGAGGAGACGTGAGCGACATCCACAAGGAAGACCGGCCAGGCCGGCTCTCCATCCAGCACGCAGTGGTCGACGGCGTCCTCATCGTAACCGTGCACGGCGAGATCGACCACGACGTGAAGGACGTCCTCAGCCAGGCACTGCTGTCTGACGACGGCGCGACTCCGCCGCGGATCGTGGCGGACCTCAGCGAGGTGACCTTCATGGACTCCAGCGGCATCAACGTCTTCGTCACCGCCCACCGGCGCGCGAGCGGCGCTCAGGGATGGCTGCGCATCGCCGGTGCCCAGGACTCCGTGGTGCGTCTGCTGCACCTGGTCGGCGTCGACGAGATCATCCCCTGCCACCCCACCCTCCAGCAGGCGCTGAGCAACTGCCCCCTATACGCGCCAGCCGGGGCACCCTTTGCTCGCCCGCCCTTTTTCGGGTTTGTACATCCGAGCGATCTTCAACGGTCCATCCCCTGACTTGGCCTGGGCTCACGCCCACCCGCTCAGCACCGCCCGGGCCGCGTTCCGGGCCAGGAGTTCGCCGGTATCCGGCCGCGGCCCACCAACACCTCTGTGCCGATCACTGCCCTCACCAGGGAGAGCACAGCAGCTATGCGACTGTCCCGGTGCGTGTCCAGTCCAAGGACCTCCTCCCTCGTCGGCCGGGTGTCGGCGGGGACGCGGGGCAGGAGACGTACCGTCATGCAAGTTCACCTTCCGACACGAGGCGAAGGGTGAGGCCAGGAGTCTCGGCGGCTCGGGCCTGGAATTCGCCTACGAGCCCCTGTGCGGCTTGTGGTGAGCCCGGGGAGGGGATGCGGTGGGAGGTTGCGCGGGTTCCGTCACGCACGACCGCCCCGCCCCCAACCGCAACACACCCATTTGACTTACGCTTTGAGACTCCTTCGTCCGGATGCGGTGCGGTTTCGCGTGTATGCCTGTAGGACGTATGCGTCGGGCCCGGCCATGATGGCCGGGCCCGATGGGCGTACTTCGACGTCGACGCGACCACTCCCTATGAGCGGGTGCTGGCCGAGGAGA
>NZ_JBSFKD010000066.1:0-3036 GCF_053598395.1 Streptomyces sp. NPDC001135 | reverse complement strand
CCAGCACCTCCCGTTCCTCGGGCAGCAGCACGCACTCCGGTGCGTCGCGGAACGCATGATGGCCGGGCCCGACGCATGAGACGCAAGGTCTCAGGTCACCATCGATACCAGCGGCCGCGACCGCCGCCGGTGGTGGTAGAGCGCATGACGAAGCCCAGCAGCCACAGCACCAGCACGGCCAGGGCCACCCACCACAGAATCTTGACGGCGAAACCCGCGCCGAAAAAGATTACCGCGAGAAGAAGAACAAGAAGCAGGGGAACCATAGTTATCAACCTCCTGTGGCACCGTCTGCCCTGCACTTGCGCCTCCATTCCGGACGCCACCTTGTTTGTGAGGGGGAAGCCTGGGCACGAGCGGCTTTACCGCGAAATCGGCAACAGTGGCTACGAGGAGGCGCATTCCATGACTGCCGGCGAGAAGGCCAAGGCGAAGACCGAGCAGGCCGAGGGCAAGGCCAAGGAGACCCTGGGGAGCGCTTTTGGCAATGACCGCATGGCTGCCGAGGGCCAGGCGAAGAAGAGCGTTGGCGATGCCCGTGAGGCGAAGGAGAAGGCCAAGGACGCCTTCAAGCACTGACGGCCCGCACTTGTCGAGGGCTTTCCCGGAACTCGTCCGGGAAAGCCCTCGCTTTGTCACGAAACGGAAACGGGACCGCAGTCAGGGCCGGGTGGCGGGGCGGCTGCCCGGGTGGAGCGGGAAGAGGTGGTCCAGCCCGGCGATGCGGAGTCGCAGGAGGCAAAGGAGCCGCGGTTTGCGGGGCCTGCGCCCGCGCCGCCGCTCATGCCGCGTCGTGCCCGGCGGCGATACCGCTCACCGTGACCGCGACGGTGACCGGTTCCGCGACACCGTGTGCGGCGAGGTGGGTACCGAGGGCGGCAGTCACCCGGTCGTGGACGTTCCGGGCGATGTCCAGCGCCGGTCGGCCCTCAGACAGGACGCAGCGCACCTCGATGCGCCATCCCGAACCGTCCGGCGACCGGTCGGCGCGGATGCCTTCCTCGGGCGAGGTGCGGTGGAGCGTGATGTCCGACCGGGTGGGCGCGGCGGCTGCCGCCAGGCGATGGCTGAGACCGGGTTGCAGGCCCGCCACACCGGGAACTGCGAGGGCCGCCTGCGCCGCGGCGCCGAGGAGCGTGGTCGTGCGGAGGACAGTCATCATGCACCGCCGGCGGGCGTGAGGCCGGGACGGAGGGGTGGCTCGGGCTCCAGGACGTCGACCACGGCGATGTCGACGGCCGTCACGGCAAGGCCCAGGTCTCGTGCCGCCGAGTGGAGGACCGATCGGCGCACCTGGTGGACCCGGTCGGGCAGGGGGCGGTCGAGAGCGGCGGCGAGGGTCATGGTCACCCGCACGTCGGTGCCTTCGCCCACGGGTACGAGCCGGCAGGTCGCGACCCTGGCACCGGGGACCGTGTCCGCGGCCTGCCTGAGTACCTTCGCCGCGGCGCTCTCGGCGATGCGCAGCTCCCGGTCCGGGTCGGCCAGCGGCAGCAGCCGCCCGAGCCGTACCTCCGCCCTGACGATGTCCATGACGCGGTCGGCGAGTGCGTGCAGGCCGGGCGTGTCCTCGGCGCGCAGCGCTCGGGTGGCCGCGTTCACGACGGCCAGGCCCTCGGCGGCCTCGCGGCAGTGAGGACAGGAGAGGGTGTGCGGGTCCACCCCCGGCGCCGCGTCCCTCGCCTGTTCCCAGACCCGGCTGAGCAGCCGGCCGCAGGGCAGGACCTCGTCACCTGCGAACGGGGGGGCGTCGGTGGCACCCGGCGCGGAACCGGGCCGGTGGGCTCCGGGCGGTCCTGGAGGCCGCGCGTGCGGGTCGTCTAGCGCCATGGGCCCATCGCCTCCTGCAGGGATCTGCGTGCCCTGAACAGTCTGCCGCGCACCGTCTGTTCGCTGGTCCGCGTCACGTGGGAGATCTCCTTGTAGGACAGGCCCTGCACCTCCCGCAGGGTCCAGCAGAGTCGCTGCCCGGCGTCGAGATCGCCGAGTGCTCGCGACAGGGCGGCGGTGGCCGCGTCCTGCTCCGCAGACCGGACGGGTTGGCTCCAGACGTCTCTAGCCGCCGGCTCGGCGACGACGTCCAGCGAGAGGGGCGGAGGCCGACGACGGCGCATGGTCAGGCAGCGGTTGACGGTGATCCGGTACATCCAGGTACGGAACTCCGCGCTGTGGTGGTATTCAGGCAACCGGCGCCAGGCGCTGACGAAGGCGTCCTGAACAGCATCCTCGGCGTCCTGGGGGTTGCCGAGCATGCAGCGGGCCAGGGCAAGGAGAGGCCGGCCGTGCCGCTGGACGAGAACGGCGAAGGCGTCCTCGTCCCCCTCGGCCGCCCGTACGGCCAGCAGGCCGTCCGGCAGGTCGCGTCCCATCGGGTCGCGGCCCGGCGATGGGGTAACAGCGCTTTCGACCATGACGCCCCTCGCAAGGCTCGGACCGTCCGCGTACCCGACCGGCCATATGTGATACACGTCACAGGCGATATGTGTGAGGAACGCGTCGCCCGATATGTCCAATCATTCGAAGGACATCGCACCGGTGTCCGAGGGACCGATCGAGGCGACCGCCATGACGAACGACATCACCAGCGTCGGCGGGGGCAGCGGGCCCGAGGCGGGCGTGAGCGCGCTCAAGGGCCGCACGGGGGCCGGGGCTCCGGCCGAGACACGGGGGAAGACCACCATCGCGGACGGTGTGGTGGCGAAGATCGCGGGCATGGCGGCCCGCGAGGTACCGGGCATCTACAGCCTGGGAGCGGGGATGGCGCGCGCCTTCGGCGCCATGCGGGAACGCGTTCCCGGGGGCGGAGGCGGGGCCGTCACGCGAGGAGTGAAGGTCGAGGTGGGCGAGCGTCAGGCCGCCGTGGACCTGGACGTTGTCGTCGAGTACGGCGTCTCCATCGTCGACGTCGCGGGCGACGTGCGCACCGGTGTGATCAGCGCCTTGGAGCGGATGACGGGCCTGGAGGTCGTCGAGGTGAACATCGCCGTCGACGACGTCCACCTGCCCGACGACGAGGAGGAACAGACCGAACTGGAC
>NZ_JBSFKD010000065.1:0-26019 GCF_053598395.1 Streptomyces sp. NPDC001135 | reverse complement strand
GTTGATTTTTGGCACGCTGTTGAGTTCTCAAGGAACGGTCGCTTCCTTTGTACTCACCCTCTCGGGCTTTCCTCCGGGCTTCCCTTCGGTGTTTCAAACTCTATCAGGGTTTTTCCGTCTCCCTGACCACCCCTCTGCGAGCATGCAGAAGCGGATCCGAAAGTAGGATCTGATGAGTTTGAGTCCTGCCGGGTGAGGGCGCTTTCACGGCCTCCGTCCCAAGCAGGAGTACGACTGTACACGGGGCCTCGAAGCCGGTGCAAATCCGTCGGGTTGGTGGTCTAGACCACTAGCTGCTAGCTTCCATACGGAACCGCCACTTCACATGACATACGCTGCTGCTCAGTGCGCAGCTCCACTCTTTGGGAGGCTTCCCATGACCACCGTGACGTCCCCTCTTGCTGGACGTGCCATCGGACTGGCAGAAGTGCCTGATCCGGTCTTCTCCGGGGCCATGGTCGGCCCGGGTACCGCGATCGACCCCGTGCGTGAGCCCTCCGAGGCAGTGGCGCCCGTCGACGGCGTGATCGTCTCCCTGCACCCGCACGCCTTCGTAGTAGTGGACGAGAGCGGGCACGGCGTACTCACCCACCTCGGCATCGACACGGTGCAGCTCAACGGCGAGGGCTTCGAGGTGCTCGTCAACAAGGGCGACACCGTGACGCGCGGGCAGGCCGTCGTGCGCTGGAACCCCGTCGCCGTCGAGGCCGCCGGCAAGTCCCCGGTCTGTCCCGTCGTCGCGCTCGAAGCCACGGCCGAGTCCCTCTCCGACCTCCGTGACAGCGGTGACGTGAAGGCCGGCGACAGCCTCTTCTCCTGGAACTGACGGCACGGCCGTCGCGGGACGGCGAACAGGACAACCACCACGGCGGCGGAACCCGCCGCACAATCGGAGACGGGTGAGATGGAGACAACGCTGCGAGGCGTCGGTGTGAGCCATGGCGTGGCCATCGGCGAGGTTCGGCACATGGGTACGGCGGTGCTGGAGCCGCCGGCCAAGCAGATCCCCACCGAGGAGGCCGAGCGGGAGCAGGGGCGGGCTCGCCAGGCAGTGGACGCCGTCGCCGCCGATCTGATGGCGCGCGGCAATCTGGCCGGCGGCGAGGCCCAGGCTGTGCTCGAGGCGCAGGCCATGATGGCCCAGGACCCCGAGCTGATGGCGGACGTGGACCGGAGGATCGCCGTCGGCAGCACGGCCGAGCGCGCGGTGTACGACGCGTTCGCGGCGTACCGGGAGCTGCTGGCCGGTGCCGGTGAGTACCTCGCCGGTCGGGTGGCCGACCTGGATGACGTGCGGAATCGTATCGTTGCCCGGCTGCTGGGCGTTCCGATGCCGGGTGTGCCGGACAGTGACGAGCCGTATGTGCTCGTGGCGCGGGACCTCGCTCCGGCCGACACCGCGCTGCTGGACCCGTCTCTGGTGCTCGGTTTCGTCACCGAGGAGGGCGGACCGACCAGTCACAGCGCGATCCTCGCGCGGGCGCTGGGTGTGCCGGCGGTCGTGGCACTGCCGGGTGCCGGCGAGCTGGCCGAGGGCACCGTGATCGCTGTCGACGGCAGCACCGGCGACATCTTCGTGAACCCGAGCGAGGAGAAGAAGGCGCAGCTGGTGGCCGCGGCCGCCGAGCGCAAGGCCGCGCTGGCCGCGTCGACCGGGCCGGGTGCGACGGCGGACGGTCACAAGGTGCCGCTGCTGGCCAACGTGGGCGGCCCGGCGGATGTGCCGGCTGCCGTGGAGGCCGGGGCCGAGGGTGTCGGTCTGTTCCGTACCGAGTTCCTGTTCCTGGACGACAGCAAGAACGCTCCTTCCGAGCAGAAGCAGGTGGAGGCCTACCGGCAGGTGCTGGAGGCGTTCCCCGAGGGTCGTGTGGTCGTGCGGGTGCTGGACGCGGGAGCGGACAAGCCGCTGGACTTCCTGACTCCGGCCGACGAGCCGAACCCCGCGCTGGGTGTGCGGGGTCTGCGGACGCTGTTGGATCACCCCGAGGTCCTGCGCACGCAGCTGACCGCGCTGGCGAAGGCCGCCGAGGGTCTGCCCGTCTACCTCGAGGTCATGGCGCCCATGGTGGCGGACCGCGCGGACGCCAGGGCGTTCGCGGACGCGTGCCGTGCGGCGGGGCTGCAGGCCAAGTTCGGCGCGATGGTGGAGATCCCGTCGGCGGCGCTGCGTGCGCGTTCGATCCTTCAGGAGGTCGAGTTCCTGTCGCTGGGGACGAACGACCTCGCGCAGTACACGTTCGCGGCCGACCGGCAGGTGGGTGCGGTGTCCCGGCTCCAGGATCCGTGGCAGCCCGCGCTGCTCGACCTGGTCGCGCTGTCCGCTGAGGCGGCCAAGGCGGAGGGCAAGAGCTGCGGCGTGTGTGGTGAGGCCGCTTCCGACCCGCTGCTGGCCTGTGTGCTGACCGGTCTGGGTGTCACCTCCTTGTCCATGGGTGCGGCGTCGATTCCTTATGTCCGGGCGACGCTGGCGAAGCACACGCTGGCGCAGTGCGAGCGGGCGGCGGCGGCGGCGCGTGCCGCGGACAGCGCCGACGAGGCGCGGAGCGCGGCTCAGGCGGTGCTGTCCGGCGAGTAGGCGTACCGGTGCATGCGAGGTGCCGGGTTCAGGGGCGTCCCGCCTTCGGGTGGGGCGCCCCTGGTGCGTTCTCCCTGTTGTCGGCGTGATCAGTGCGTGCGACGCGTCGGCGCGTTCAGTGTCGGTGGCCCGGTGCCGCGCTCTCGTCTCCGATGTCGGGGGGCTCGCAGTAGTCGACGCCGGACTCCGGGGAGATGAGGTCGCCGGTTTCGACGTCGGTGCAGTAGGCGTCGAACACTTCGGAGGCGGTGAGCGGTTCGAGGGTGCCGGCCCGCAGGCGCCAGCCGTAGACGCGGTCGTGCGTCCCCGGGGCGCTGGTGCGCAGGACGAGTCCGCCCGGGCTGCGGGTCGCGAGGCCGAGGGCGAGGACGCTGGTGAATTCCAGTGCCTCGGCCTCGTCCAGTCGGGTGGCGCCGTGGGCGTCCTGGTCGCCGTGCAGGACGGAGACCAGGGTGTCCGGTGGTCCGGAGACGCTGCACACGAGGTGGCGGTCGCCGGGTGGGGCGGTGTCGAGGATGCGGACCAGGAGGTCGGAGGCGCGGGTGAAGCCCGCCCTTCCGATGTCCTCACCGCAGGTGGGGCAGGGACCGAGTCGGGACAGCAGGGTGGTGGCGTACTCCCACGTCGCCTGCCGTACGGCTTCGTCCACCAGGGCGGGTACGAGCGTGGTGAGGGGCCGGCCGTCGTACGGGATGGTGGGGCCCGTGGCTGCGAGTTCTGCGGTGAACCGGGTCCGGCTCGAGGGGGTTTCCGGGTCGAGGCCGGTGTCCGCGCAGTACGCGGCGTAGTCCTCGGGGTCGAACAGGGCGAGGGTGGTGTGGGTGCCCTGGTCGGCGCGGGCCTTGAGGACGGCCTCGACCTGCTGGAGGTAGGTCGCGTGGTCGTCGAAGGTGAAGCTGCGGTAGCGCCGCATGGCGCGGAAGTCGTGCTCGTCGGTGAGCAGCCCGATGGTGCCGGCGATCTCGCGGCGCAGGACGCGTCGCATGGTCTGGTGGTCGGTGTGCGCCATGTTTCCCCCACAGTGCGCGGTCGATCAGTGCTCACTCACCGTAACCGGCGGCACTGACAACGGGTCGGCGCTGCGCTGCCGGACTCGGACTTCGCCGGCGTGCTGGGCGAGTCCGAGGCCACCTGTGGAGGATCAGGTCACGGGGTTCAGGCGCGCTTGCGGGCGAGTTCTTCGTAGAAGCCGAGCAGGGCGAGGTTGTCGATGGAGCCGGGGTTGACCGCTTTCTCGAGGGGGGTGCCCTGCAGGAGGCGCTTGACCGGGACCTCGATGCGCTTGCCGGTGAGGGTGTGCGGGACGCCGGGGACCTCGATGATCTCGTCGGGGACGTGGCGTGGTGAGAGCTGTTCGCGGATGGTCTGCTTGATGCGGTGCAGGAGGGCCTCGTCGAGGGCGGCCCCGGGAGCGAGGTGCACGAACAGGGGCATCCAGTAGCCGCCGTCGGGCTGCTCGATGCCGATGACCAGGGACTCCTTGATCTCGGGCAGGCGCTCGACGACCTCGTAGATGTCGGCCGATCCCATCCGCACGCCCTGCCGGTTGAGGGTGGAGTCGGAACGGCCGTGGATGATCACGGTGCCGCGCGCGGTGACCGTGATCCAGTCGCCGTGCCGCCAGACGCCGGGGTAGGTGTCGAAGTAGCTGTCGTGGTAGCGGCTGCCGTCGGGGTCGTTCCAGAAACGGATCGGCATGGACGGCATGGGGTTGGTGACGACCAGCTCGCCGACCTCGTCGATGACGGGCTTGCCGCTGGGGTCCCAGGCCTGCAGGTCGGTGCCGAGTCCGGGGGCCTGGAGCTCGCCGGTGTACACGGGGAGCGTCGGTACGCCGCCGGCGAAGCAGGAGCAGACGTCGGTGCCGCCGCTGACGGAGGCGATCCACAGGTCGTCACGGACCTCGTCGTGCAGCCAGCGGAAGCCGTCGGGCGGCAGCGGCGAGCCGGTCGTGGCGACGCACTTCACCGCGGTCAGGTCGTAGTCGCGCGCGGGGTGGACGCCGGCCTTGCGGCAGGCCATGACGTAGGCGGCGGAGGTGCCGTAGAGGGTGGCTCCGGTGCGTTCGGCGATCCGCCACTGGGCGCCGGTGTCGGGGTAGCCGGGGCTGCCGTCGTACAGGACGATCGTCGTGCCCGTGAGCAGGCCGGAGACGAGGAAGTTCCACATCATCCAGCCGGTCGAGGTGTACCAGAAGAAGCGGTCCTCGGGGCCGAGGTCGCAGTGCAGGCCGAGCTGCTTGAGGTGTTCGACGAGGATGCCGCCCTGGGACTGGACGATGGCTTTGGGCAGGCCGGTGGTGCCGGAGGAGTACAGCACCCAGAGGGGGTGGTCGAACGGGACCTGGTCGAAGACGGGCTCGGTGTTCCCGGCCGTCAGCGCCGACCATTCCAGGGCGCCCTCGGGTGCCTGGGTGCCGAGCAGCGGGATGTGGACGACGGCGCGCAGGGTGGGCAGCTCGCGGCGCAGCTCGGCGACGATCTCGCGGCGGTCGTGCTCCTTGCCGCCGTACCGGTAGCCGTCGACGGTGAACAGGACGACGGGTTCGACCTGCTGGAAGCGGTCGAGGACGCTGCGGGCGCCGAAGTCGGGGGCGCAGGAGGTCCAGACGGCGCCGACGGCGGCCGTGGCGAGGAGGGCGACGACGGCCTGCGGGATGTTGGGCAGGTAGCCGCTGACGCGGTCGCCGGGGCGTACGCCGAGGGCGCGGAGTTCGGCGGCGAGGGAGCCGACCTGGCGGCGCAGCTCGGACCAGGTCACCGGGAGCGGTTCGTGGGTTTCGTCCACGTACAGCACGGCGGGTTCGTCCGGGCGGTCGGCCGCGGCGCGCAGGGCGTGCTCGGCGTAGTTGAGGGTGGCTCCGGGGAACCACTGGGCGCCCGGCATGGTGCGGTCGCCGAGCACGCGCGCGTAGGGCGTCGTGAAGCGTACGTCGAACCACTCCGTGACGGCTTTCCAGAAGGTGTCCAGTTGGTCGACGGACCATTGGTGCAGGGCGGGGTAGCCGCCTTCGGCCGGGGCGCCGTGGTGCTCGGCGGCCCATGCCTGGAACTGGGTGATGCGGGCCTGGGCGATCCGTTCGGGATCGGGCTGCCAGAGCGGCTGGGGGTTCGCGGTCGACATGGGGTGGCTCCCGGGCTGTGCGCGTCGTGTGCGTCGGTCCGCGCACGGGCTGGGGTGTGCGCGTGACGCGGCTGACAGGGACGATGCCATGTGATCGACTTCTGCACCAGGGTGCGCCCCACATAGTCGGTGTCGTGAAGATGTGGTCCCAGCACGGGTGAACGGCAGTTGAACGACACGCGCGCGTGGGGTGCTCAGTGGCAGGGTGAGCAGCATGGACGGTCGTGACCTGGTGCGTTCGGTGAGTGTGGTCGGTTCGGGGAGGGCGGCTCAGGGATTGCGTACCGTGCGGTCCGCGTGGCGCAGGAGGCGGATCGACGCCGCAGGGCTGCCGCGGCGGGGGGCCGAGCGGGCGCGGGTCCCGGGGCAGGTGGCGAGCGTGGAGCCGGGGCCGGGTGGCGGGCTGATCCGGTTCGGCCGGTCCGAGTTGCGGATCACCGTCGCGGTGAGCGGGGCGGTGTTCTGGGGGTGGGACGGGGCCGGTCCCGAGCCCTCGTACGCGCTCGCGGGGAGCAGTCCGGAGCCTGATGCGCGGGCGGTGCTGGAACCGGACAAGGACGGTGGCTGGCGGGTGGTCGCCGAGCGCGTGACGGTCACCGTCTCGCGGCACGGTGCGGTCGAGGTGTGCACGCCCGGTGGGGTGACCCTGCGGCGGGATCTGCCGCCGCGCTGGTGGGAGCCGGTCGGCGGGGGCACGGCACGATGGATGCAGCGGTCGGAGGTGGCGGCCGACGCCCGCTTCTTCGGTCTGGGCGGCCGGGCGTCGGGGCCGCGGCTGCGGGACGGCACGTACCGGCTGTGGAACACCGATCCCGGGCGGGCGTTCGGCCCCGGCGACGATCCGCTGTATCTGACGATGCCGGTGCAGCTGGTGGTGGCCGATGCCGGCACGCATCTGGTCTTCCACGACACCACGTGGGACGGCACGGTGCTGCTGCGGGAGGGCGAGGAGGGCGCCGGGTCCGGGCACGACCGGGTGGGGCGCTGCGAGGTGCGGATGGACGGCGGTCCGCTGCGCTGCTGGGTGATGGTGGGCACCCCCGCGCGGGTGCTGCACACCTGGGCCTCGCTGACCGGGGCGCCCGCGCTGCCGCCCTCGTGGGCGCTCGGCCACCACCACGCGCGGTGGGGTTTCGGCAGCGAGCAGGAGGTGCGCCGGATCGTCGCGGGCTACCAGGACCGCGGTCTGCCGTTGGACGCCGTTCATCTGGACATCGACCACTTCGACGACCACCAGGTGTTCACCGTCGACCAGGATCGTTTTCCCAAGCTGCCGCAACTCGCGGACGAGCTGCGCCGGGACGGGATCCGGCTGGTGTCGATCGTCGATCCGGCTGTGCGGGCCGCGCCGGGCAACGCCGTGTACGACGGTGGTTCGGCCGTGGACGCGTTCGTGCGGGACGCCTCGGGGCGCGAGGTGCGGGGGGTGGTGTGGGCCGGGGAGTCGGTCTTTCCGGACTTCACGCACGCGCGCGTGCGCGCATGGTGGGGCGGGCTCTACGAGGAGCGGCTGGGGCAGGGCTTCGCGGGGTTCTGGCACGACATGAACGAGCCGACGTCGTTCAACGCCTTCGGGGAAGCGACGCTGCCGCGTTCGGCGCGGCACTCCTTCGAGGGGCGCGGGGGCGACCACCGGGAGGCGCACAACGCGTACGCGCTGTGTATGGCCCGTGCGGCTTACGAGGGGCTGCGCCGGCTGTCGCGCCAGGAGCGGCCCTTCCTGTTCTCCCGCTCGGGCTGGGCGGGGATGCAGCGCTACGGGGGCACCTGGTCCGGGGACGTGGCGACGGGCTGGCCGGGGCTGCGGGCGTCGCTGTCGCTGGTGCTGGGGCTCGGTCTGTGCGGGGTCCCGTACTCGGGCCCGGACGTGGGCGGTTACGACGGCAGTCCGTCGCCGGAGCTGTACCTCAGGTGGTTCCAGCTCGGCGCGTTTCTGCCGCTGTTCCGCACCCACGCGGGTCTGCGGGCGGGGCGCAGGGAGCCCTGGGAGTTCGGTGCCGAGGTGCTGGAGCACGCGCGCGTGGCGCTGCTCGAACGGCGGCGGCTGCTGCCGTACTTCGTGACCCTGGCGCATCTGGCGCGGCGCACCGGCGCGCCGTACGTGCGGCCGTTGTGGTGGGGGGCGCCGGAGGACCGGGCGCTGCGCGACTGCGAGGACACGTTTCTGCTCGGGGACGGTCTGCTGGTGGCTCCGGTGCTGGACCCGGGCGCCGACCGGCGGGCGGTGCAGCTGCCGCGGGGCCTCTGGTACGACACGGTGACGGAGCGGGCCTTCGAAGGGCCGGGGCAGGTCCTCGTCGAGGCGCCGCTGTCGCGGATACCGGTGTTCGCGCGCGCGGGCGCGGTCATCCCCGTACGCGGCGGCGACGGGGGCCTCGAGCTGGAGGTGTGGGCACCCGCGCGTGGCCGCACCGGAGGCGGCCTGGTCGTGCCGGACGCGGGCGACGGCTGGGACGAACCGGAGCTCGAACGCTACGTTGCCCGCTGGGCGGGCCGTGGGGTTGCGGTCACCCGGGAGCGGGAGGACGGCTCCGCCGAGCCGCCCTACCCGGTGCGGGTCCGGGGCCTGGGCTGAGCCGCCTGCCCGGCGCGAGCGCTCAGCGCCGAGACGGCCCGTCCGGCGCCGGTGCGAGGGTCTGGGATGGGCCGCCTGCCCGGCGGGACTGCTCGGCTTGGCCGGCCTGCTCGTGCCGGGGCTCAGTCGAGCCGGTTCGCCCGGGCCGGGCGAGGGGCTCGGCCGGGCCGGGGGCTCAGACGTAGCGGCCCTCGAACCAGGCCCGTACGGCCACGGTGTGCAGGGGGAAGGCGAGTTCCTCGGGCCGGCGCAGCAGTTGCCAGCCCTCTGTCTCGTTCGTGCGGTCGGCGGGCGGGAGTCCCTCCACCGGGCGCTCCGGGAGGAGTCCGAACAGCAGCAGGTGGCCGTCGGGCGAGCTCATGGCGTCGACGAGCCGTACGTCGCACGCGGCCGCGTCGATGCCGGTCTCCTCCTTGAGTTCGCGTACGACGGCCTGTTTCCAGTCCTCCCGGTCGTCGATGTAGCCGCCGGGCAGTGCCGTGCCTCCGCGCGCGGGGGCGATGGTCCGGGTGATCACGACCAGAGCCGTGCCCTTGGTGTCGTACACGGGCTGGAGCGCGATCGCGACCGGCAGCGGATTGCGGTAGGCGACGGTTCCGCACGTCGGGCAGGTGCGCGGCCAGCCGGAGACGCCCTCTCCATAGGGCGATCCGCAGCTCGAACAGTAGGAGTCCGGTGAGGAGTTGGCAGTTGAGTGCTGAGTTTCGGACACGCGCGGACTGTATCCGATCAGAAGAGGGACGTCTTCCGCCGGCGGCTCAGTGCCCGCTGATGAGCGACTTCCAGGACACGGGGAAGTCGAAGTAGGTGTCCGGATAGGGCTCGGGCTGGTAGGTGAAGTGCCACCATTCCTCGGCGAGGTTCACGAATCCGAGGCCCTCGAGGGTGTTCTTGAGCAACAGGCGGTTGGCGCGCTGTTCGCCCTGGATGCGCGGGTCGAGTGTGTGCGCGAGGGTGTCGAAGCAGTCGAATCCCGTGCCCATGTCGACAGAGTTGTCAGGGAAGCGCTCGTCTTTGGGCGCGTAGCAGGGCACGAGCGGCTCTCCGGGGTGGTAGGGCCGGGTCGGCCTCGCCGGGAGCTTCACGATCGTGAGGTCCATGGTCGAGCCGCGGCTGTGGCCGGATTTCTTCGCGATGTAACCGTCCTCGAACAGACGGGCCTTGTCGACGTTCGGGTAGAACTCGCCCTTCATCGCCTGGTCGTCGAGGTCCTCGGCCCAGCGGACGAAGTGGTTCACGGCGCGCTGCGGGCGGTAGCAGTCGTAGACCTTGAGCGTGTAGCCCTTGCGCAGCAGTTTCAGCTGGGCCCTGTGCAGGGCTCGCGCCGCCGGGCGGGTGAGGATGCAGATCGGCTGCTCGTAGCCGTCGATGCGCTCGCCGACGAAGTTGTGCGGGGTGAAGTAGCGCATCTCCTGGATGATCGTCGGATCCACGGTGGACAGGGCGACGAAGTCCTTCGGCGCTCCGGGTTCCGGGTTCGCCTGGGCGGTGGCGGAGGAGGCGGTCACGGCCAGCAGAGCGGCGAGGACGGTGACGAGACCGCGGACCGCACGGGTGAGTCGTGTCATGTTCCCTGCATCTATCAGGTTCGCGTGCCGGCCGGGAAGCGATCGGATGCGATTCCCCCGCATGTGGGGCCGGGCGGCCGGCACCGCCCCCTGCCCATTTCCGCCTGCCCGTGACACACTCCTGACACTTCGTCAGAAACGTGGTGAGGAGAAGTCTTGCCGCACACACGCACACCCGCGGTCGCCGGCTGGTTCACCGGCGAGGGGGACGACTTCCGGCTCCTGGGCACCCGCTGCTCGTCCTGCGCGACGGTGTTCTTCCCGCGCGAGGACGCGCGCTGCCGCAACCCGCACTGCGACGGCGGCTCACTGGAGGAGACACCCTTATCGCAAAGGGGGCGAATCTGGTCGTACACGGACAGTCGTTACCGCCCACCGTCACCCTATGTGAGCAACCCGGAACTTCCCTGGGAGCCGTACGCGTTGATCGCGGTGGAGCTGGCGGCCGAGCGGATCGTGGTGCTGGGGCAGGCGGGTCCCGGGATCACCGTCGCCGATCTGACGGTGGGCATGGAGGTGGAGGTCGTCCCCGGAGTGCTCCACGAGGACGCGGAGACGGCCTGGACGACCTGGCACTGGCGGCCGACGGGGGTGAGGGCGTGACGAGGGACGTGGCGGTGCTCGGCGCGGGCATGCATCCATGGGGCAAGTGGGGACGCTCCTTCGTGGAGTACGGGACGACGGCGGCCCGCGCGGCGCTGGCGGACGCCGGTGTCGACTGGTGCGACGTCGGCTCGATCGTGGGCGCGGACACGGTGCGTGGCGGTTATCCCGGGTATGTGGCGGGAGCGACGTTCGCCAAGGCCCTGGGCTGGCAGGGGGCCGCAGTCGCCAGTGTGTACGCGGCGTGCGCTTCCGGGGCGCAGGCGATCGCCGCGGCGCGGGCGCAGATCCTCGCCGGGCTCGCCGACGTCGTCCTCGTGGTCGGGGCGGACGCGGCACCCAAGGGGTTCTTCCGGCCCGCAGGCGGGGAGCGCCCCGACGATCCGGACTGGCTGCGCTTCCGCCTGCTGGGCGCGACGAATCCGACGTACTTCGGGCTGTACGCGCGGCGGCGGATGGCGTTGCACGGGGACACTCCGCAGGACTTCGCCCTGGTGAAGGTGAAGAACGCCGCCATGGGGGCGCTCAACCCGTACGCGCGCTACCGCAAGCGGGTCACCGCCGAGGAGGTCGCGGCGTCCGCGGTGGTCGCCGATCCGCTGCGGCTGCTCGACATCTGCGCCACCTCCGACGGCGGCGCGGCCCTGGTGCTCTCCAGCCTGGACTTCGCGCACCGGCACGGTGTCGCCCGGCCGGTGCGGATCCGGGCGGTGTCGACGGTGACCCCGCGCTTCCCCAACACGGTGCTGGACCTCCCCGACATCGCCACGGACTCGGCGCTCGCCGTGCAGTCCCCCGGCGGCACCTTCCGGGAGTCGATCGCCCGGGCGGCCTACGAGGAGGCGGGCACAGGCCCCGAGGACCTGTCCCTCGCCGAGGTCTACGACCTGTCCACCGCCCTGGAGCTGCAGTGGTACGAGGACCTGGGGCTGTGCGGCGAGGGCGAAGGGGCGAAGCTCCTGCGGGAGGGCGCCACGGCCCCGGGCGGCCGGACACCCGTCAACACCAGTGGCGGTCTTGCCTCGTTCGGGGAGGCGGTGCCGGCCCAGGCCATCGCCCAGGTGTGCGAGCTGACCTGGCAGTTGAGAGGCACGGCGGGCGACCGGCAGATCGCCGGGGCGCGGGTGGGGATCTCCGCCAACCAGGGGCTGTTCGGACACGGTTCGGCGGTGATCGCGGTGAGATGACGGAGGCGGCGCAAAGACGCCCTCGCGTGACAGCGGGGGCCGCGCAGGTGGTCAACGCTGCGTGATCACCCCGGAATGCTGCGTGAACGTCTCATGAACTGCGCCTGGGCGCACTCGGGCGGCGCCATCATGCTCCCGTGCACTCCTGGACGGACACTCTGCGCTTCGCCTTCCAGCCGGTGGTCAACCTCAGAACGGGAGCGGTCGCGGCACTGGAGACACTTGCCCGCCCGGAGACCGGTGACATCCTGGCCGAGGCTCGCCGGGACCCGGAACTCGACGGGAGGCTCACGGTGTTGGCGCTCCGTGCCGCGACACGCAAGGAGACCCTGCTGCCGCTGCACCTCAACGTGTTCGCGGCCACCCTCGCCGACCTCGGCGGTCTGACCCCGCTGCACGACGCCGTGCGCGCGGCCGGGCGGATGCCCTGGGAGGTGACGCTCGACGTGGTTCCGCCCTGCACGCACGTGCCGCACAAGGCCCTGCTGGAGGCGGTGGCCGCGCTGCGCGAGCAGGGGTTCCGGATCAGCGCGGACGGCGTCGGCGACGGTGACATACCCCTTCGGCTGCTCACCGACCTCTGCCCCGACCTGGTCAAGCTCGACGCCTCGCTGCTGTCCCGGCCGGCCGCGGTACGGGCGATGCGCACGCTGTGCGAGGAGTTGGGCGCGCTGGTCGCGGTGGAGGGGGTCGAGACCGAACTGCAGTGTGCGGCGGCGCTGTCGGCCGGGGCGCAGCTGGCCCAGGGCGAGCTGTTCGCTCCCCCGGCCCGGATCCCCGCCGCGGACGTATACGTTCCGCCCCGCTCCCCCGGCGCTGTCGGTGTACCCCGGTCCGGTCCGCCGTTGCGGGAGTTCGTACGCCCGGCCGCCGTACTGCCGGTGACCGCCTCGGCGGGGCAGGTGCGTGCGCTGCTGACCGGATCGCCGGAGGTGTCCGGTGTGCTGCTGGTCGACCAGGCCGGCCGGCCCGTGCGGTCGGTGCACCGCTCCCGGTTCCTGCTGTCGATGTCCGGCCGCTACGGGCACGCCCTGTACGCCGACCGGCCGGCCTTCAAGCTGGGGGACGCGCCCCGTACGGTCGGCGTCGACGCGACCGCCTGGCAGGTGCTGGACGTCGTCGCGATCGGCGGCCGGGACCGGACCTCGGACGATGTCGCGGTGGTCGACCGGCACGGGCGGTGCGTGGGGGTCGTACGGCTCGCGGACCTGGTGCGGGCGCTGGCCGAGAGTCGGGTCGAGGAGGCGGCCGGGCTCAATCCGCTGACCCGGCTGCCCGGTTCGGACACGATCACGGGCGAGGTGGACCGGTGGATCACGGACGGCCGCACCTTCGCGCTCAGCTGGCTGGACATCGACCACTTCAAGCAGGTCAACGACGGTGCCGGGTTCGCCGCGGGCGACGAGCTGATCCGGGCGGTGGGGCGCGCCCTGCAGCACGCCGTGTCGGGGCACGCACGCGTGGGGCACATCGGCGGTGACGACTTCCTGGTGCTGGCCGAGGAGGAGACGCTCGATCCGCTGGTCGCCGCCGTGCTCGACGCGCCCTGGTCGGCCGGAGACCGGCCGGTCACGCTCTCCCTCGCGACCGTCGTGTGCGCACCGGGAAGCGTGGGCGACCACCGCCAGGCCGCCGCCCACCTCGCCCCGCTGAAGAAGGCCGCCAAGGCGCTGCACGGCGCGAGCTGGGTGCTGGGACGCGCCGGGCTGCCCGGTCACGAGGTCCGGCGCGGCCAAGGGGCGGCAACGGCGCAGGCCGGGTACGTGGCCGCCGAGCCGGGGTGGTGAACGGCCGTCCCGCGCCCGTGCGTTGTGGTCCGGCGGCAACGGCAGGGCTGCCGGGTGCGTCGCTGTCACCGTCGCCGTCGACAACCTTGACGCCCCCGTGGCGCCGGTGAACACTTCCCGGTGTCAGCCGACATCGCCGTACATTCTCGGCGTTATCAGGCACTGCGCCACGGGTCTGTCCTGCTCCACGGCCCGTCACCCCCTGGCGATACGGCTGCATCGGCACGCTCGTCACGGACGCCGGGCGGGGCGCGGGGCTCCCTGCCTCCGGCTGAAGTCGCCACGCACGTTCCTGCACGGAGGCCGGGGCCGAGCGCCCCCGGCCGGCGCCAAGGGAGCCGCCATGAGCAACGGACACATCTTCGTCGGCGAGGTCATCGGCACCGCGATCCTGATCCTGTTCGGCGCGGGGGTCTGCGCCGCCGTCACTCTCCGGTACTCCAAGGCGCGGGCCGCGGGCTGGGTCGTCATCGCGTTCGGCTGGGGCTTCGGCGTCCTCGCGGGCGCGTACACCGCCGGTCCCCTCTCCGGGGGCCAGCTCAATCCCGCGGTCACCATCGGCATCGCCGTGGACACCGGCAAATGGGGCAAGGTCTGGGTGTATCTGCTGGGCGAGATCGTCGGCGCGATGCTGGGCGCCGTCCTCGCCTATCTGGTGTACCTCGCACAGTTCCAGGCCAACGTCCGCAAGGAGGGCACCACCGAGGGCACGGCCGACGAACCGGTGCCGACGCTCGGCATCTTCTCGACCATCCCGGAGATCCGGAACCCGATCGCCAACCTCATCACCGAGATCATCGCGACGATGGCCCTGGTGCTGCCCGTGCTCGCCTTCGGACTGACGAAGGGGCTCGGCGAGTCCGGCACCACGACGCTGATCGTCTCGCTGCTCGTCGTCGGTATCGGCCTCTCCCTCGGCGGGCCCACCGGCTACGCCATCAACCCGGCCCGCGACCTCGGCCCGCGCCTCGTGCACACCTTCCTGCCGATCCCGAACAAGGGCACGTCCGACTGGGGTTACGCCTGGATCCCGGTGGTCGGCCCGCTGATCGGCGGGGTGCTCGCGGGCCTCGTCTACAACGCGGCCTTCTGACCCGCCGACCACGCCGCGGCCCGCTGACCCAGCGACTGCAACGCGGCCTTCCAGCCGGCACGCCGCATGCCCAGCGACCCGACCCAGCGACCCAGGGACAGCCATGACGGACACCGCCGAGAAGTACGTCGCCGCCATCGACCAGGGCACCACGTCCAGCCGTTGCATCGTCTTCGACCACGGCGGCGCGATCGTCGCCGTCGACCAGCGCGAGCACCGCCAGATCTTCCCCAAGCCGGGCTGGGTGGAACACGACGCCACCGAGATCTGGTCCAAGGTGCAGGCCGTGGTGGCCGGAGCACTGGCCAAGGCCGGGCTGCGCGCCGACCAGCTGAGCGCGCTCGGCATCACCAACCAGCGGGAGACGACGGTCCTGTGGGACCGTGCCACCGGCAAGCCCGTGCACAACGCGATCGTCTGGCAGGACACCCGTACCGCGGCCCTGTGCGACGAGCTGGGCGGCACGGACGGCCAGGACCGCTTCCGCGAGCCGACCGGACTGCCGCTGACCAGCTACTTCTCCGGTCCCAAGGCGGCCTGGCTGCTGGACCATGTGCCCGGCCTCAGGGAGCGGGCCGAACGCGGCGAGATCGCCTTCGGAACCATCGACTCCTGGCTGATCTGGAACCTCACCGGCGGCGCCGAGGGCGGCCGGCACGTCACCGACGTCACGAACGCCGGCCGCACCATGCTGATGAACCTGGAAACACTCCAGTGGGACCCCGCCATCCTGTCCGCCATGAACGTGCCCGAGGCGGTCCTGCCCGAGATCCGGTCCTCCGCCGAGGTGTACGGCACGGCGGTCGGACAGCTCGCCGGTGTGCCCGTGGCCTCCGCGCTGGGCGACCAGCAGGCCGCCGTCTTCGGGCAGGCCTGCTACGACGTGGGCAGCGCGAAGAACACGTACGGCACCGGGAGTTTCCTGCTGCTGAACACCGGGAACCGGCCGGTGCCGTCCAAGAGCGGGCTGCTGACGACGATGGGCTACAAGATCGGCGGGGAGGCGCCGGTGTACTGCCTGGAGGGGTCCATCGCGATCACCGGCGCGCTGGTCCAGTGGTTCCGCGACCAGCTCGGGATCATCCGCAGCGCCGACGAGATCGAGACACTGGCGGCGAGCGTCGAGGACAACGGCGGCGCCTACATCGTGCCCGCGTTCTCCGGCCTGTTCGCGCCCTACTGGCGCTCCGACGCGCGCGGTGTGGTCACCGGTCTCACGCGGTACGTCACGAAGGCGCACCTCGCGCGTGCGGTGCTGGAGGCGACGAGCTGGCAGACCCGGGAGGTCGTGGACGCCATGTACCAGGACTCCGGGGTACGGATCAACACGCTGAAGGTCGACGGCGGCATGACGCAGAACAACCTGCTCATGCAGCACCAGGCGGACGTCCTCGGCGTGCCGGTGGTCCGGCCCCGGGTGTCGGAGACGACCTGTCTGGGCGCCGCCTACGCGGCCGGTCTGGCGACAGGCGTGTGGAACGGCCTGGACGAGCTGAAGTCGCACTGGCAGCGGGACGCGGAGTGGACGCCGGCGATGGAGCCGTCGGTGCGCGACCGCGAGTACCGCAACTGGCGCCGGGCCGTGGAGAAGAGCTTCGGCTGGCTGGAGGAGGACGCGAAGGACGCGTAGGAGGGGCGGGCGAGATCACCGCACGCGCGCGTGCGGCGCGTCCCGCGTTCGCCGTCGTATCGCGCGCGCAGGCGCACCTCACCGGACCACGGCCCGTACCCCGGTCGGCGGGGGTACGGGCCGTGCCCGTCGGCCGGCCGAGGGCGGACCGACGGCGGTCAGCCGAGGGCGGCCTGGCGGCGGTCAGCCGAGGGCGGCCTGGCGGCGGTCGGCGGCGTATTCCATCGCGTGCTGGACGACTCCGATGAGCACGTCCTTGACCGATTCCCGGTCACGCGCGTCGCACAGCAGGACCGGTACGCCCTCGTCCAGGTCGAGGGCCTGCCGGACGGCCTCGGCCGGGTAGCGGGCAGCTCCCGCGAAGCAGTTGACGCCGACGAGGAAGGGGATGGAACGCCGCTCGAAGTAGTCCACGGCGGCGAAGCAGTCCTCCAGACGCCGTGTGTCGGCCAGGACGACGGCGCCGAGCGCGCCCTCGGACAGTTCGTCCCACATGAACCAGAACCGTTCCTGCCCGGGCGTGCCGAAGAGGTACAGCACCAGGTCCTCGCGCAGGGTGATACGGCCGAAGTCCATGGCCACGGTGGTGGTGTGCTTGCCCTCCACCCCGCTGGTGTCGTCGACCGGGCGCCCGGCCTCGGTGAGCAGTTCCTCGGTGCGCAGCGGCCTGATCTCGCTGACCGCGCCGACGAGGGTCGTCTTGCCCACTCCGAAGCCACCGGCCACGAGGATCTTGAGCGTGACCGGCTCGACGGGGGGCTTGCCGCGCTCAGAACGCCCGAAGATCATCGGTCTCTTCTCCCGCTTGGTTCCTGCTTGATGGGGGTCGGGCGACGGCCGGCCGTGGCCGCCGCCCAGGGCATCCGCCGGCGGCAACCGATTCCGGTACGCCGCCTGCGTCGCGTACGCCGCCCGGACCGGCGTCGGCCGAGCCTGCCGGGACGAGGCCGGTGGCCGTACGACCGGACCGCCGCACCCGGCCGGCGCCGCCACCGCTCCCCCGTGGGGCCCGTCCCCCGGCGACGCTTCCCCGTGGGACGGCGAACTCCTCGGGCCTGACCGGCAGCGGCCGTGCCGGGACTGCGGGTCCGTGCGGCGAGTGCCGGCCTGTCACCTCAGCACTCCGTTTCCGTGCCGGTCACAGCGCCCGGAGGCCGTTGATCACGTCGCGCAGGATGCTCTCGTCCGGCAGCTCGGCCGGGGGCACCGGACGCGTGACATGGACGAGTTCCGTGTGCACGAGGTCGCCGATGAGGACGCGCACCACACCGACCGGCAGGTCGAGTTCGGCGGCGAGTTCGGCGACCGACTGCGGTTCGTCGCGGCAGAGCCCGACGATCTCCACGTGCTCGGGCGACAGCGTCGGATCCGTTTCCGGGTCGCCCGCGTCGGACTCCGTGACGACCACCGCGATCAGGTCCAGCCGGTGCTGGGCGGGACTCGTGGTGCGGCCGCGCGTCATGGCGTACGGACGGACGACCGGTCCGGCCTCGTCGTCGAACCAGTGGTTTCTTCCCTGATCGTCTCCGCTCATGTCATCCCACTACCCGCCTGCGGGCAGATCGGTGCGCGGAGCGGTGCCCAGATGCACGCCGACCCGCTTGACCAGGAGCGTCATCTCGTAGGCGACCTGCCCGACGTCGGAGTCGGCGTCCGAGAGGACGGCCAGGCAGCTGCCGTCACCGGCGGCGGTGACGAACAGGAAGGCGTCGTCCAGTTCGACCACCGTCTGCCGGACACTGCCCGCGTCGAAGTGACGGCCCACGCCCTTGGCAAGGCTGTGGAACCCGGAGGCGACGGCGGCCAGATGCTCGCTGTCCTCCCTGGCCAGGTCCTTGGACACACCCGTGGGCAGCCCGTCGCCGGACAGGACGACGGCCTTGCGGATGCTGGCGACCCGGTCGACCAGGTCGTCCAGGAGCCAGTTCAGCTCCCCGTTGTTCGTCGCCGTGTGGCCGGTCGCCTTCGGTGCGGTCATCGACCGTCCCCCTTAGTCGTTCCTTGTGCTGTGCCGTTGTGGGCGCCGTCGCCCGTGGCGTTCTCCCGCCGGCCGCGCTGCCAGCCACGCTGGAGCGAGGCCATCCGACTGCGTACCTCTTCGGCGTCGCGGTCGGCGGGCTGCGCCGCGCGTTCGGCGCGCCGCGCGGTGTCCTGCTTGAGCTGGGGGGCCAGGCTGGCCTGGCGGACCCGCCGGGGCAGGGACCCGGTGGCCGGTTCGGGGGCCACCGCGGCGCCCGAACCGGTGACCTCGGGGCCGTCGGCGGAGGAGACGCCGCCGGTGCCGGGGACACCACTCGTCCCGGTAACACCGCTGGTGCCGGTCGGCGGGAACGTGTCCCTGGTGGGCAGTGCCTCGCGGCCGGACCGGGCATCACCCGGCCCGGGCTCTTCGGCGGAAGGCTCGGCTGGTCCATCACCTGCACGGAACCTCTCGCCGGCCGGCTCGCCAGAACCACGGAAACGGTTCGGCTGTCCGGCAAGCTCGGCAGCGCCACCAGCGAAACGGCCCTGCTCAGCAACAGACTCCGCCCCGTCACCGCCGAAACGGCCCTGGCCACCGGCGAACTCGGCCCCGCCACCAGCAACACCGCCCTGGCCACCGGCGAACCCGGCCCGGTCACCACCGAAACGGCCCTGCTCAGCGACAGGCTCCGCCCCGTCACCGCCGAAACGGCCCTGGCCACCGGCGAACCCGGCCCGGTCACCACCGAAACGGCCCTGCTCAGCGACAGGCTCCGCCCCGCCACCGTCGAAGCCGGCGTGCTCACCAGCGGCTTCGGTGTCGCGGCCGAAACGGGCCCGATCAGCGGCAGGCTGGGCCGGACCCTCGTCCGACCGGTCCATGGCGGCCCGATCCGGCCAGCCCGCGGCGCCGCCATCCGACCGACCCGGGACATCCCCACCCGGCCAGCCTGCGGCGCCATCCGACCGACCTCGGACATCCCCACCCGGCCAGCCCGCGGCGGCGCCGCCCGACCGGCCCGTGACCGCCTCGTCCGGCCGACCCGTGCCGCCACCGTCCGACCGACCCGCGGCATCCGTGCCGACCCCACTGGGTGACGCGGGCCGGGTGCGGCGGGGCAGGGCGGGGACGTCGGGGGTCGCGGCGGTGCCGTCGGCGGGAGCCGTGCCGCGTTCCTGGGCGCGGTCGGTGAGTTCGGCGGGGCGGCGGGAGGCCGTGGTGCGCCGGCGTGCGGGCAGCGGAGCCAGTCCGCCCGTGTCGGGGCGGCCGGAAGCCGCGGAGGGCTGCTGCTCCGGTTCGTCGCGGCGGGTCCGCTGGCCGGTGACGGGCTTGCCGTGCGAGCTGACCAGTTTGGGGGTCTGCCGGCGCGGCAGCGGGATGGGCCCGCGTTCCTCGGCCTCCTCGCGCGGTGCACGGTCGGACGCGGAGGGCGCCTCCTCTTCGGCGCGGGAGCGGGAGCGGCGGGGAAGGAACAGCCCGCCGCGCTCGCTGTCCTCGTCGGCCAGGACGCCCGGGAAGTCGTCGATGGCGTCGAGATCGACGGGCGCCTCCAGCTCGACGGGGCCGTCCAGCAGCGAGGTCGGCAGGCCGGGCAGCTGTGCCGGCACCGCGGACCGCCCGCCGGCCCGGCCCCCCGCCTGCCCGATGCTCTTCTGCTGGCGGTCCCGGTCGAGGCGGAAGCCGATGCCGTTGGTGTCCGGTACGTCGTCACTCAGCAGCGCGTCGGGGATGAAGACGACCGCGGTGGTGCCGCCGTAGGGCGACGGCTGGAGCGAGACCCGGACGTTCTGGCGCTGGGCGAGGCGGCTGACCACGAACAGTCCGAGCCGGTCGGTGTCGGACAGTTCGAACTCGGGGGTCTCGGCGAGGCGCAGGTTGGCGTCCAGCAGTGCCTCGGCCGTCATGCCGAGACCCCGGTCGTGGATCTCCAGGGTGAAGCCGTTGGCGACCCGCTCGCCGACGACCTGTACGGCGGTGTGCGGGGGCGAGAAGACCGTGGCGTTTTCCAGGAGTTCGGCCACGAGGTGGGTGAGGTCGGCGACGGCCGGGCCGGTGACGGCGACCCGGGGCAGCCGCCGTACCTCGATGCGTTCGTAGTCCTCGACCTCG
Source organism: Streptomyces sp. NPDC001135 (assembly GCF_053598395.1). Lineage (NCBI taxonomy): Bacteria > Bacillati > Actinomycetota > Actinomycetes > Kitasatosporales > Streptomycetaceae > Streptomyces > Streptomyces sp. NPDC001135. The sequence continues at coordinate 5,806 of NZ_JBSFKD010000065.1, read as the reverse complement.
GCGACCGCGGCCCGCACGACGTCCATCAGCTGCACCGGGCGGCGCCACTGCCGGGAGGGTGCGGCGCCGGAGAGGATCACCAGGCCCTCGGCGTGCCGCCGCATGCGGGTGGTGAGGTGGTCCAGGCGGAAGAGGTCGGCGAGTTCGTCGGTGTCCTCGGTGCGGCGTTCCATGGTGTCGAGCAGGGTCAGCTGCTTGTGCAGCAGCACCTGGCTGCGGCGGGCGAGGTTGACGAAGACCTCGGAGACGCCGGACCGCAGTTCGGCCTGTTTGACGGCGGCCTCGACGGCGGCGCGCTGGAGGGTGTTGAGAGCCTGGCCGACCTCGCCCATCTCGTTCTTGTCGTACTCCAGGCGTGGCACTTCCGTCTCGACGTCGATCTGTTCGCCGACGGACAGGCGGCGCATCACGCTGGGCAGCCGGACACCGGAGGCCTCGTGCGCCTCCAGGCGCAGCTGGCGCAGGTCGCGGATCAGGCCGCGGCCGACCCGGACCGACAGGACGACGGAGAGCACCAGCGCGACCAGACCGAGGAGGCCCGCGACGGCCGCCTGCAGCATCACGCCGACGGCCACGGGGCGCGTACGGTCCTGGAAGCGGTCGCCCGCCTGGTCGTCGAGGGTGCCGAGGTCGTCCAGCACGCTCGCCGCCGCGGAGTCCCAGCTCTGGGCCGTGACACCGTGCGGAGTGCCGGAGTCCGCGCCGAGGGCGGTCTGTTCGGCCCTGCGCAGCGGGGCGGTGGTGGCGTTCTTCCAGAAGCGTTCGTAGCGTTCGCGTTCGGCGGCGGGCAGCAGCGGGAGGCTGACGTCGTACAGGACGGTGCGCTGGGCGACGAGGTCGGAGACGTCGCGGGTCTCGGCGCGCGTGAGCTTGCCGACGACCAGGGAGGAGCCGAGCAGGGCGTCCTCGCGGGAGAGCAGCTCGCGGGCGCGGCTGATGTTGACCATCGCGCGGGCCTGGGCGTCCAGGTCGACGTCGTCGATGCCTTCGAGGGCACCGAGCAGCGTGAAGCAGGGGTCGACGAGGCGGTTGTACTGGTTCAGCGCCTGAGCACGGGTGACGGTGCCCGCCTCGACGCTGCGGCGCAGGGAGTCGAGGCCGCCGAGGGCGTCGAGGACGGCGGTGAGGCGTTCGCTGTCGTCCGTGTCCATGGCGTCGAGGACGTCATGGTCACCGGCGTTCTTCCGGATCTTGGCGATGGCTCGGTCGGTGGCGGCGCGGGTGCGCTGGAGCCCGGTGAGGGCGTCGGCGGCCCGCGGGTCGGCGAGGTAGACGAGGGTCTGGCGGCGTTCCTGCTGGAGGACGCGGACGGTGTCCTCGGCGGGGTAGCCGATGTCCTCCTTGACGTCCGACACGTGGAACAGCCGGGCGACTTCGCGCCCTGTGAGTACCGTGGTGAAGCCCCAGATGGCGGTCAGGGACACCAGCGGCACGAGAAGCAGCGCCACGATCTTCCGGCGGATCGACTTCCCGCGAAAGCGCATGGCCTCCCCCAGCTCGACCCCCGCGGGCCGGGGGTGCACATGTGCGTCAACAAACGGCGCGAGCCTACTACCGCCCCACAGTTAACTCGAAGACATGTCCGGAGGGTGAACTTCCGATTCGGCCGCGAGACATGGCGAGTTGTCCGGGCATTGCGGGAGATTGCCACCGCGATCCGGTATCCGCGCCCGGCTTGGTCGTGATGTCGTGGCCGGGCGGTTGGCTTGTTTTTTTCGCTGATGGGGAATCTTCTCGCGATCTCGTTCGTCTTCTCTACGGGAAATGGGGGCGGAATGGGCCACAGGAGCCGCATCCCGCACCCCGGCGGCGTAAAACTGCGCAAGCCGGGCAGCCACTGGGGGAGCCGGAGTCTTGTGACACCGGGGGCAAGCGGTCTGCTGGCGGTGGGGAGTGACACGGTGATGGGCACGGCGGAGCGGCGCGAAGCGCCCGAGGAGAGCGTGGCGGGGCGCTCGGCGGCGCGGCGGCGTCCGGAGGCGCCGGATCGCGACATTCCGGTGCGTGGGCGCGCTGCGGAGTACGTCGGTGAACACGAGCCGGACTACCGGCCGTTGTGGGTCGAGGAGCCCGCCCGACGGCACCCGCTGCCGGATCCGGTGCGTACGGCCGCGGTGCGTGCGGTCCTGATCATGGCGGTGACGCTGATCCAGGCGATGGTGGCGTTCCTGTGCACGGTGGCCGGATCCTGGCTGGCGTTCCCCATGGTGATCAGCAGCGTGGCGAGCACGGTGGTGGCCACCTGGGCCGTGGTCGACGTGTGGGTGACCCGCCAGGTGTGGAGCCAGCGGTACGGCGTGGTCTCCGAACCGAGCAGCACGGCCCGGGCGCTTCGCCGCGAGCGGCGCGCCCGCCGACGCGAGGAGCGCGCGGCCCTGCGTGAGCAGGAGCGGATACGCCGGCGGGGCGGCACCGGCCAGTTGTCGCATCCCTGAGCGGGAGCGGCCGAGGCCGGGCGCGGTGCCGGCCGGGCGTGACGAGGGCTGGGCGCGAGCGGAACGCGACTCCGCCGGGACGTGACCCCGGCGGGTGGTGGCCGGGCTGGGCGAGAGCGGACAGGCGGAACGCGACCCGCGTTGAGCGCGAGCGGGGCGAGACTAAGCCGGGACGTGACCCGGGCTGGGCGCGAGCGGAACGCGACTCCGCCGGGACGTGACCCCGGCGGGTGGTGGCCGGGCTGGGCGCGAGCCGGGGGTGACTCGCGCCGGAGGGCTCCGGCCCACCGTCACAGCACCGCCGGTGCGCCCCGTTCCCGCTCCTCCCGCTGGAGTTCGCGGCGGGCGCGCATGAAGGCGCGCGGCCGGTCCACTCCGAGGACGGCGACGGTACGGCCGTCCCGCTCGTAGTGGGCGAGGAAACCGGCCTCGCCTGGACCGTCGTCGGTGATCTCGCCCTCGGTGACGCGGACGGTGTCACCGCCGCGGTGCCGCCCCGCGAACTGCAGCCGGGAGCCGTACTGGTCGGACCAGAAGTAGGGCACCGTGCGCACCGTTTCCACGGTGCGGCCGGCGAGCAGGTTGGTCACCGCGACGCGGGGTTGCTCGGTGGCGGAGGTCCAGTGCTCGGCCCGGCTCCCGCCCACGCGCGCGACGTCCCCGACGGCGACCACCTGGGGCAGGGCCGTCGCACAGCCGTCGTCGCACAGCACACCGTCGTGAAGGGCGAGCGTCGAGCCCACCAGCCAGGAGGTGTTGGGCGTGGCACCGATGCCCACGATCACGAGGTCGGCGGGGAGTGTGCGGCCGTCGGTGAGGCCGACACCGGTGACGGTGGCGGTGCCGCGCAGGCCGGCCACGCCGGTTCCGGTGATCAGCTCCACCCCGCGGCGTCGGTGCAGGGCGGCGCACACGGCGGCCATCCCGGCGCCGAGCTGGGGCACCAGCGGCAGCGGTGCGGCCTCGACCACCGTGACCTCGTGCCCCAGGCCTGCACACGAGGAGGCGGTTTCGGCACCGATGAAGCCGCCGCCGATGACGACGACCCGGCGGGGTCCGCGGTCGAGGTCGGCGCGCAGGGCGCGGGCGTCGTCCAGGGTGCGCAGGGTGTGCACCCCGGCGAGACTCTCACCGTCGATCCGGCGGGCGGCGGCACCGGTGGCGATGACGACGGCGTCGGTGGAGACCGTACGGCCGTCCTCGAGAAGGACGGTGCGACCGCGTGTGTCGAGCCCGCGGGCGCGGATGCCGAGCAGCCACTCGGCGTCGAGTGCGGCGGTGTCGTCGGCGTCGGTGAGGGCGAGATGATCCTCGTCGGTACGGCCGGTGAGGAAGTCCTTGGACAGGGGAGGCCGGTCGTAGGGGAGGTGGGGTTCCTCACCGACGATCACCAGTCGGCCGTCGAAGCCCTGGGCGCGCAGTTCCCGGGCCGCGTAGAGCCCGGAGAGGGAGGCGCCGACGATGGTCACGGTCTTCATACGGCACGGCTCCTCGCGGGGGCGGCGGGGTGGTCGGTACGGGCCGGGGCGTCAGCGGAGGGACGGCGCACGGGGGTCCTGCGGGTGCGCCACGGAGCGACGGGGCGGAGTACGGGCCGGGTCCGACTCCGGGTCCGGGCGGTGCGGCAGCGGCGGCCGGACGAGGTGTCGCTGCCGCCGTGACGATCGTCGGCGGTGCCGACGCCGCCGGGGCGGCTGGGGACGGTGCTCAGGCGGTCCCACCGGCCCTCGGCGGTGTTCATGCGATCAAGCCTCGCCCGGGAGGGATTCGGTCGGCCCCGCCGGCCGCGGGCACCCCGCATACGGCCGGGCCGGCCCTGGGCGGTGTTCATGCGGCCGTGCCCTCCTCCGCGGTGAGGTGGACGTGGATGACGCCGTCCTCGACGGTGACGCGGTGGGTGCGGACGGCGCGACGGGCGGGCAGACAGGTCGGTTCGCCGGTGCGCAGGTCGAAGGACGCGGCGTGCAGCGGGCATTCGACCAGGCAGCCCTCCAGCCAGCCCTCGGAGAGGGACGCGTCCTGGTGGGTGCAGGTGTCGTCGATGGCGTAGAGCCCGCCGTCTTCGGTGCGGAACACGGCGATGGGCGGTGTGGTCTCGACGCGGACGGACTCGCCCTCGGGGAGGTCTTCGAGGCGGCAGACGGGAATCACGGGCCCCCCTCTCGGTCCGGGACACTCGGTCCGGGACTGCTCGATGCAGGCGTCAGGGATGCAGCCGGGGGTACGGACCGCGGTGGTCCGGCCCGGTTGCGGTAAGGGATACGGCGGCAAGGCGATGCCGGACGTCTGGGTCCGGATCGTCCGGCACCCTTCCGGGATCCGGACGCTTCGGTAACATGATGTTTCGTATGGCGCACGCTTTAGCGCTATGCGCAACAGAATCCGCGCGGGACGACCGCCGCGTCAAGGGCTTCCCGCAGATGCGGCCCGAACCGGGCCCACAGGTGGTGAGAGTTGAGCCATGACCCCCACGCAGAAGCAGTCTGACCGCAGCGAGGAGACCACGGAGAACCGACGAGGCCAGGAGAGGCACAGCGGCCGCGGCGCGGTCAGCGCGGTGCAGTCGGTGGACCGCGCCGTGAGTGTGCTGGAGATCCTCGCCCGGCACGGCGAGGCCGGCGTCACCGAGATCGCCGAGGAGCTGGACGTGCACAAGTCCACGGCCTTCCGGCTGCTCGGCGTCCTGGAGAACCGCGGCCTGGTGGCCCAGGCGAAGGACCGCGGCAAGTACTACCTCGGGGCCGGCGTGCTGCGCCTGGCGGGGGCGGCGGCGGTGCGGCTGGACATTTCCCAGGAGGGCGTCCCGGTCTGCCGCGAGGTCGCCGACGAACTGGGCGAGACGGTGAACATCGCCGTGCTCGACGACGACGCGGCGGTCAACATCATGCAGGCCCGCGGCACCGCCTCGGTCACGGCGCAGAACTGGCTCGGCAGACGCACCCCGCTGCACGCCACCTCCAGCGGCAAGGTGCTGCTCGCGCACATGCCGCCCACGCTGCGCGAGGGCCTGCTGGCCCGCTCGTTGCCGCGGTTCACCGACCGGACGATCACCGCGGCGGGGATGCTGCGCGCCGAGTTGGAGGCCGTGGTCGAACAGGGCTATGGCGTCACGATCGAGGAGCTGGAGCTCGGGCTCGCCGCCGTCGCGGCACCGGTGCGTGCGCACGACGGCAAGGTGATCGCCGCGATCAGTGTCTCGGGGCCGGTGTACCGGCTCAATTCGGACCGGCTGCCGGAGGTGGCGAAGCGGACGGTGGCGGCCGGCGCCGAGCTGTCGCGCCGTATGGGCTACGGCTTCTGAAGGACCTGCAGCAGACGGTCACGGCGGCGCGGGACCGGGACGTCCCCTCGCCCAGATCTTGTTCTGGCCG
>NZ_JBSFKD010000064.1:0-28621 GCF_053598395.1 Streptomyces sp. NPDC001135 | reverse complement strand
ACGCACCGGACACTCCCGTCTGCCCTCCGGGCGACGACGGGAGTGTGACGACAGGGCCTAGTCCAGACCGTCGACGAGGAACCCGCCCAGGTCCGGCACAGCCCCCGGATCCGGCACGGCCAGCTCGGCCCAGATCACCTTGCCGTGGTCCGTGTAACGGGTGCCCCAGCGCTCGGCCAGCTGCGAGACCAGGAACAGACCCCGGCCGCCCTCGTCGGTCGTCGCCGCGTACCGCAGATGCGGTGAGGTGCTACTGGCGTCGGCCACCTCACAGATCAGCCTGCGGTCATGGATCAGCCGCACATGGATCGGATCGGAGCCGTACCGGATGGCGTTGGTGATCAGCTCGCTCAGCACCAGCTCCATACCGAAGCCCAGCTCGGACAGGCCCCACTCCTCGAGCTTGCCGGAGACGGCGGCGCGCATACCCGACACCGCCGCCGGGTCCCGCGGCACGTCCCAGTCGGCGACCTGCTCGGCCGGCAGCGCCCGGGTGCGTGCGATCAGCAGGGCCACGTCGTCCACCGGCCGCTCGGGCAGCAGCGCCTCCAGCACCGCCTGGCAGCTCTCCTCCGGCGTCCGGTCGGGGTGGCCCGCCAGCGCCCGCCGCAGCAGCTCCATACCCACATCCAGGTCCCGCGTACGGTCCTCGATGAGCCCGTCGGTGTACAGCACCAGCTGGCTGCCCTCGGGAAGATCCAGCTCGGCCGTCTGGAACGGCATGCCCCCCAGACCCAGCGGCGGCCCGGCCGGCACCTCGGGGAAGGTCACACTGCCGTCGGGGTGGACCAGCGCCGGTGCCAGATGCCCGGCGCGGGCCATGACACAACGGCGCGTCACGGGATCGTAGATCGCATACAGGCAGGTGGCGCCCACGATCTCCCCCGACGTCTCCGGACACGCCTCGTTCTGGTCGATGCGGCCGACCAGGTCGTCCAAGTGACTGAGCAACTCGTCCGGCGGCAGGTCGAGCGTGGAGAAGTTGTGCACCGCGGTCCGCAGCCGCCCCATCGTGGCCGCGGCGTGCAGGCCGTGCCCGACCACGTCACCGACGGCCAGCGCCACCCGGCTGCCCGGCAGCGGAATCACGTCGAACCAGTCCCCGCTCACCCCCGACTGGGCCGGCAGATAGCGGTAGCCCACCTCCAGGGCGCTCTGCTCGGGCAGCGTACGCGGCAGCAGGCTCCGCTGAAGGGTGACCGCGAGGGCGTGCTCACGGGTGTACCGGCGGGCGTTGTCGATACTGACCGCCGCCCGAGCCACCAGCTCCTCCGCCAGCGACAGCTCCTCCTGGTCGAAGGGCTCCCGCTTGGACCGCCAGAAGTTCACCATGCCGAGCACCACCCCACGGGCCTGGATCGGGGCGGTGACGAGCGAGTGGATGCCGAACTCCACGATCTGCCGGGCGCGCTCCGGGTCCTGTACCTGCCAGTCCTGCGCGGCCGACAGATCGGTCACCAGCTCGGAGCGGCCGGCGTCGTAGCCGCGGGCCTGCGGAGTCGACGGCAGGAAGTCGATCAACCGGCCCTTCTCGTAGAGCGGGTGGTCGTCCCGGATGCCACCCACGGCCACGCGCCGCATGTCCGTCGCCGTAGGCCCCGGCTCCTCGCCGTGCAGCACCGCGTCGGCCACGTCCACGGTGACGAAGTCGGCGAAGCGGGGGACGGCCACCCGCGCCAGCTCATCGGCCGTGCGAACCACGTCGAGGCTGGTGCCGATGCCCAGCCCGGCGTCGTACAGCAGCTCCAGCCGCTCCCGGGCCACCTCCGCCCTGCCGGACACCGCCTGCAGCTCGGTGGAGTCCCGGAGGGTCACCACGGTGCCCTCGGGGCACCCCGCACGGTCGGTGGGCCGCTGGTTGACCGCCAGCAGCCGGCCCCCGGCGAAGTGCACCTCGTCACCGGCCTCGCGCCCCGAGACCAGCAGCTCCGTCATCGCGGGGTCGAGCCCCGGCAGCTCCCCCACAGTGCGCCCCTCGGCGTCGGCGGGCAGCTCCAGCAGCCGCCGGGCCTCGTCGTTGGCGAGCAGGATCCGCCGGTCGGCATCGACGATGAGCACACCCTCCCGCACCGAGTGCAGCACCGTGTCGTGGTGCTCGTACATCCGGGTCATCTCGTCCGGCGCCAGGCTGTGGGTCTGCCGCCGCAGCCGCCTGCCCACCAGCGCCGTACCGCCGGTCGTGACCACGAGCGCACCGGCCCCGGCCGCCAGGATGATCGGCAGCTGCCGGTCCACCGCGCTGGTCACGCGCTTCACCTTCAGCCCGGCGGAGACCAGGGCGATGACCCTGCCGCGGGCGTCGTCAATGGGAACAGTGGCCTGCACCTCATGGCCGAGCGGACCGTGGACGCTTTCCGTGTAGACCTTCCCGGCCAGCGAGGGGCCGATCCGGCCCACGAACCGGTGACCGATCTTGCTGGGCATGGGGTGGGTGTACCGAATGCCCTTGGTGTTCATCACCACGATGAAGTCGACGCCCGCGGACCTGCGCCCCGCCTCGGTGAGCGGCTGGAGCACCTTCGACGGGTCCGGGGCGCGCAGCGCCTGGAGGATCCCGGGGGAGTGCGCGAAGGTCTGCGCCACGGCTATGGAACGGCGCTTGGCCTCCGTGCTGGTGTCGCGTTCCGACTGCATGACCAGAGCGAGGACTCCGCAGACCACGAGCACTATCACCAGCGTGATCTGGAGAAGGAAGACCTGTCCGGCGACGCTGCGCCGGCTCCGGCGGGCCGTGGAACGCCACGACATACGCCCGAATCGGTCGAAAGGGTCCGACATGTGGCATTTCTAGCACCGGTTGCATCCGTTGACTACGCCGGTCCACGAGATGGACGCCACATTTCTCCGCCTCGCAGGTCACATGGCTGGTATCCAGCCACATGTGTCCCACGGGCACCGCCGGAACATGTACGGACAAGGGTGCTCGGGCGGACCCGGTGGCTGTGCGCACCGGGTCCGCGAGCCGGGCGGGCGAGGGGGTGGGTGTCCCGCCCGGGTGGTGCTGGCTTGTGATGTCGGCCAGGGTGCACGACAACGTTGTCGGATGGTCTGTACATGACTTTACCGCCCCAACCGACAACGATGTCAACCCACTTGGAGTAGCCCGAACGGGTGGCCTCGGCGTGCGCCGTCCGGCGCGCACGCGGTCTTCCGTGGTAGCGGTGGCGCACGTTACTGTCCCTGCGGCTTGTGCGACCTGTGGTGCGCGACCCGTCCATGAAGGAGGAAGGGCCGCGTGCGTTTCAGACCCCTGTCCCTGCTGCTGGCCGCGCTCCTCGCGACCGGCGGCGCCGCTCCCGCCCTCGCGGCGTCCGCCGCACCCCCCGAACTCGTCAAGGACCCCACCCGGTACGTCGATCCCCTGATCGGCACCAGGAACGGCGGCGACGTCTTCCCCGGCGCCGTCGTGCCCTTCGGCATGCTCTCCTGGAGCCCCGAGAACACCAGGGGCGACGCCACGAGAACGGCAGCCCCCGGCGGCTACCACTACGACGCCACCCGCATCCGGGGCTTCAGCCTCACCCACATGTCCGGCACCGGCTGCGCGGGCGGCAGCGGCGACATCCCCTTCTTCCCCTACGCCGGCGAGGTCACCTCCTCCCCGGCGAGCGACACCAAGGACGCCGTCTACGCCTCCGACTTCACCCACGCCGACGAGCGGGCCGAACCCGGCCACTACACGGTGGGCCTGGCCTCCGGCGTCACCGCCGACCTCACCGCCACCGCACGCACCGGCTCCGCCCGCTTCACCTTCCCGTCCGGCAGACCCGCCTCGCTGCTGGTGCGCACCGCCAACTCCGAGGTCGGGGCGCAGGACTCGTCCGTCACGATCGACCCCGGCAGCCGTACCGTCTCCGGGTCCGTCACCTCCGGAGACTTCTGCGGCTACCTCGACCCGGAAGGCCGCCGCGCCTACTACACCCTCTACTTCACCGCCCGCTTCGACCGCGCCTTCAAGGACGCCGGCACCTGGCAGGACGACAGGCTGAACCCCGGCTCGCTGGAGGCGTCCGGCGGCACCGGCGGCTTCTCGCACGGCGGGCGGCCCGTCGCCGGCAAGGGCGCCGGCGGATACGTCGAGTTCGCGCCCGGCACAGGGCCGGTGCACGTCAAGGTCGGCATCTCCTACGTCGGCAAGGCGGCGGCCGAGGCCAACCTCGCCGCCGAGAACCCGCCGGACCGCTCCTTCGAGGCGGTCGAGAGCGCGGCCCGCCGGGCCTGGCGCGAGCGGCTCGGCGCCGTCCGCGTCGGCGGCGGCACGGACGCCGACCGCACCACTTTCTACACCGCCCTGTACCACGCGCTGCTGCACCCGAACATCATCAGCGACGCCGACGGCCGGTACCGGGGGGCCGACGGGCGCGTGCACACGGTCGGCGGTGGACAGGATGCCGCAGACGGTCGACTGCATACGGTCGACGTCCGACGGGATGCCGCAGACGGTCAACCGCATACGGTCGGCGCGGGGCGGGATGCTGCCGACGGGCCACGGTATGCAGTCGGCGGCCGACGGGATTCCGTAGACGGTCCACCGTATACAGCCGACGGCAGGCAGCATGCCCAGTACGGCACCTTCTCCGGCTGGGACGTCTACCGCGACCAGCTGCAGCTGCTCACCCTCCTCGACCCCCGCACCGGCTCCGACATCGCCCAGTCGTTGTACGAGCTGGCCCGGCAGAACGGCGGCACCTGGGACCGCTGGCTGCACGGCGCGAGCGGCACCCATGTCATGAACGGCGACCCCTCGCCGACCGCGCTGGCCGGTATCCGCGCCTTCGGCGGCACGGACTTCGATCTGCGCGGCGCGCTGGACTCGCTGGTCGAGGCGGCGACCGTGCCGACCGAACAGGACCTGTCCCCGGCGGGCAAGCCGGTGCTGTCCGCCGGCCAGCGGCCCTCGCTGGACAAGTACCTGAGGCTGCACTACATGCCGAGTGTCTCGAACGCCTGGGGCGGCGCCGCCGAGACCCTGGAGATGTCCACGGCCGACTTCTCGATCTCCCAACTCGCCGCAGCCGCGGGGAGGAAGGGCACGGCCGCTGCCTTCGCCCGCCGCGCCCAGTGGTGGCAGAACAACCTCGACATCGCCGCCGACCCGAGCGGCGGCTACATCGCCGACCGCAAGGCCGACGGCAGCTGGGTCACCGGTTTCACCCCGGACACCGGCAACGGCTTCGTGGAGGGCACGGCAGCCCAGTACACCTGGATGGTCCCGCACGATCCGGCGGGCCTGTTCGCCGCGCTGGGCGGCCGGGACAAGGCGCTCGCCCGGCTCGACGGCTTCTTCCACGACGAAAGCGGCGGCTGGGCCTTCACCGGCCACGGCGGCACCAAGTCCGAGCTGGACAACGAGCCGTCGATCAACGTTCCGTACCTGTACGACTACGCGGGCGCCCCGTACAAGACGCAGGAGACCGTACGCGCCGCGATGCGGCAGCTGTGGTCGACCGGGCCCGGCGGCATCCCCGGCAACGACGACCTCGGCGCGATGTCGTCCTGGTACGTCTTCTCGGCCCTCGGTATGTACCCGCAGGTGCCCTCACGTGCCGAACTGGTCCTCGCCTCCCCGCTGTTCGAGCGCGTGGAGATCAGCCGGCCGCAGGGCAACGACATCTCCCTCAGGGCCACCGGTGCGGCGGCCGGCGCACCGTACATCCACTCCCTGAAGGTCAACGGCCGTACCAGCGACCGTCCCTGGCTGCCGGCGTCCTTCGTCCGCGACGGCGGCCGGCTCGACTACACCCTGTCCGCGACCCCCGACCACACCTGGGGCGCCGACAGTCCGCCGCCGTCGTTCCGCGAGGGGGAGCAGCCCTACCAGATCGGCGTCGGCCCCACCGCCGCCACGGTCGCACCCGGCGACAGCACCACGACCACCGTTCGCGCGCTGTCGCTGACCGGCGGCACCGGCCCCGAGGTGCGCTTCCGGGTGGAGACCCCGGCCGGCGTCACGGCCACGCCCGCCGAGGGCACGGTCTGCGGCGGGGTCCAGGACATCACCCTCACGGCGGCCAGGGACACCGCCCAGGGCTTCGCCGACGTCAAGGTCACGGTCACCTCGGGCGGCACCTCGTACGAGCAGCCGGTCTCGCTCACCGTGGCCGCCCCCGGCACCCTGCTCGCGGCCTACGACGACACCGGCGTCTCCGACGACCCGGGCGACCACGACGAGGCCGACTACGACGGCGGCGGGTGGAGCTACTCCCGCCAGGCCCTCGCGGCGGCCGGCCTGACCCCGGGCGGCCAGGGCACCGTCGAGGGCCTCGCCTTCACCTGGCCGGCCTCGCCCGACGGCCGCCCCGACAACGCCACGGGAGACGGCCAGACCATCGGACTTCCCACGCCCGCGACGCGGTTGTCCTTCGTGGGCAGCGCGGTCAACGGCAATCAGCAGGCCGAGGCGACCGTCACCTACACCGACGGCACCACCGACACCGTCGACCTGTCCTTCACCGACTGGACCGTCGGCGGCGGAGGCGGCACGGTCCAGTACGACAACCGGGTCGTCGCCAGGGCCGCGTACCGCAATGTCGCGGGCGCCGGCAAGGACCCGGTGGCCACCTACGTCTTCGCCACCAAGCCGTTCACGGCCCCCGACGGGAAGACCGTGCGCAGCGTCCGGCTCCCGCACAACGGTGACCTGCACGTGTTCACCCTGGCCACGGACTGAACCACGGAGAGCAAGAGCGGCCGCCCCTCGCGAGAGGGACGGCCGCTGTGCCGTGTCCGTCAGGCCAGCAGTTCCACCTCCGCCAGCGTCGAGGCGCCGTCCAGGACGAGCCGGTACTTCGGGTACGTGCCCGGCGCGGCGATGGTGAACGCCCGGGTCTGGCGGTCCCAGGTGAAGCTCTCGCCGGAGCGGTGGTCCAGGGTCTGCCAGGTGGTGCCGTCCGTGGAGCCCTGGAGGGTCCAGCCGGCCGGCGCCCTGCTGTGGTCGGCCGACGAGGTCAGCGTGTACTGGACGGGCCGCACGGCTTCGTCGACCGGCAGGTCCACCGAGGTGACCGTCGCGTCCGTCGCCGACGTGTTGTCGAAGAGCGGTCCGTCCCCCTTGAGGACGTCCGCGCGCGGCACCGGTACCTGGTCGTCCTGGGTGACGGAGACCGGGGCGGCGTTCTTGCCGGCCCCCCACGTCGACGGCCTGGTACCCATGGAGAACTCCAGCACCCCGCCCCCGGTCAGCAGCGAGTGGGGGAGCGAGGTGGACGTCCAGGGGCGGCCGTTGAACGTCACGCCCTGGATGTAGACGTTCCTCGCGCTGTTGCGTGGCGCCTTGACGACCAGGTCGCGGCCGTTCTCCAGGTGCACGGTGACCTTGGTGAACAGTGGGGAGCCGATGGAGTACTCGCCGCTGCCCATGACCAGCGGGTAGAAGCCGAGCGCGGAGAAGAGGTACCAGCCCGACTGCTCGCCGTTGTCCTCGTCGCCGTGGTAGCCCTGCCCGATCTCGCTGCCGGTGTACAGCCGGGACAGCACCTCACGGACGTACGCCTGCGCCTTCCAGGGCTCGCCGGCCGCGTCGTACATGTAGATGACGTGGTGCGCGACCTGGTTGGAGTGGCCGTACATGCCCATCCGGACATCCCGTGCCTCGGTCATCTCGTGGATGACACCGCCGTAGGACCCGACGTAGTCCGGTGAGGCGGTCTCCGGTGTCGCGAAGTACTCGTCCAGCTTCTCCGCGAGGCCCTGCCGGCCGCCGTACAGGTTGGCCAGGCCCCGGCTGTCCTGCGGGGCGGTGAAGGCATAGCCCCAGCCGTTGGTCTCCGTGTAGTCGTAGCCCCACACGCGCGGGTCGTACTTCGAGGAGTCCAGCCGCCAGTTCCCCTTGGCGTCGCGGCCCTGGAAGAAGCCCGCCTTGGAGTCGAAGAGGTTCACGTAGTCCCGGGCGCGGTTGAGGAAGTACGCGGACTCCTCCTTGTAGTGTTTCTCGCCCGTCTTCTTGTACAGGGCCTCGCCCATCCTCGCGATGCCGTAGTCGTTGACGTAGCCCTCCATCGCCCAGGACAGGCCCTCGCCGGTCGCGGTGCTGGTGTAGCCGAGGAACGGCGAGGTGGTCATGCCCTTGCGGCCCACGCCCGACATCGGCGGGACGACGGTCGCGTTCTTCACGGCCGCGTCGTAGGCCGCCTTCGCGTCGAAGGTCACGCCCTTCACATACGCGTCGGCGAACGCCACGTCCGAGGAGGTGCCGGTCATCAGGTCGGCGTAGCCGGGCGACGACCAGCGTGAGGTCCAGCCGCCGTCCTTGTACTGCTGCACGAACCCGTCGGCCATCTCGCCCGCCTGGGAGGGGGTCAGGAGGGAGTAGGCCGGCCATGTGGTGCGGTAGGTGTCCCAGAAGCCGTTGTTGACGTACACCTTCCCGTCGACGATCTTCGCGCCGGTGTGGGCCGGGGTGTCCTGGCTCTGCATCGGGGAGAAGGGGGAGGCGTACTGGTAGCCGTCCCCGACCCTCTCGAAGCCGGAGTTCGGGTACAGGTACAGCCGGTACATGCTGGAGTACAGGGTGGTCAGCTGGTCCGGCGTCGCGCCCTCCACCTCGACCTTGCCGAGCAGCTTGTCCCAGGTGCGCTGCGCCCGCGCCTTCACCGTGTCGAAGGAGGTCCCGTCCGGGATCTCCTGGCGCAGGTTGTCCTTCGCCTGGTCGACGCTGATCAGCGAGGTCGCCAGGCGCAGGGTGACGGTGCGGTCGGCGCCGGCGTCGAAGCGGAGGTACCCCTTCACCCCGCTCGATCCGCCGCCGGTCACCGGCCTGTCGAAGGTGCCGTACACGAACAGCCGGGTGGCGCCGGTCGACAGCCCCGACTTCACGTCCGAGTAGCCGGTGACGGTCCCGTGCTCCTTGTCGAGGGTCAGCCCCGCCTGCTCGGTGACGTTGTCGAACAGCACGTTCGCGTCGTCGCCGGGGTAGGTGAAGCGCAGCACCGCCGCATGGTCGGTCGGGGTCATCTCGGCTCGGAGACCGTTCTCGAAACGCACGCCGTAGTAGTACGGCCGCGCGGTCTCGTTCTCGTGCCGGAACGGCAGCTCGCGCGCCGTCCGGCCGGTGTCCGGGGTGCCGGCGGCGGCCGACGGCATCAGCTGGAAGGTCTGCCGGTCACCCATCCAGGGGCTCGGCTCATGGCTCGCGCTGAACGCCTGGATCGTCGGCAGGTTGTCGTCGTTGTTCGCGCGTGCGTACTCGTACAGCCAGCTCAGTGAGGACGCGTTGGTCACCGGTGTCCAGAAGTTGAAGCCGTGCGGAAGGGCCGTGGCCGGGAAGTTGTTGCCGCGCGAGAAGCTGCCGCTGGAGTTGGTGCCGCGTGTGGTCAGCGCGTAGTCCGCCAGATGCGCTTGGGGTTTCTCCGGCGCCACCGGCCTGAGCGCGACGTCGTCGATCCAGCCGCGGAACTTCGCCGGCCCGGCGGGGGAGTCGTACGCGACCAGGATCCGGTCGACCGTCCTGCCGGCCGCCACCGAGCCGATCCGGGAGGCCACGTCGTTCCACTGGTTGACGTAGAGCGACTTCGACGCGCCCTGCCCGCGCGGGGACAGCCGGAACCCGTGCTGGTCCAGCGCGCCCAGGTCACTCAGATAGGTGCCGTCGGTGAAGGCCAGGTCGAGGGAGACGTTCGTGGCGTCGTAGTCCCGGTCGCGGTCGGCCATCGACGGGAAGATCCGGTACGACAGCTGGGTGTCGCCGGTGACCTTCACGTTCACGTCGAAGACCTTGTTGTATGAGTACGCCCGGTTTTCCGCGGTGTGCCGCCCGGCGTAGCGCAGTGCCCTCTTTCCGGTGAACCCGGCCCGGGCCTTGGCCGTCGGCGAGCCGGTGGGGCCCTTGTCGACCAGGGTCAGCATGTCCTGCGGCACCGGGTCGCCCCCGCCGCCGGTGGAGAACTGGACGTCGGCGAGCTGCAGGATGTCGGAGGCGCCGTTGTTCTGCGTGACCTCCAGCCGGAAGTGCTGGTACTCGGCCGGTTCGGCCAGGTCGTAGGACTGGGTCCGGAAGCGCTCGGAGAAGCTCTCGCCCGAGCGGGTGTCGAGGGTCCTCCAGTCCTTGCCGTCGGTGGAGCCGAGCAGCGTCCAGTCCTTCGGGTCGCGCTCGGCGTAGTCGTTGGCCGAGGTCAGCGCGTACGTCACCAGTTTGATGGGCTTGTCCAGGTCGAACTCGACCCAGCCGGTGGGCTCGAAGGTCAGCCACTTGGTGCCGGGCTCGCCGTCGACCAGGTTCTCCTTCACCTCGCCGGCGCCGGTGTTCTCACCGCTCGCCCGGACATCGGTGACATGGTCGGTGACATTGCCCGGGATGCCGGTGCTGTAGCCGCCGTCGACACCCGAGGCGCGTCGGGTGCCGTCCGGCCCGGTGTCCACGGTGTTCAGCCAGTCCGGTGCCGGATCGCCCGTCTCGAACGAGGATGCGAACTCCTGGCCGGCCGCGGCCCCCTGCGCAGGCAGGGCGACCGCCGCGCCCTGTGCGCCGACGGCCATGACAAAGGCGGCCGTGAGGACGACCGCCGGACCCCATCTGTGCCGAGTTCTCCGCTGCATCTACGGATTCCCCTCCTGCGCCCCCTCCGGACAACGTTGTCAACTACGGGGCGCAGGAACCAGTAGGGCGTCAAGTGGCCCGTGATGTCAAGGGTGTTGGGTGTGGCATTCAGGGACTTATGTCGCGACTTTTTCCGCCGGGTCGCACACGGGCCGCTCATATTTCCGAGAGGTCTCAACTCGGAAAAGACCCATCGCCAACCCTGCATTCGATCTTGCTCAGCTGACCGGAAGTGGACTATACCTGTCGGCGTTTCCAGCGTGACCCTGCACGACCCAGCACTACCCGACCGCGGTGCCGGGGAGGATCCGGTTCACCGCCTGAGTCCTGGAGAAGGCGAGGACTTGAGCATGGGATCCACCTCGAACCACGGTGCCGAAGGTGTCGGCCGTCGTGATCTGATCAAGCGGTCCGCCGCGCTCGGCCTGGTCGCGGCCCCCGGCATGGGCCTGCTGTCCGCCTGCGCGAGCAGCGGCGGGGGCGGCCAGAAGAAGGACAAGGCGGGGAAGAAGACCGCCAAGAACCCGCTCGGGGTCAACGAGACCGCCAAGATGGAGTTCGTCCTCTTCGACGGCGGCTTCGGCAAGGAGTACGCCCAGGACGCGGTGAAGATCTACGAGAAGGACTTCCCGAAGGCCACGGTGAAGTTCTCCGCCACCCAGAAGATCCAGTCCACCCTGCAGCCCCGCTTCAACCAGGGCAACCCGCCGGACCTCATCGACAACTCCGGCGCCGAGCAGATGGACATGGGCGTCCTCGTCGGCAAGAACCAGCTGGCCGACCTCACCCCGCTGCTGGACGCGCCGTCGTACGACGACCCGGACAAGAAGGTCCGCGACACGCTGCGTCCCGGCATCGTGGAGATGGGCCAGTTCGACGGCAAGCCGGTGTGGATCCTCTACTACGCCTACACGGTGTACGGCGTCTGGTACTCGCAGAAGGCCCTGGACTCGCTCGACGAGAAGTACCCCGAGACCTGGGACGACATGCTCAAGGTCTGCGAGAAGGCCAAGAAGAAGGGCATGGCGGGCTGGACGTACGCGGGCAAGTACCCGTACTACCTCCCCTTCTCGCTCTACCCGATGATCGGCAAGGTCGGCGGGCGCGAGGTGCTGGACGCCATCGACAACCTGGAGCCGAACGCCTGGAAGCACCCGGCCGTCAAGGCCTGCTTCGAGGCGTACTACGAGCTGTACAAGAAGGGGTACGTCCTCCGGGGCACCCCGGGACTGGACCACATCCAGTCGCAGACCGCCTGGGCCAAGGGCAAGGCGCTGTTCATCCCGAACGGCTCCTGGGTGGAGAACGAGTCGGCCAACGTCATCCCGGCCGACTTCGGCCTCGCGGTCTCCGCGCCCTCCGGCATCGACAGCTCCGACAAGATGCCGTTCGGCACCATCTGGGCGTCCGGCGGTGAGCCCTTCGTCGTGCCGGCGAAGGCCGCGAACACCGAGGGCGGTATGGAGCAGCTGCGCATCATGCTCTCCGAGGCGTCCTCGAAGAACTTCACGGCGAAGGTGAAGTCGCTGACCGCGTACAACGGCGGCACCACCGGCATCACCCTCACCCCGGGCCTGAAGTCGGGTGTGGCGGCGCTGAAGCTGGCCGGATCCAACGTGGTGAATCCGCGGCTGCAGGACTGGTACGTGCAGCTGCAGAAGGAGAAGATCGGTGTCGCCGGGCTCGGCGAGATGATGGCCGGCCGGCTCACCCCGGCCGAGGCCGTCAAGAAGATCCAGTCATTCGCCGACGAGGCGGCCAAGGACACCTCCATCAAGCACTACAAGCACCAGTAACCAGCACCCTTACAACGCACCGGAGTGGCGATGCAGCACGGCAAGTACCGGTTCATCGTGGGGTTTCTGGCTCTGCCCCTGGGACTGTACGCGCTCTTCGTGGTGTGGCCGTTCATCCAGTCCATCTACTACTCGTTCACGGACTGGACCGGCCTGAGCCCCGATTTCAAGATGGTCGGCTTCGACAACTACAAGAGGATGCTCGACGACGACATCTTCTGGAAGTCGTTGCAGCACAGTCTGCTGTTCGCCCTGGTGCTGCCGCTGGTGACGATCAGCCTGGCGCTGTTCTTCGCCTTCATGATCAATGTGGGCGGACGCCGCAGAAGGGGCGGCCCCGTGATCTCGGGGGTCCGGGGCTCCTCCTTCTACAAGATCGTCTACTTCTTCCCGCAGGTGCTGTCGATCGCGATCGTCGCACTGCTGTTCCAGTTCGCGTACAACCCGGACAGCGGCGCGATCAACTCTCTCCTGCGCGGCATCGGCCTCGACCACGTCCAGCCCCTGTGGCTGGGCGACCCGGGCCTCGCCCTGTGGTGCGTGATGGCGGTGCTGGTGTGGTCCACGGTCGGCTTCTTCGTGGTGCTCTTCTCGGCGGGCATGGCCTCCATCCCGGCCGAGCTGTACGAGGCGGCCCTGCTGGACGGCGCGAGCCGCTTCACCACCTTCTTCCGTG
Source organism: Streptomyces sp. NPDC001135 (assembly GCF_053598395.1). NCBI lineage: Bacteria > Bacillati > Actinomycetota > Actinomycetes > Kitasatosporales > Streptomycetaceae > Streptomyces > Streptomyces sp. NPDC001135. The sequence goes on along the minus strand of NZ_JBSFKD010000064.1, from coordinate 15,615 downwards.
TCACCCTGCCGCTGCTGTGGGACACCGTGCAGTCCGGCTGGGTCTACATGGGGATCCTCGCGCTCGGTGCCGAGTCCTTCGCGGTCGTACAGATCATGACCACCGGACCGGGCGGCCCCGACTACTCGACCACGGTGATGGTCCTGTACGTGTACCAGAAGGCGTTCCGGGACGGTCAGGCCGCCTACGCCACCACCATCGGCGTCGCCCTGCTCGTGGTCACGCTCGCCTTCGCGGCGATCGTGATGCGGCTGGGCCGTCGCGAGCGGCTGGAGTTCTGAAGCGATGAAGACGACCGAGACCCCCGCCCCGCTGCCGGCCGAGTCCGGCGCCACCGTCTCCAAGATCGACGCACCGGCCGCGCGGCCCGCCCGGCGGAACAAGGAGGGCGGTGTCCTCAACGCCTTCTCGCACGGCGTGCTGGTCATCTGGGCGATCATGGTGGTCATGCCGCTGCTGTGGGCGGTGATGACGTCCTTCAAGGACGACGGCTCCATCTTCGGCTCGCCCTGGTCGCTGCCGGACAGGCTGCACTTCGACAACTGGTCGCGGGCCTGGACCCAGGCCAACATGGGCGACTACTTCCTCAACACCGTCCTGGTGGTCGGGGGCTCGCTCATCGGCACCCTGGTGCTCGGCTCCATGGCGGCCTATGTCCTCGCCCGCTTCGACTTCCCGGGCAACCGCTTCATCTACTACCTGTTCGTCGGCGGCATGAGCTTCCCGATCATGCTCGCGCTGGTCCCGCTGTTCTACGTCGTGAACAACATGGGCCTGCTGAACACGATCCACGGCCTGATCCTGGTCTACATCGCGTACTCGCTGCCGTTCACGGTCTTCTTCCTCACGGCCTTCTTCCGCACGCTGCCCACCTCGGTGGCGGAGGCCGCCTTCGTGGACGGCGCTTCGCACACGCGTACGTTCTTCCAGATCATGCTGCCCATGGCCAAGCCGGGCCTGATCAGCGTGGGCATCTTCAATTTCCTGGGCCAGTGGAACCAGTACATGCTGCCCACGGTCCTCAACACCGACCCCGACAAACGGGTCCTCACCCAGGGCCTGGTCCAGCTGGCCGTCAGCCAGGGCTACAAGGGTGACTGGTCAGGTCTCTTCGCCGGCCTGGTGATGGCCATGCTGCCGGTGCTCGGGGCCTACGTCGTCTTCCAGCGCCAGGTCGTCCAGGGCCTGACCGCGGGGGCGCTGAAGTAGCGCCGCGACCCCGGCGGGGTGACGCGCCGCGTCCGTCCGTACGCACGCCGTCCCGGTGTCCGGGGCGGCGTGCCCGCGCCTGTGACGGGGACCCGGAAACGGCTCAACCTCTTGACGTGAGTCGCCCCGAACGGCTCAGCTTAGAGTTCACTAGTTGGACATACGCGGGGCCTCGCCGAAGCGGCCCCGCGCTCAGGAGGTCGTCGTGGAGACTCCAGGGTCGCAGTCGTCGCTGCACCGAGCCAACCTGGAGCGGGTCGTACGGGCCGTGCGCCTGGCCGGGTCCCTCACGCAGGCGGAGATCGCGCGGACGACCGGTCTGTCCGCCGCGACCGTCTCCAACATCGTGCGGGAGCTGAAGGACGGCGGAACCGTCGAGGTCACGCCCACCTCGGCGGGCGGGCGCAGGGCCCGCAGCGTCAGTCTCAGCGGGGACGCCGGGATTGTCATCGGAGTCGACTTCGGGCACACCCACCTGCGCGTGGCGATCGGCAACCTCGCCCATCAGGTGCTGGCCGAGGAGGCCGAGCCGCTGGACGTCGACGCCTCCGCCGCGCAGGGCTTCGACCGGGCGGAGGAGCTGGTCAGCCGGCTGATCGCGGCCACGGGCGTGAACCGGTCCAAGGTGGCCGGCGTGGGGCTCGGCGTGCCGGGGCCGATCGACGTGGAGTCGGGCACGCTGGGATCCACCGCGATCCTGCCGGGCTGGGGCGGCACCAAGCCCGCCGAGGAGCTGCGCGAGCGGCTCGGCGTGCCCGTGCACGTGGACAACGACGCCAACCTCGGCGCCCTCGGGGAGCTGGTCTGGGGCAGCGGGAAGGGCGTGCGGGACCTCGCGTACATCAAGGTCGCGAGCGGTGTCGGCGCCGGTCTGGTGATCGACGGGAAGATCTATCGCGGGCCGGGCGGCACCGCCGGAGAAATCGGACATATTACACTCGATGAATCCGGTCCGGTCTGCCGTTGCGGGAACCGCGGCTGCCTGGAGACCTTCGCGGCCGCACGCTATGTGCTCCCGCTGCTCCAGCCCGGCCACGGCCCCGACCTGACGATGGAAGGCGTCGTCCGGCTGGCCAGGGACGGTGACCCGGGCTGTCGGCGGGTGATCGCCGACGTCGGCCGCCACATCGGCAGTGGAGTGGCCAATCTCTGCAATCTTCTGAACCCGAGCCGGGTGGTCCTGGGCGGTGATCTCGCCGAGGCGGGTGAGCTGGTGCTCGGGCCGATCAGGGAGTCCGTCGGCCGCTACGCCATCCCCAGCGCGGCGCGTCAACTGTCCGTTCTCCCGGGGGCACTTGGCGGTCGCGCCGAGGTGCTCGGGGCGCTCGCCCTCGCCCTCAGCGAGATGGGCGATTCGACACTTTTGGACGGCTCTGTCACTGGTGGGCTGCCCATGGCGGCCCCCGCCTTCACTTAGAGAACGGATGGCACCGTTGCCATCTCGTTAAGGATTTACTTCTTGACGTCGCACGTGTGGCCGAGTTGACTTCCAGCCACCTCGGCCGCAACGACGCGGCCTCGTCAGGGAGGTTTCTGAAGTGAACGCACGTATGCGTCGTGCCGCCGTTGCCGTTGCCGCCGGGGCCATGGCGGTCTCGCTGGCCGCCTGTGGCAGTGCCAAGGAGGCGAAGGGCGGCAGCTCTTCCTCCTCGTCGCCGAAGAAGGGCGACGACATCAAGGTCGGTCTCCTGCTTCCGGAGAACAAGACCGCGCGTTACGAGAAGTTCGACAAGCCGCTGATCGAGAAGAAGATCAAGGAGCTGACGAACAACAAGGCCACGTTCCAGTACAACAACGCCCACCAGGACGCGAACCTGCAGGCCCAGCAGGTCGACACCATGGTCACCAACAAGGTGGACGTCCTGATCGTGGACGCGGTGGACGCCAAGGCCATCCAGAACTCCGTGCAGAAGGCCGTGGACGCCGGCATCAAGGTCGTCGCCTACGACCGTCTCGCCGAGGGCCCGATCAGCGCCTACACCTCCTTCGACAACGAGAAGGTCGGCGAGACCCAGGGCCAGGCCCTGCTGAAGGCACTGGGCGGCAAGGCCACCAAGTCCTCCAAGATCGTCATGGTCAACGGCTCGGTCACCGACCCGAACGCCGCCCAGTTCAAGAAGGGCGCGCACTCCGTCCTCGACGGCAAGGTCACGATCGCCAAGGAGTACGACACCAAGGAGTGGTCGCCGGACAACGCCAACTCCGAGATGGAGGCGGCGATCTCCGCGGTCGGCAAGGACAAGATCGCGGGTGTCTACTCCGCCAACGACGGCATGGCCGGCGGTATCATCACCGCCCTCAGCGCCGCGGGCGTCAAGGTCCCGGTCACCGGCCAGGACGCCGAGCTGGCCGGCGTGCAGCGCATCGTCGCCGGTACGCAGTACATGAGCGTCTACAAGCCGTACGCCCCCGAGGCCGACGCCGCCGCCACGATGGCCGTCTACCTCGCCCAGGGCAAGTCGCTGGACTCCGTCGCCAAGGACAAGGTCTCCAGCAACTCCCAGAAGGACGTTCCCTCGGTGCTCGTCCCGGTCACCGCGCTGACCAAGGACAACATCAAGGACACCGTCGTCAAGGACGGCGTCTACACCGTCGCCGACATCTGCACCGCCGACTACAAGGCGGCCTGCGCCAAGCTCGGCCTCAAGTAAGCGGCGTCAAGTCCCTTCCCGCAAGCGGGCGTTCGTCCTTGAATGCCCGTGGGGAAGCCGACTGACCGCCCCCGGCTCCTCCGGCGCCCCGCGCACTCATACAGCCCCGCAAGCTCGGTGCGGGGCGCCGGACGGAACACCCCCCAGGGTGTCCCCCCAATCCACCCGCCCAGTTTTCTGCACAACCTCCCGCCGGGTCAGGCGGCGAAGGAGATGGTTCACGTGTCCGCTACGCCCGTGCTGGCGTTGCGCGGGGTCTCCAAGCGATTCGGTGCCGTTCAGGCGCTCACCGACGTAGAGCTTGAGGTCCACGCCGGTGAGGTGGTCGCCCTGGTGGGCGACAACGGCGCCGGAAAGTCCACGCTGGTCAAGACGATCGCCGGCGTGCACCCCATCGACGAGGGTGTCATCGAGTGGGACGGCAAGCCCGTCACCATCAACAGGCCCCACGACGCCCAGGCACTGGGCATCGCGACGGTCTACCAGGACCTCGCGCTGTGCGACAACATCGATGTCGTCGGCAACCTGTTCCTCGGCCGTGAGCTGAGGAAGTGGGGCGTCCTGGACGAGGTCGAGATGGAGCGCCGCTCCCGCGAGCTGCTCACCACGCTGTCGATCCGCATCCCCAGCGTCCGCATCCCGATCGCCTCGCTCTCCGGCGGTCAGCGCCAGACCGTGGCCATCGCCCGCTCCATGCTCGGCGAGCCCAAGCTGGTGATCCTCGACGAGCCCACCGCCGCCCTCGGTGTCGAGCAGACCGCCCAGGTCCTCGACCTCGTGGAGCGCCTGCGCGAGCGCGGCCACGCCGTCATCCTCATCAGCCACAACATGGCGGACGTGAAGGCGGTGGCCGACAAGGTCGCCGTGCTGCGCCTCGGCCGCAACAACGGCGTCTTCGAGGTCAAGACGACCTCGCAGGAGGAGATCATCTCCGCCATCACCGGCGCCACCGACAACGCCGTGACCCGCCGTGCGGCCCGCACCTCCGGCGCGAACGGGGAGGTTTCCAAGTGAGCATCGACAAGACCTCCGCGAACCTCGGCGAGACGTCCTCGCAGGACGAGCACGTCGTCGAGAACCCCGAGGCGGCGGCCGCCGCGGTCACCGCGGTCGACCCCCGGCTGCTGGTGCAGGAAGAGGGCCTGCTCGGCTACTGGCACGAGTTCAAGCGCAAGATGAAGGCCGGTGAACTGGGCTCCCTCCCGGTCATCGTGGGCCTCGCCATCATCTGCGTCATCTTCCAGCTGCTGAACTCGGAGTTCCTGTCCGCGCAGAACCTCAGTGACATCACCGTCACGATGGTCGGCACGGGCATGATCTCGGTCGGTATCGTGTTCGTGCTGCTGCTCGGCGAGATCGACCTGTCCGTCGGCTCCGTCAGCGGCGCGGCCAGCGCCCTCGCGGCCGTCCTCGCGGTCAACCAGGGCTGGCCCGAGTGGGCCGCCGTGCTCGTCGCCGTCCTCGCGGGCATCGCCATCGGCGCGCTGCACGGCTTCTTCTTCGCGGTGCTCGGCGCCCCCGCCTTCGCCGTCACCCTGGCCGGCCTGCTGTTCTGGCTGGGCTTCATGCTGAAGGTGCTGGGCGCGGACGGCACGATCAACCTCGACCCGAACGGCCTGGTCGGCAAGCTGACCACGTACTTCTTCGCCGACGTGGCCGCCGCCTACGGGCTCGCCGTGGTCGTGGTCGCGGTGTTCTTCCTCTCCTCCTTCCTCGGCAACCGGCGCCGCGAGGCCGCGGGCGTCCCGTCCCGGCCGCTCAGCGACACGATCCTGCGGACCGTGCTGCTGGCCGTCGTCTCGTTCGCCGCGGCGTACATGTACAACCAGTACAAGGGCCTGCCGCTGGCCACGGTGATCTTCGTGGCCTTCCTGGTCGGCACGGACTTCGTGCTGCGGCGCACCTCGTACGGCCGTAAGATCTTCGCGCTCGGCGGCAGCGTCGAGGCTTCGCGGCGCGCGGGTATCAACGTCACGGCGGTGCGGATCTCCGTGTTCGCCATCTCCGGTGGCTTCGCGGCGATCGGTGGTCTGTTCCTGGCCTCGAAGATCGCGTCGGCGAACCAGAGCGCCGGTACGGGTGACCTGCTGATGAACGCGATCGCCGCCGCCGTCATCGGTGGTACGTCGCTGTTCGGCGGGCGGGGCCGTACGTGGAACGCGCTGCTCGGTGTGCTGGTGATCGTCTCCATCCAGTACGGTCTGCAGCTGGAGTCCATCGCGGAGCCGGTGAAGTACATGATCACCGCGGCTGTGCTGTTGACCACGGTGGTGATCGACTCGATCACCCGTAAGACGCAGAAGACGGCGGGGCGTGCCTGACGCCCGGTCGTAGGACCAGTGCCCGGTGCCTGAAAGGTGCCGGGCGCTGTCGTGTCGGGGAAAGCCTGAAGATTAGACTCGGGCGAGCCCGGCGAAAGCTCGATCAGCTCTACTGCAAGGAGGCACGGGTGCCGCTGCTGACCCGCATCACGGGACCGCGCGATCTGGACCGGCTCAGCCTGGAGGAGCTGGACCAGCTGGCAGAGGAGATCCGGACCTTCCTCGTCCAGGAGGTCTCCAAGACCGGCGGGCACCTGGGCCCCAACCTCGGTGTGGTGGAGCTGACCATCGCCCTGCACCGGGTCTTCGACTCGCCCAAGGACAAGGTGCTCTGGGACACCGGCCACCAGTCCTACGTGCACAAGCTGCTCACCGGCCGGCAGGACTTCTCGAAACTGAAGATGAAGGGCGGCCTGTCGGGCTACCCCTCGCAGGCCGAGTCCGACCACGACGTCATCGAGAACAGCCACGCCTCCACGGTGCTCGGCTGGGCCGACGGCATCGCCAAGGCCAACCAGCTGAAGAAGCGCGACAGCCATGTCGTCGCCGTGATCGGTGACGGTGCCCTCACGGGCGGTATGGCCTGGGAGGCCCTCAACAACATCGCCGACGCCAAGGACCGGCCGCTGGTCATCGTCGTCAACGACAACGAGCGGTCCTACGCCCCGACCATCGGCGGCCTCGCCAACCACCTGGCCACGCTGCGCACGACCGACGGGTACGAGCGCTTCCTCGCCCGCACCAAGGAGGTGCTGGAGAGGACCCCGGTCCTCGGGAAGCCGCTGTACGAGACCCTGCACGGCGCCAAGAAGGGCCTGAAGGACTTCATCGCCCCGCAGGGCATGTTCGAGGACCTGGGCCTGAAGTACGTCGGCCCGATCGACGGGCACGACATCGAGGCCCTGGAGTCCGCGCTGGCGCGGGCGAAGCGCTTCGGCGGGCCGGTCATCGTGCACTGCCTCACCGAGAAGGGGCGCGGCTACCAGCCGGCCCTGCAGGACGAGGCCGACCGCTTCCACGCCGTCGGCAAGATCCACCCGGACACCGGCCTGCCGATCGCCAGCTCGGGCGCCGACTGGACCTCCGTGTTCGGCGACGAGATGGTCAAGCTCGGGGAAGAGCGCGAGGACATCGTCGCCATCACCGCGGCCATGCTCCAGCCCGTCGGCCTCGACCGGTTCGCCAAGCGGTTCCCCGAACGCGTGTACGACGTCGGGATCGCCGAGCAGCACGCCGCCGTGTCGGCCGCGGGCCTCGCGCACGGCGGGGTGCACCCCGTCTTCGCCGTGTACGCCACCTTCCTCAACCGCGCCTTCGACCAGGTGCTGATGGACGTCGCCCTGCACAGGTGCGGCGTCACCTTCGTCCTGGACCGGGCCGGCGTCACCGGCACGGACGGCGCCTCGCACAACGGCATGTGGGACATGTCGATCCTGCAGGTCGTGCCGGGCCTCAGGCTCGCCGCGCCGCGTGACGCCGAGCAGGTGCGGGCGCAGCTGCGGGAGGCCGTCGAGGTGACGGACGCACCGACCGTGGTCCGCTTCTCCAAGGGCGCCGTCGGCCCCGCCGTCCCCGCCGTGGGCCGCGTCGGCGGGATGGACGTCCTGCGCGAGCCCGGCACCGACCGGCCGGACGTGCTGCTGGTCTCCGTCGGGGCGCTCGCCCCGATGTGCCTGGACATCGCCGCCCTGCTCGACCGGCAGGGCATCTCCACCACCGTCGTCGACCCGCGCTGGGTCAAGCCCGTCGACGAGGCCATGGCCCCGCTGGCCGAGCGGCACCGGGTCGTCGTCACCGTCGAGGACAACAGCCGCGTCGGCGGAGTCGGCTCCGCGGTCGCCCAGGCCCTGCGCGACGCGGGCGTGGACATGCCGCTGCGCGACTTCGGCATCCCCCCGCGCTTCCTCGACCACGCCTCCCGCGGCGAGGTCCTCGCCGAGATCGGCCTGACCGCCCCCGACATCGCCCGCCAGGTCACCGGGCTCGTCGCCAGGCTGGACGGCCGGTTCGACCATGCGGCAGCCGAGGCGGACTCGGTGGAGCCCGCGCGCGACTGACGCGCGAGGCGCCCCCACGGGCCGGTGACGCCACTCCTTGCGGTGGCGGAACCGGCCCGTTTGCGTGAACCTGCCTGTGCCGGGGCATACGCACCCCGACCCTCTCGATCATGTCGGGCCAGGGCGAGGTCCCCAAGCGTGGGAGGCACTACGTGAGCAGCGCGCTGTTCAGGACGAAGAACGTCGAGCAGTCCATCCAGGACACCGAGGAACCCGAGCATTCGCTCAAGAAGTCCCTCTCCGCGCTCGATCTGACCGTCTTCGGCGTCGGTGTCATCATCGGCACCGGCATCTTCGTCCTCACCGGACAGGTCGCCAAGAACAACGCCGGCCCGGCGGTGTCCCTGGCCTTCGTGGCGGCCGGCGTGGTCTGCGCGCTCGCCGCCCTCTGCTACGCCGAGTTCGCGTCCACGGTCCCCGTGGCGGGCTCGGCGTACACGTTCAGCTACGCCTCCCTGGGCGAGCTGCCCGCCTGGATCATCGGCTGGGACCTGGTCCTGGAGTTCGCGCTCGGTACGGCGGTGGTGGCGGTCGGCTGGTCCGGCTACATCCGCTCGCTGCTGGACAACGCCGGCTGGCACCTCCCCGACTACCTGTCCGGCCGGGACAACGCCTCCGGTTTCGGCTTCGACATCCTCGCGGCCGCCCTGGTGCTGGTGCTCACCGGCATCCTCGTCCTCGGCATGAAGCTGTCGGCCCGGATCACCTCGCTCGTCGTCGCCATCAAGGTGGCCGTGGTCCTCATCGTGATCATCGCCGGTGCCTTCTTCATCAAGGGCGCCAACTACACGCCGTTCATCCCGCCCGCCCAGCCGGTGCCGGCCGGCGGCAACCTCAAGGCGCCGCTCATCCAGCTGATGTTCGGCTGGGCACCCGCGAACTTCGGTGTCATGGGCATCTTCACGGCCGCCTCGGTCGTGTTCTTCGCGTTCATCGGCTTCGACATCGTGGCCACGGCCGCCGAGGAGACCCGCAACCCGCAGCGGGACATGCCCCGCGGCATCCTCGGCTCCCTGCTCATCTGCACCGTGCTGTACGTGGCCGTGTCCATCGTCGTCACCGGCATGCAGAAGTACTCCGGGCTGTCCGTGGAGGCGCCGCTCGCCGACGCCTTCAAGGCCGTCGGACACCCCTGGTACGCCGGTGTCATCAGCTTCGGCGCCGCCGTCGGCCTGACCACGGTGTGCATGATCCTGCTGCTCGGCCAGACCCGGGTGTTCTTCGCGATGAGCCGGGACGGACTGCTGCCGCGCTTCTTCTCGCGGGTCCACCCCCGCTTCAAGACCCCGCACCGGCCGACCATCCTGCTCGGCGTGGTCATCGCGATCGTCGCCGGCTTCACCAGCCTGAGCGAGCTGGCCGAACTCGTGAACATCGGCACCCTCTTCGCGTTCGTCGTGGTCGCGATCAGCGTGATCATCCTGCGCCGGACCCGCCCCGACCTGCCGCGCGCCTTCCGCACCCCCTGGGTCCCGTTCGTCCCGATCCTGTCCGTGTGCGCCACGCTGTGGCTGATGCTCAACCTGCCCGCCGAGACCTGGATCCGGTTCGCCGTCTGGATGGTGATCGGCTTCGTCGTCTACTTCCTGTACGGCCGCACCCACAGCCGGCTGGCCCTGCGGGAGAAGGCCGCCCAGCAGGCCGCGGGCAACGCTCCGTAACCGGTTTCTCAGCCCCGTCGGCCCCGTGTGTCCCGCTTCGGCGGGGACGGCGGGGCCGGATGGCGTGCTGCCCGTGCTCGCCGTCCCGCCCGTGCCCGCGGGGACCGCGCGCACGAGGAGGGTCACCCGGACGGCGTACCGGATCCGAAAGCTTCCGCTCCTGGGGCGCCGGCCCGCGTCACCCGGCTGCCGGCCGGGCGGGCCGGGGCGGGTTCAGTTCAGGACCGTGCGGGGGCCGGTGACCTCGGCGCCGTGTTCCCGGACGCGGCGGCGCAGCTCGCGGTCGGCCGTGACGACCAGGCACGGGCGGTCGCCGGCCGCCGCCGCGAGGTCCACGATGCGGTCGTCCCCGCTGCCGGACGCGTCCTCGACGCGCACCCCGGGCACCGGGGCCACGCCCCGGGCCGCGCCCTCCACCACCAGGACCAGTTCCAGCGGGCCGGGCAGACCGGGCACGCCGGACCGCGCGAAGGGCACCAGACGGTCGCGCAGGCGCTCGGCGGCCCCGCGGCGGTCCCGCCACCAGCCGTCGGGCACCGACCCGACGACGTTCGCACCGTCGACGATGAGCAGGGGCAGGGGTGCGCCGGCCCCGCCCGTCTCGTGCGTCGCGCCCGAGGTGTCCGTCATGTCGCCAACAGCCTCGCTCCGTCGCGTTCGTAGCAGGCTCAGTGTGACACGGGTCTGCCGCCCCACCGGCGGGTGATCTCGGCGACCGCGGCGGCCGCCCGCTCGGCGGGCCGTCCGCCCGCGCGTACGTCGGGGGAGAACTCGACGTGCAGGAAGGGCACGTGGTCGTCGTCGGCCACCTGGCCCTGCACGTTCGTGCGGCCCTCCAGCGGACAGGACCGCACCCACGCCCGGCACACCTTGAAGCCGTGCCCGCGCAGGGCGTCGGCCAGGTCACGGCCCTCCTGCCGGCCCGCCGACCCGGCGCCGGTGGAGGTGATCACGTCGTAGCCGGGCGCGGCGGAGGCGGCGAAGCCGTGCAGCTGGATCCCGGGCATCCCGCGGCGGGCCAGCTCGGCGCAGATGGCGTGGAAGACGGTGTCCTCGCGGTGCGCCACGTCCGCGGAGTTACCGGCTCCGGCTTTGCGATGTGCACCTGCGATCACCAGGACTCCACCGGGTGAGCCGCGCAGCACCCGGACGCCCAGTTGTTCGGTGCCCAGATCGAAGCCGGGGTGCGGGACCTGGACCGACCAGCTCGGGCGGTGGTCCAGATCGAGGTAGACCCGGCCCCAGCCGCGCGGGGTCACGGCGGAGTCGGTGCGGTCGGCCACCTCGGTGTAGCGGTGCCCGGAGGGCCGGTCGACGACCGTGCGCACCGTGAAGTCTCTTTGCGAAAGGCGCTGTTCCGCTTGGTCGCGATGGCCGTCGAGCAACAGGCCGACCGCCGCGGCGATGTCCTCGCGGTCGGCCCGGCCCGGATGCAGATAGCCCCGGCCGGGGCCGAAGCGGCTCGTGTAGTCCGCGACCTCGCGCGCCAGGTCGACCTGCTCGGCGCCCTTCGGGGCGGGCCGGTCGGCATGGCCGGCACCGCCCGTGCCGCGGAGCAGGACGGTGAGACCGCCGGCGAGGCCGGCGATGACGAGCAGAAGTGTTGCGATCGTTATGGCGCGTGAGCGATGGGCTCTCATGGTTGTATCAAGATATCTTGGTGAACAGACGCCGTAGCCGGACCCTGCTGTCCCTGCTGACCCCGCTCTCCCTCCTCGCGGCCGCCTCGGGCTGCGGTCTCCTCTCGGACGACGCCGGCGCCCAGGGTGGCGGGCGCTCCTTCACCGTCGCCGCGGCGGGGGACATCCTGATGCACCCGGAGCTGGTCGAGCAGGCACGCAAGGACGCCAAGCGCACCGGCAAGGGGGTGGACGGGCTGGACTTCGGGCCGATGATGGCCGGCGTGAAGCCGCTGATCAGCAAGGCGGACCTGGCGATCTGCCACTTCGAGCCGGTGATGGGCCCGGCGAAGGGCCCGTTCGAGGGCTTCCCGGACTTCCAGGTCCCGCCGCAGCAGGCGAAGACGATCAAGGACATCGGTTACGACACCTGCTCCACCGCCTCCAACCACACCCTCGACCACGGCTACGAGGGTGTGAAGCGGACCCTGGACGCGCTGGACGCCGCCGGGCTGAAGCACACCGGCTCCTTCCGGACCCGGAAGGAGTCCCTCACCCCGCTGGTGATGAACGTCAAGGGCGTCAAGGTCGCGCAGATATCCTTCGCCTACGGCTTCAACGAGCCGCACACGCTGCCGAAGGGCAAGGCGTGGCTGGCCAACGAGCAGGACCTGGGCCGGATCAGGGCCGCCGAGCGGCGGGCCCGCAAGGCGGGTGCGGAGGTGGTGATCCTGTCCCTGCACTGGGGCCGCGAGCACCATCCGGAGCCGTCCGCCGGGCAGATCTCCTTCGCCCGGCAGATCGCCCGGCATACCGGCATCAACCTGGTCATCGGTCACCACGCGCACGTGGTGGAGCCGATGGAGAAGGTCGACGGCACCTGGATCACCTACGGCCTCGGCAACCAGATCGCCCGGCACGAGGTGCCGACGGGGCTGACCGAGGAGGGGGTGATCGCCTGGTTCACGTTCACCGAGCGGGACAAGGGCCACTGGGACGTCCAGCCGCGCTTCGAGCCGACGCTGCTGACGATCCCGCCGGACGCCGTGAACGTCCGGGACGGCGGCACCGCCGACTACTCCGGCGACGACGTGCGGGACTACCGCCTGCTGGACGTGCCGGCCGCGCTCCGCGACGACCACGGCCTGACGGACGCCCAGAAGGCCCGCCTGCGGCTGGCGTTCGAGCGCACGGAGGGCACCCTGCTCAACCGGGGCGCCGCCGCGGACGGGCTGAAGCCGCTGACGCCGCTGCCCTAGCGGGATCTGAACCGGATGTGTGCTTGGTCTGAACCAGCACCGAATCGTAGTCCTGTTTGTCCGTTCTTGTCCGGAGGTTGCGCGATGTTGCCTAGATCACGTCCGACTTACTGCAACTTAACCCACCGCTTACATGTCTGAGCTTTCCGGGCGCGGTCTTACCATCCACGCGCCCGGACCGTATTTCCTGAGAGGACCTTCTGTGGCGTCATCGCCCCCGGCGCGGCAGCACCGAGCCCGCCGCCGAGCCGACATGTCGCTGATCGGAGGCATCCGCCCGCCGATCGCGGTCCTTTCGGCACTCCTGCTGACGCTCGCCGCCATCACCGCACTGGTGCTGGGCCGCGTCGACGACGCCGGAGTGCCGAAGGCGGTACTGACGTCCCAACAGCACTTCGCCGAGGACGGCGCCATCGCGCTGCGCGCCTCCATCGACGAGTCCGTCACCGACGTCACCCGCTCCGCCGCGCTGTTCAGCGCCGGGCAGCCGGTCTCCGGTGACGCCGTCCTCGACAAGCTCGGCAGCACCTACCAGAAATGGATGGGCACCGCCGTCGTCGAGATCCGCACCGGCAAGCTGGTCGCGGCCCGCGGCGAGACGGTGCCGCTGACCGACGTGGACCTCTCCACCCTCAGCGGCGACGACGGACTGGCCCCGCGCATGGTCCGGCTGAAGAACGGCGAGGTGCGCCTGCTCTCCTTCGGCCTGCTGACCTGGCCGGACAGGCCGCAGCTGCTGCTGGTGGCCTCCAGGAACCTGAAGTTCCCCGGTATCAGCCTCGGCCAGTTCCGCTCCATCGCCGTGGTCGACGCCGGCGGCGCCATCCTCAGCAGCGACGGCATCGCCGACCCCGCGTCGGCCCGCAACAGCATCGACCGCAAGGACCTCGCGGCCTCCCGCACGCAGCTGAAGGACTTCGCCCAGGGCGCCGCCCGCCGCGCGCAGCAGGATCCGCGCAGCAGCAAGGAACCCGGCAGCGGCGGCTACCAGGGCGTCAGCGGCAGCCTGCTCGGCGGCAAGCTGCTCGGTGACCGGTCCGTCGCCGGATACGCCACCCTCGCCGCGGCCGAGCCCGGCGAGCACACCACCGCCTCCGGGCTCGGCCTGTCGGTGGTCTCCATGGTCAAGGTGACCGAGGAGTCGGCCCCGTCCGGCTCCCCGGTGTTCGGAGTGCTGGCGGCCGGTGCGCTGCTCGTCGTCGGCGCCCTGGCCGTGGCGGTGCTGCTGGGCACCGTGCAGCGTCCGCTCATCCGGCTGTTCCTGGAGTCCCGCCGGCTCACCCGCGGTGATCTGACCCGCCCGGTCACCGTCCCGGGCTACGGCGAGGCGCACCGCATCGGAGGCGCCCTGGAACGGCTGCGCCGCCAGCTGCTCGGCGAGAGCGCCGAGGCCACCGGTTCGGCCGAGACCCCGAGCGGGCTGCGCCGGGTGGACACCCGCGCCCTCCTCGCGGTCTGCGCGGTGCTGCTGCTGGCCTGGTCGGCACCCCTGATGCTGCTGTTCAACCGCGCGGACAGCACGGCCGACGTCCCCCGTCAGCTCGTCAACGACCAGCGCGAGCGCACCGACACGCTCAGCGACCGGGTGCGCCGCGCGGTCAACGAGGGCGACGCCGACCTGCAGTCGGTCGCCTCACTGATCGGCGACAAGACCTCGCCCGAGGCCATGGAGACGGTGCTGGAGCGCACGTACAACGAGAACAGGCGCTACCGCTCCCTCTACGTCGTCGACTCCCACGGAGCCATCCAGGCCCGGGAGGGGAAGTCGCCCAGGGTGGCCGAGTCCGACCGGGTCTCCGGCAAGTCCGTCCGGCTGCTGGGCCGCGGCGACAAGGAGCCCGTGGTCGTCGCCGCCGCCGAGATACCCGGCCGCAACGGCGCCCAGCTCGTCGGCGAGTTCCGCGTGGAGTTCTTCAACGCCCTGCTGACCCGCCCGGGCCTCGGGGTCGTCCGGCTCGTGGACGACCAGCACAAGGTCATCGCCGGAAACACGGGCTTCCTCGCCTTCCAGTCGCTGCCCGACGACCACCTGAGGGACCTCGTCGCGGCCAGCGCCCAGCGGCTGGGCAAGAAGCCGAAGCCGAGCGGTGTCCTCTACCGCGAGAACGGCGTGCGGATCGCCGCCGCCGCGCCGTTCTCCGGCAGCGGCACGGCCGAGTCGCTGCACTGGAGCGTGGTCAGCTGGCAGCCCGTCGACCGGCTCGCCATCCCGCAGTACGACGCCCAGAACCGCACGGTCCTCGCCGGTCTGCTCGGTGCCGCCGCGGCCGTCGCCTGCCTGGGCTGGCTGCACATCGTGGTGGCCCGGCCGCTGCGCAGCCTGGCCGACCGGGCCGAGGCACTGGCCGCGGGCGACCGCAAGACCGTGCTCTTCCCGCAGCACCACGACGAGGTCGGCGCCGTCACCCGCTCCCTGGAACTCATCCGGCAGCAACTGCAGGACCAGCGCCGCCAGCAGCCCCGCCGCACCCCGCCCCCGCCGTCCGCCCGGCAGGAGCCCACGCCGCAGCAGTCCACGCCGCGCCCGGACCCGGCCGAGCGGCAGGGCCCGCGCCAGGACCCGCCCCAGCACCCCGCGCCCGAGCCGTACCCGCCGCAGCAGTACCCGCCCCAGCAGTACACAAGGAACTGATCACCCGTGCTCTTCCTCTACACCGTGCTGTTGGTCTGCTGCGCGATTCTGCTCGCCGCGGGCGTCGTGGAGCAGCGACGGCACTTCGCCAACCTGGAGAACATCCCCACCCGGGTGCTGGTCAACGGCATCCGCGGCAAGTCCTCCATCACCCGGCTGTGCGCGGGGGCCCTGCGCGGCGGTGACCTGGTCACCGTCGCCAAGAC
>NZ_JBSFKD010000063.1:0-29673 GCF_053598395.1 Streptomyces sp. NPDC001135 | reverse complement strand
GCTCGTACGTGTACCGGGACGTCGGCGGGACGTACAAGAATGTGTTCAAGGCGGAGGACTCGCCGGTCTTCTCGGAGATCGACGGCACCGAGCTGCTGTTTCACGAGAGCGGTGGCGGTCATGGTGCTGCCGCTCAGCCCTGGTAGGCCTTGGCCGCCGCGGCTTCCAGCTTCGCCGCGGTGCCCTTCGGGTCGGACGGGTCGCGCAGGAAGTCCTGCAGCAGCTTCCACTCGCCGGCCCCCTTGGTGCCGCCGAAGGCCGCCGGTGCCTGGTCGGACATGTCGAAGCGGACCGAATCACCGGCTCCGACCAGGGACTTGGCGGTGGCGCGGGTGACGTCGTCGCTGTAGGAGGCGGGGTCGAGCTTCTTGTTCGGGGACAGGAAGCCGCCCGCCTTCGCCCAGACGGCCGCCGCCTCGGGGGTGGCCAGGTACTCCAGGAGCTTCATGCCGGCCTTGGCGTTCTTGCCGTCCTTGAGGACGACGGCCGCGTCACCGCCGCTGACCACCGGTGCCGTGCCGCCGTCGACCGCGGGGAAGGGGAAGAAGTCCGCGTCCTTGCCGATGGTCTTGCCGAACTGGTCGTGCGCGACGCCGGCGACGAAGTCGCCCTCGAAGACCATGCCGGCCTCGGGCTTGGGCCCGAACACCTTCTCCACCGAGCTCGGGAAGTCGGTGTTCAGGGCCTCCTTCTGGCCGCCTGCGACGAGCTGCTTGTCCTTGAACAGCTTGCCGAGCGTGGTGAGCGCCTTGACGACGGACGGGTCGGTCCACTTCAGCTTGTGCGCGGCGAGGGCGTCGTACTTCTCGGGTCCGGCCTGGGAGAGGTAGACGTTCTCGAACCAGTCGGTGAGGGTCCAGCCGTCCTCACCGCCGACGGCGAAGGCGGCGAGGCCGGAGTCGGAGACCGTGTGGCCGGCCTTCAGCATCGCGTCGTACGTCTTCGGCGGCTTGACCCCGGCCTGGGTGAGGGCGTCGGGGCTGTACCAGACGGTCGACTTGTGGGCGGCCTTGAAGTAGAGGCCGTACAGGGTGCCGTCGACGCTGCCGTACTTCTTCCACACGGGCGCGTAGTCGGCGGTGACCGTCTGCTGCGTGGTCGGCGACAGCGGCTTGAGCCAGCCCTTCTTCGCGAACTGGTCGAGGACGCCGACCTGCGGGACCATCACGACGTCGGGCGCGTTGCCGCCCTCGATCTTGCTGCCGACGACGGTGGAGACGTTGTCGCCGGTGGAGACGAACTGCGTCTTGGCGCCGGTCTTCGCGGTGAAGGCGTCCAGCACCTTCTGGAAGTTCTTCTGTTCGCTGCCGGTCCAGACGCCGGCCACGGTGACCGTCTGGCCACTGAGGGCCTTGTCGCCGCCGCCCGCGGAGACCGGTCCGCCGCCGCAGGCGGTGGCACCGAGGGCCAGGGCCAGCGCGGTGCAGCTGGTGAGCAGGGTGGTACGTCGTCGCATCATCGTTGATGTCCCTTCAGGGGATGGGAGGTGACGGATCGGGGTCAGAGGTCGCTCAGCCACCAGGCCGCGGTGGCGCCGGGCAGCACGCCGGCCGGGCAGGGGCCGCTGGAGAGCAGGGGGGTGCCGGAGACAGGGGCGGGGGCGGGGGCCGTACCGAAGTTGACGGCGCAGACCAGGCCGTCGCCGCGGGCGAAGGCGAGGACGCCGGGCGGGCTGTCCAGCCAGTGCAGTGTGCCCTCGCCCAGTTGCGGCAGTGACGACCGCAGTTGGAGGCCGTCGCGGTACAGGTGCCAGAAGGAGCGGGTGTCGGCGAGGGCGCGGTCGGTGGCGTACTCGGCGAAGTAGTCGGGCTGTGGCAGCCAGGGCTTGGCGCCCTCCACGCCGGAGGTGAAGCCGAACGGGGAGGCCTGTCCGGACCAGGGCAGCGGCACCCGGCAGCCGTCGCGGATCCGGGCGCGGCTGCCGGTGCGGCGGAAGATCGGGTCGGTGAGGACGTCGTCGGGCAGGTCGACGACCTCGGGCAGGCCCAGCTCCTCGCCCTGGTAGATGTACGCGGCTCCGGGCAGCGCCAGCATCAGCAGCGCGGCGGCGCGGGCGCGGGCGGCGCCGAGGCCGCTGCCCTCGGGGGCGGGTTCGCCGTAGCGGGTGACGGTGCGGACCTGGTCGTGGTTGTTGAGGACCCAGGTGACGGTCGAGCCCGTGCCGGCGATGTCCTGCATGGCCTCGGAGATGACCTTGCGGAAGGCGTCCGCGTCCCAGGGGGCGCCGAGCAGGTCGAAGAAGAAGGCCTGGTGGAGTTCGTCCGGGCGGACGTACAGGGCGTGTTCGCGGGCGGTGGGGACGGAGACCTCGCCGACGAGGAGGCGTTCACGGCCGTCGCGGGCGGTGTACTCCTCGCACACGGCGCGCCACCAGCGCCACACCTCGTGCACCTCGGGCTGGTTCCAGGCGAGCGGGTTGACCGAGTCGCGGGTGCGGGCGTCGGCCTCCGGGTCGTCGGAGTCGGGCAGTTCGGGGTGCTTGTACAGCCCGGCCGCCACATCGATGCGGAAGCCGTCGACACCCCGGTCCAGCCAGAAGCGCAGGACACGGTCGAACTCGGCGGCGACCTCGGGGTCGCGCCAATTCCAGTCGGGCTGCTCGGGCGTGAACATGTGCAGGTACCACTGGCCGTCGCCGACCCTGCTCCAGGCGGGGCCGCCGAACATGGCGTGCCAGTTGTTGGGCGGCTCGCTGCCGTCCGGGCCGCGCCCGTCGGCGAAGTGGAAGCGGGCGCGGGCCTGGCTGCCGGGGGCGCTGTCCAGGGCCTCGCGGAACCACGGGTGCTCGCTGGAGCAGTGGTTGGGGACGATGTCGAGCAGCACCTTGATGCCGAGCCGCCGGGCCGCCGCCATCAGCAGGTCGAACTCGGCGAGGTCGCCGAAGAGCGGGTCGACGTCGCAGTAGTCGGCCACGTCATAGCCGTGGTCGTGCTGCGGCGAGGGGTAGAAGGGGCTCAGCCAGATGCCGTCGACACCGAGCTTCTTCAGATACGGCAGCCCCGCGCGGACCCCGGCCAGATCGCCGATGCCGTCGCCGGTGCTGTCCAGGAAGCTGCGGACGTACACCTGGTAGATGACGGCGTCGCGCCACCAGTGGTGCTTACTCAACATGCATGCATGTTAGGTAGGCGTATCGCGAAGGTGTCAATGAAAAGAACTTTGATTACTGCCAAGTTTGGGTAGCAAATACGGACTTACTGGGGCATCCGAACGACAGATGAGATGTCGGCGTTACTTAACAAGTAACTAGCGGCTGGAGACGGCCGCCAACTCCCGGGCCAGTCGGCGCACCGCCGCGGCAGGCGTCTCGTGCCCCGCCAGGGCGTCCTGCACGACCGCCTGGACCACCAGGCTGACCTGGTCGTAGTGCGCGCTCTTGGGGCGCGGGGCGGCGGTGAGCACGGCGGTGCGCAGGGTCGGCAGATAGGGGAACCGCCGTACCAGCGTGGGATCTTCGTAGAGCGCGGCCCGTACGGGCGGCAGCGCACCCCGGATGAGCACCTGGCGCTGGACGGGCGCACTGGTGAGGTAGGCGATCAGGCGCGCGGCCGAATCGGGGTGCCGGGTGTGGGAGTTGACGGCGAGGTTCGAGCCGCCGAGCACACTCGTCCCCGGCCCGTCGGGTCCGGGGATCGGTACGGCGCCGATCCTGCCGGCGACCCTGGAACCCTTGGCGGAGGCGACGGCGTAGGCGTAGGGCCAGTTGCGCAGGAAGAGCAGCCTGCCGTCCTGGAAGGCCTGTTTGGACTCCTCCTCCTTGTACGTCAGCGCCGCCCTGGGTATCCAGCCCTCACGGATGCCGCGGGCGAGGAAGCCGATGCCCTCGCGGGCGGCGGCCGAGTCGACGGTGACCCGGGTACCCTCGTCACCGAGGATCGTGCCGCCCGCCGAGTACACGGCCTCGGCCGCGTTCACGGTGAGTCCCTCATAGGGCAGGAACTGGCCCGCGTAGCCGCCGAGTCCGTACTTCGGCGCGATCGTCCTCGCGTCGTGCTCCAGCTCGGCCCAGGTGCGCGGCGGGGGCACGCCCTCCTTGGCGAGGATGTCCTTGCGATACAGGAGGAGTCCGGCATTCGTGACGTACGGGACGGCGTACAGCCGTCCGTCGTAGGTGGCCGTGTCCACGACCGGCGGCAGGAAGCTCTTCAGCGGGAAGCGGTCGCGCGGCAGTGGGCGGATCCAGCCGGCCGCCGCGAACTCCGAGGTCCAGTTGACGTCGATGTTCAGGACGTCGAAGCGGCCCCGGTCACCGCCGCGCAGGTCGGTGGCCATCTGCGCATGGGTCTCGTCGGCGGAGTCCGGCAGCTCGACGAGCGTGACCTTCTCGCCGGGGTGGGTGCGGTTCCAGCCCCGGAGCAGCGGGCCGAGATAGCCGGTGAGGTCGCCGGCGGTGGCCAGGGTGAGCGGGCCGCGGCCGTCTCCCGCGACCTCGTCGGCCTGCGCGCCGGAGGCGACGTACCCGGTCATGATCACGGCCAGAACGAGGAGGCCCCTACCGGCGGCGCGTATCCACCGCATAGGTTCCTCCCTGAACACGTACACACGGCTCCGGGCACCCTCGCCCGGGAGTCAGAGGCCATGTATACCTGTTAGGTATGGGCGATACTAGGGCCTGGAGCACATTGTGAGCAGACAGGAGGACAGCACGAGTGCGCCTGCCCCTCCTGGCCCTCCTCGCCCGTGGTCCGGCCCACGGTTACGAGCTGAAGCAAGACCTTGAGCAACTGCTGGGCTCCGCGTACCCTCAGCCGAACGTCGGCCAGATCTACGTCACCCTCGGCCGCCTCGAGAAGTCGGGACTGATCGAGGGCGAGGACGTCGAGCAGTCCAGCCGGCCCAACAAGAAGGTCTACCACCTCACCGACGCCGGGCGCGAGGCGCTGCACGCCTGGTTCGAGGAGACCGAGGACGAGCCTCGGGTGCGCGACGAGTTCTTCATGAAGCTCGCCGTCGCCCCGCAGACCGGTCTCGCCGACCAGATCGCCCTCATCAACAAGCAGCGGCGCCAGTACCTCACCACCATGCGCAACCTGTCGAAACTGGCCGCGGCCGAGAACCGGGACAACCGAATCGCCCACCTGCTCATCGAGGGCGCGATGCTGCATCTGCAGGCCGACCTCGACTGGCTGGAGCGGTGCCAGGAGGAACTGGAATGAGCGAGCACGCTGCTCCGGTGCCGCACGCCGAGGGCACCGCGGTGCTGCGCGCCGAGGCTCTGGTGAAGACCCACCACGGCGAGGGCGCGCCCGCGCATGCCGTGCGCGGAGTCGATCTGTCCGTGGCACGCGGCGAGTTCGTGGCGATCACCGGACCGTCCGGCGCCGGCAAGTCCACGCTGCTGCACCTGCTCGGCGGGCTGCAGCGGCCGGACGAGGGCAGCATCTGGCTCGACGGGCGGTGCACGGACTCCTTCAGCGAGGCGCGCTGGGCGGTGGAGCGCCGCAGGGCGATCGGGATCGTGTTCCAGTTCTTCAACCTGGTGTCGAACCTGTCGGTGGCCGACAACGTCGAGCTGCCCGCCCTGCTCGCCGGCGTCCCGCCGAAGAAGGCGCGCGCCGAACGGGAGGAGTTGCTGGCCGAGCTGGGGCTCGAGGGCAAGGACCGCAGCATGCCGGGCGAGCTGTCCGGCGGCGAACAGCAGCGGGTCGCGCTCGCCCGGGCCCTGGTCAACCATCCGCCGCTGCTGTTGGCCGACGAGCCCGCCGGAAGCCTGGACAGCAAGGGCACACGCGAGGTGATGCGGCTTCTGTCCCGCTTCCACGGGCGCGGGCAGAGCATCGTCCTGGTCACGCACGACGCCCGGCTGGCGAGCGCCGCCGACCGCGTGATCAGCTTCTTCGACGGCCGCATAGCCGACGACGCGCGCCTGGACGGCGCACCGCCGTCCCGGAAGTCGGGGATCTCGGGCGTGCTGGAGCTGAGGGACTGATGACCGCCCTGAAGGGGCGCGAGCCCGCGTCTGATGTGCGGCTACCGCCGGGTGGGCGCGCCCGGCCACGACGGCGCGGCACACGACCGACCGCGCACCGCGGCCCTCTCGGCCGCGTAGCCGTCGGCGGCGCGGCCAGTCGCCGCTGGGCGCACTCCGATCTGCGCAAACATCGTGGCGAGGCACTGTTCCTCGTGCTGGCCACGGCCGGCATCGTCGCCTCGCTGCTGCTGGCCACCGCCCTGTTCGGCTACGCGACCAACCCCTGGCAGCGGATCTTCACCCAGGCCCGCGGGGCACACGTGTGGATCCACACCGTCGCCTCCGCGGACACCCGCAAGCTCGCCCGGCTGGACGGCGTCGAGTCCGTCGCCGGCCCCTACCGCACCGAGTCCGCCACCGTCGCCGTACGCGGCAGCCGTGCCTCCGTGGAACTGCGCGGCGTCTCCGAGCGGCCCTCCGTCGGCCGGCCGCTGCTCACCGCCGGGCACTGGCTGGATCCGGCCGAACCGAACGGCGTGGTGCTGGAGAGCAGCCTGGCCCGGGCCCTGCTGGCCGAGCCGGGGGACACCCTCACGCTCCCCGGTACCGCCCGCACCCTGACCGTCGAGGGCATCGCGGACAGTGCCGAGCCGCGCTACAGCCCGGGAGAGCAGCCGGGCCTGGTCTGGGCGCCGCCGCCGGCCGTGCGCGCCCCCGCCGCCGGGGTGATCGGGCTGCGCCTCGCCGACCCCGGCGACACGGACTACGTCGTGCAGCGTGCCGTCACGGTGCTGGGCGCGGGCGCGGTCGGCGAGGTCTCCACCTGGCAGCAGGCGCGTGCCGCGGCCCAGGGCGACAACCGGCTGCTCGGTCAGGTGCTCGGCCTGTTCGGGCTGGGCGCGCTGGTCGCCGCGGGGTTCGCCGTGCACGGGGCGATCGCCACCCGCATCCGGGGGCACCTGCGGGACCTGTCGGTGCTGAAGGCGATCGGTTTCACACCCGGCCAGGTCGTCCGGGTCTTCCTGCTCCAGCACCTGGCGTACGCGCTGCTGGGTTCGGTGGCCGCCGCGGCGCTCACCGAGGCCCTGGGCAGCCGGATCCCCGGGCGGCTCGGCGACGCCGTGGGCGTGTGGCAAGGACTGCCGGGGCACACCGTGGCACTGTTCGTGGTGCCCGTGGGCGCGGTGCTGTTCATCGGCCTGACCACGGGGCTCGCGGCCTGGCGGGCCGGGAGGGTCCCGCCGGTTCCGGTGCCTCGCCCGGCCGCGCCGGCCGGTGGCGGGCTGACCGGGCCGGCCCGGCGGGCGCTCGGGCTGCGGCTGCCGGCCGCGCTGGTTCTCGGCTGCCACAAGGCGTGCGCGGGGCGCGGCCGGTCGCTGGCCACCGTGGCCCGGCTGACGCTGCCGCTGCTGCTGATCGTGGTCGCGCTCAGCGCCTGGACCACGATCGACCGCTTCCACAGCAGTCCGGAGCGCGTGGGCATGCCGACGGCCCTCACGGCCCGCTCCGACGGCGCCCTGGACCCCGTCACCGTACGGTCCCTGCTCACCGCCGATCGCCGGGTCACCGGCGCCTACCCCGGAGTCGAGGTCGCCGCGCTGGTCCCCGGCCAGACCGGCACCATCGCGCTGCGCGGCGTCGGCACCCGCACCGCGCCCTACCCCTACGCCCTCGCCGAGGGCCGGACCGCACGCGGACCGGACGAGGCGGTGGCCGGCCAGGGACTGCTGGACCTGCTGCACGCGCGAGTCGGTGACTGGGTACGGATGACGGTGGGCGACCGGCCGCAGATCCTGCACATCGTCGGCCGCAGCATCGAACCGCAGAACGCCGGCCGGGTCGTCACCACCTCCCTGGACACCCTCCGCGAGAACGACCCCGGGCTGACCCCCGCCTTCTACGAGCTGCGCCTGCGCCCCGGGGCCGACCCGCAGCGCGTGGCCGCCGCGCTGTCCGCGGCCGGCCGGGGCCACCTGGAGGTGCATCCCGTGGACAACCCCGCCGACGGGCTGTCCCCGCTGCGCGCCGTCGTCGCCGGGCTGATCGCCGTGCTGGCCCTGATCGGGCTGGTGGAGCTGCTCACCGCCATCGGCGGCAGTGTCCGTGAGAGCGAGCGGGACGTACTGGCGCTGAAGGCGATCGGCATGTCCCCGCGGCAGATCACCGCGATCACCGTCACGGCGACGAGCTGTACGGCCCTGGTCGCGGCGCTCGCCGGTACGGCGCTGGGGCTGCCGCTGGCCCGCCGGCTGATCGACGCCCAGGGCAGCTCCAGCGGTATCGGTGCCGGTATCGCCCAGTCCCCCTCACCCGTGCAGTTGCTCGCCCTGGGCGCGGCAGCCGTGCTCGGGGCGGCGGCGCTCGCCGCACTGCCCGCGACCCGCGCGGCACGCAGACGGCTCGCGGACACGCTCAGCGCCGTGGCCTGACGCAGGTCCGTGGCCTGACGGAGGGCAGGGAGTCGGTCACTGCCACTGCTCGGGGTGGGCCCGGATCTTGGCGAGCAGACCGGAGAAGGCGCCACCGTCGAACAGCACGGCGTTGTACTCGGCGGGGACGCGTACGTCGTTGATGTCGGCGGTCGGGGTGCCGGGGCCCTTGGGGGCCTGCGCTCCGCCCGCGTCCTCGTACGCCTTCTCCGACCGGGTCACGAACGAGCGGTACTTCATGGTCTTCACGGCCGAGTCGAAGTCCGGCCCGCGCAGTCCGGGGACCTGCCCGGCCAGCTTCAGGAGATACGCGTCGGTGAAGCCGTCGACGCTCTCGGCGGGCTGGTGGGCGTAGAGCACGTCGTGGTACTCGGCGAACCTGCCCTTGTCCAGCGCGGCCCGCAGGGCGTTGACCGCCTTCTCGGACCCGGAGCCGGTGAGCCGGCCGTCCAGGAAGGAGGCGAGGGTGTACTGGGTCTTCGTCTCCCGCCGGACGGTCGCCGCGCGCAGTTGCGGGGCGCCGCCGGTGGTCTCGAACTCCTTGCACACGGGGCACCGCGGGTCTTCGAACAGGTGCACGGTCACCGGGGCGGCCGGATCCCCGACCGTGATGGTCGTCCCGTCCTTCGCCAGCCGCTCCGGCACCTGCGACAGCCCGGAGTAGCCCGGCCGGGCCGGTCCCGTGGCCTCGGCCCTTCCCTTGGCCGCGGGCCCGCCGTCCTTGGACTCCGCCGGCTCGTGTCCGCTGCCGCAACCGACCGCCGACGCCCCGATGACGGCCGCCGCGACCGCCGCGGCGAACCCTCTGTGCACCATGCGTCTTCCTCCCCTGAAGATCACTCGAACCTTAAGGGATCAGCAAAGAGAACGCACAGAAAGGGTCGCCGCGACGTCTCGGACGACGGGTCGGACGACGGATCAGTGCGGGCCGGTCAGGCCCGGCCGCGCAGCTCCCGGTACGTCGCGACCAGCGCCTTGGTCGAGGCGTCGAGGCCTGGGACCTCGGCTCCCTCGGTGAGGGCCGGCTCGACCCGCTTGGCGAGGACCTTGCCCAGCTCCACGCCCCACTGGTCGAAGGAGTCGATGTTCCACACCGCACCCTGCACGAACACCTTGTGTTCGTACAGCGCGATCAGCTGGCCGAGAACGGACGGGGTGAGTTCCTTCGCCAGGATGGTCGTGGTCGGCCGGTTGCCCTCGAAGGTCTTGTGTGCGACCAGCTCCTCGGGGACGCCCTCCGCGCGGACCTCCCCGGCGGTCTTGCCGAAGGCGAGCGCCTGGGTCTGGGCGAAGAAGTTGGCCATCAACAGGTCGTGCTGCGCCTTCAGTTCACCGCTCAGCTCGGCCACCGGCTCGGCGAAGCCGATGAAGTCCGCCGGGATCAGCTTGGTGCCCTGGTGGATCAACTGGTAGTAGGCGTGCTGCCCGTTGGTGCCGGGGGTGCCCCAGACGACCGGCCCGGTCTGCCAGTCGACCTGCCTGCCGTCCCGCGCCACGTACTTGCCGTTGGACTCCATGTCCAGCTGCTGGAGGTAGGCGGTGAACTTCGACAGGTAGTGGCTGTAGGGCAGCACCGCGTGCGACTGGGCGTCGTGGAAGTTGCCGTACCAGATGCCCAGCAGGCCGAGGAGCAACGGGGCGTTGGCCTCGGCGGGCGCGGTGCGGAAGTGGTCGTCGATCAGCCGGAAGCCGTCCAGCATCTCCCGGAAGCGGTCGGGTCCGATGGCGATCATCAGGGACAGGCCGATCGCCGAGTCGTAGGAGTACCGGCCGCCGACCCAGTCCCAGAACTCGAACATGTTGGCCGTGTCGATGCCGAACTCGGCGACCTTCTCGGCGTTCGTGGACAGGGCGACGAAGTGCTTGGCCACCGCGCCGTCGTCACCGAGCGCGTCCAGCAGCCAGGTACGGGCGGAGGTGGCGTTGGTGATCGTCTCGATGGTGGTGAAGGTCTTCGAGGCGATGATGAACAGCGTCTCGGCCGCGTCCAGGTCACGGGTGGCCTCGTGCAGGTCGGCACCGTCCACGTTGGAGACGAAGCGGACCGTCAGGTCGCGGTCGGTGAAGCTGCGCAGCACCTCGTACGCCATCGCGGGGCCCAGGTCGGAGCCGCCGATCCCGATGTTGATCACGTTCTTGATGCGCTTGCCGGTGTGGCCGGTCCAGCTGCCGGAGCGGACGCGGTCGGCGAAGTCGCTCATCTTGTCGAGCACGGCGTGCACGGCCGGCACCACGTTCTGCCCGTCGACCTCGATCACCGCGTCGCGCGGGGCGCGCAGCGCGGTGTGCAGCACCGCGCGGTTCTCGGTGACGTTGATCTTCTCACCGCGGAACATGGCGTCCCGGAGGCCGAACACGTCCGTGGCGGCGGCCAGCTCGCGCAGCAGCCGCAGCGTCTCGTCGGTGACCAGGTGCTTCGAGTAGTCGAGATACAGATCGCCGACCTGGAGCGTGTATCCCGCACCGCGCCCGGGATCGGCGGCGAACAGCTCCCTGAGATGGGTGCCGGCCAGTTCCTCCCGGTGCTTGGCGAGAGCGGTCCATTCGGGCGTCTGGTTGAGCCTGGTACGGCCGTCTGCGTTCATTTCCGACTTCCGCCTTCTTTCGTGCCTGTCCAGCTGTTCCAACCTAATTGATCACCGCGCGGCACGAGCCGTCGTGACGCCGTCGTCCAGCGCAACAACAGGTACGTCCGGCTTGCGGGCCGGTATCAGCGCGGTGACGGACAGGACGAAGAAGACGGCCGTGAGCAGGGCCGGGGTGTTCCGCCCCCAGGCCGTGGCCACGGCGCCGCCGAGCAGGGCACCCAGCGGGGCCCCGGCGACGGCGAGGGTGCGGAAGGCGGAGCCGACCCGGCCGAGCATGTCGGCGGGGGTGCGCTGCTGCATCAGGGTCGTCGTGTTGACGTTCCACAGCATGCCCATGCAGCCGAAGACGGCGAGCGCGGCCACCGTGGCGGTCAGGCTGCGCACGGTGCCCATCACGACGAGCGCGCCGATCTGCACGGTGCCGGCGAGCAGGACGGTCCGCATGCCGCCGAGCGCGGCCGTGGTCCACCGGTTCAGCACGCCGCCGGTCAGACCGCCCACGGTGTACGCGGTAGCGGCCGCCGCGTACCCGGTCGTACCCGCGTCCAGCCAGCCGGTCACGAGGACCACCAGGGTGGCGATCAGGGCGCCCATGCCGATGTTGCACAGGGCCGTGGCGGCGCACAGCCCGCGCAGGGCCCGGTCGCTCCCCAGGGCGCGCAGCCCGGCGGCGATCTCCCGGCGCAGGGTGCTGCCCGCCGGTCTCACCGCGCGCTGGGACGCGTCGGTCCCAAGGGAGGCGACCAGCACGGCGGCCACGAGGAACGTGAGGGCGTCGGCCGCGAAGGGGACGGCCGCACCGGCGGCGATCAGCACCGGCACGACCGGTGCGCCCAGCAGACCACCGGCGATCCTCTGCCCCGTCATCAGCCGGGTGTGGGCACTGCCGAGCGCCTGCCGGTCCACCAGGGCAGGCAACAGGGCCGTGGCGGCGTTGTCGAACAGCGTCTGGAGCGTGGTCAGAGTGAAGGCCAGGGCGATGAGCAGGGCGATCGAGGCGTGGCCCAGGGCGACGGCCACCGCGAACGAACCCAGGAGCAGACCGCGTACGGCGTCCACGGTCCACATCGCGCGCCGCTGGTCCACCCGGTCGGCGACTGCTCCGCCGAGCAGCCCGAAGACGAGCCAGGGCAGGTAGCCGCAGGAGGCGATGAGCAGGGGCCGGTCGGTCAGCGAGGCCGCGAGCAGGGGCAGCGCGGCCGTGCGCAGTGCGTCACCGAAGCTGGACAGCACGGCGGCGCTCCACAGCCGCCCGAACCCTCCGCGCCACGCGGGCGCATGCCTCTCCCCCGTCCCGACCGACGTCACAACTCCCCCTCGCGGTTCTCGCCTTCACGAAAAACCGTAGAGGGTGCCACTGACAACGGGCCGGCCGCGCGGGCCAAGACGGCTCCGGCCAGGCACCTGGAGGTGCCCGGCCGGTGTCAAGTGTTAGATCTCGCCCCGCAGTTTGGCGAGCGCCTCGGCGAGGATCGCCTCGCCGTCCGCGTCGCTGCGCCGCTCCCGTACGTACGCGAGGTGCGTCTTGTACGGCTCGGTGCGGGGCGGGTCCGGCGGGTTGTCCCGGTCCTGGCCGGCCGGGAAGCCGCAGCGCGGGCAGTCCCAGGTGTCGGGAACCTGCGCGTCGCTGGCGAAGCTCGGCTGCGTCTCGTGCCCGTTGGAGCACCAGAAGGAGATGCGCAGACGCGGCGCGGACTCGCCGCGCTCGGCCTCGCCCATCGGCCCCGCCCCGACCCGGCTTCCACGGATCGCGTTGCCACTTGCCACGGTCGTAACTCCCTGCGTGATGGTGCCGCGAAGTGAGTCGGCGTTTCGCTTCGCTGCGAGCGCCTCAGTCTACGTAAGGCCCAACGCGCGTCCAGTGATTGGAGTTACAAGGTCCCCGCTCATAGACGCAAGCCCCATGATAGGCCGCGCTCAGGAGCGCGTACCGAACATGGGGCCTTACATACCGAATATGCGTGATATGTGTGCTGCGCGGGTGTCAGCTGTTCGTCTTCATCAGGATGCCGAGGACGATGATGCACGCGAACCACAGCACACCGATCACGATGGTGATCCGGTCCAGGTTGCGCTCGGCGACCGAGGAGCCGCCGACGGAGGACTGCATGCCGCCACCGAACATGTCGGAGAGGCCGCCGCCCTTCCCCTTGTGCATCAGCACCAGCAGCATCAGCAGCAGGCTGAAGACGATCAGGGCGATCGAGAACCCCAAAACCACGGCTGGACCAACTTCCTCGGATTCGGATGGACGACGGGGGCACAGCATCCCGGCTGTGCCCCCGCAAGGGTACGACGTATCGCCGCTACCGCCTACTCACCGCTCGTGTCACTGATCGCGGAAGCGCACGATCTTGACGAACTCGTCGGCGTCCAGCGAGGCACCGCCGACCAGGGCGCCGTCGATGTCGGCCTGCGCCATGATCTCGGCGACGTTGCCCGACTTCACGGAGCCGCCGTACTGGATGCGGACCTTGTCGGCCACGTCCTGGGAGTACAGCTCGGCGATCTTGGCCCGGATGGCGGCGCAGACCTCCTGGGCGTCCCCGGCGCCGCAGACCTTGCCGGTGCCGATGGCCCACACGGGCTCGTAGGCGATCACGACGGTCTCGGCCTGCTCGGCCGGGAGGTCCTTCAGACCGCCCTCGACCTGGGTGAGGGTGTGGGTGACGTGGTTGCCCGCCTCGCGGACGTCCAGCTCCTCGCCGACGCACAGGATCGGGGTCAGGCCGTGCTTGTAGGCGGCCTTGACCTTGGCGTTCACGAGCTCGTCGGTCTCGTTGTGGTACTGGCGGCGCTCGGAGTGGCCGATGACCACGTAGGTGCACTTCAGCTTGGCCAGCATCGGGCCGGAGATCTCACCGGTGTAGGCGCCGGAGTCGTGCTGCGAGATGTCCTGGGAGCCGTACTTGATCTTGAGCTTGTCGCCGTCGACCAGGGTCTGCACGGAGCGCAGGTCGGTGAAGGGCGGCAGGACGGCGACCTCGACGGCCTCGTAGTCCTTGTCGGCCAGGGCGAAGGCGAGCTTCTGGACGTGCGCGATGGCCTCGAGGTGGTTGAGGTTCATCTTCCAGTTGCCCGCCATGATCGGCGTGCGGCCAGAAGAAATCGATGCTGCCAAGGGTCAGTCCTCCAGTGCGGCGAGGCCGGGGAGCGTCTTGCCCTCGAGGTATTCGAGGGAGGCGCCGCCACCGGTCGAGATGTGGCCGAATGCGTTCTCGTCGAAGCCGAGCGTACGCACGGCCGCGGCGGAGTCACCGCCGCCGACGACGGTGAAGCCGTTCGAGTCGACGAGGGCCTGGGCGACCGCCTTGGTGCCCTCGGCGTAGTCGGGGTGCTCGAAGACGCCCATGGGACCGTTCCAGAACACGGTCTCGGCGTCGGCGAGCTTCGAGGCGTACAGCGCTCGGGTCTTGGGGCCGATGTCCAGGCCCTCCTGGTCGGCGGGGATCTTGTCCGCGTCGACCACGGTGTAGTCGGCCGGTGCCTTGGTCTTCAGGTCGGGGAACTCCCGGGAGACCAGGACGTCGACGGGGAGTACCAGCTCGACGCCCTGCTTCTCGGCGCGCTGCATGTACTCGGTGACGGCCGGGATCTGGTCCTCCTGCAGGAGGGAGATGCCGACCTCGTAACCCTTGGCCTTGAGGAAGGTGTAGGCCATGCCGCCGCCGATGAGCAGCCGGTCGGCCTTGCCGAGCAGCTGGTCGATGACGGCGAGCTTGTCGGAGACCTTGGCGCCGCCGAGCGCGACCACGTAGGGGCGCTTGACGTCCTCGGTGAGCTGCTTGAGGACGCCGACCTCGGTGGCGATGAGGTAGCCGGCGTAGTGCGGCAGCTTCTTCGCCAGGTCGTAGACCGAGGCGTGCCGCCGGTGCACGGCGCCGAAGCCGTCACCGACGTAGACGTCGGCGAGGGCGGCCAGCTGGTCGGCGAAGGCGCCGCGCTCGGCGTCGTCCTTGCTGGTCTCACCGGGGTTGAAGCGCAGGTTCTCCAGGACGGCGACGTGGCCGTCGACGAGACCCGCGACCGTGTCCTGGGCGGACCGGCCGACGGTGTCGGTCGCGAAGGCCACGGCGGAGCCGAGGAGTTCACCCAGGCGGGAGGCGGCCGGAGCGAGGGAGAAGGCGGGGTCCGGGGCACCCTTGGGGCGGCCCAGGTGCGAGGCGACGACCACCTTGGCGCCCGCGTCCGCGAGTGCCTTGACGGTGGGCAGGACGGCACGGATACGGCCGTCGTCGGTGATGGTGCTGCTTGCCAGCGGCACGTTGAGGTCGGCGCGGACGAAGACCCGCTTGCCGCTCACGCCGGCGGCGAGAAGTTCGTCGATCGTCTTCATTGAGTGGACTCCTGGGGAGGGCTCGTGGTGCACCTGATCGTAGAAGGACGTGGTCCGTACGCGGGACAGGGCCCGGACAGCGCGGCGATGCGCTGTCCGGGCCCTGGTCTCACTGCGAGGTCCTGCTGCGATCAGAGCTGGTTGCCGACGAAGACGGTGAGGTCGACGAGGCGGTTGGAGTAGCCCCACTCGTTGTCGTACCAGCCGATGACCTTCACGTTCTTGCCCTCCTGGACCATGGTCAGGGAGGAGTCGAAGGTGCAGGACGCCGGGGCGTTGACGATGTCCGAGGAGACGATCTGGTCCTCGGTGTAGTCGAGGAGGCCCTTCAGCTCGCCCTCGGCGGCCTTCTGGAAGGCGGCGTTGACCTCTTCCTTGGTGACCTCGCGGCCGAGCTCGACGACGAGGTCGGTGACCGAGCCGGTCGGGACCGGGACGCGCATGGCGATGCCGTCCAGCTTGCCCTTGAGCTGCGGCAGGACCAGGGCGGTGGCCTTGGCGGCACCGGTGGTGGTCGGGATGATGTTCTCGGCGGCGGCACGGGCGCGGCGCAGGTCCTTGTGCGGGAAGTCCAGGATGCGCTGGTCGTTCGTGTACGCGTGCACCGTCGTCATCAGGCCCTTGACGATGCCGAAGTTCTCGTCGAGGACCTTCGCCATCGGCGCCACACAGTTGGTGGTGCAGGAGGCGTTGGAGATGACGTGGTGGTTCGCCGGGTCGTACTTGTCCTGGTTGACGCCCATCACGATGGTGATGTCCTCGTCCTTGGCCGGAGCCGAGATCAGGACCTTCTTGGCGCCGCCCGCGAGGTGCTTGGCGGCGTCCTCCTTCTTCGTGAAGATGCCGGTCGACTCGATGACGATGTCGACGCCCAGCTCGCCCCAGGGGATGTCGGCCGGGTTGCGCTCGGACAGCACCTTGATGGTGTGGCCGTCCACGGTGATGGTGTCGGCGGTGTGGGAGACCTCCTGCTTGAGGCGACCCAGGATCGTGTCGTACTTGAGCAGGTGAGCGGTGGTAGCGGTGTCACCCAGGTCGTTGACAGCCACAACCTCGATGTCCGCACCCTGCTCCAGCAGCGCGCGGAAGTAGTTACGACCGATGCGGCCGAA
Source organism: Streptomyces sp. NPDC001135 (assembly GCF_053598395.1). Classification (NCBI taxonomy): domain Bacteria; kingdom Bacillati; phylum Actinomycetota; class Actinomycetes; order Kitasatosporales; family Streptomycetaceae; genus Streptomyces; species Streptomyces sp. NPDC001135. The sequence goes on along the minus strand of NZ_JBSFKD010000063.1, from coordinate 13,297 downwards.
GCCGTTGATGCCTACGCGGATCGTCACGAACCGATCTCCTCGTTGGTACGCCGGCCATGCGGTGCCGGCGAGCTCTGTTTGGGATGTCCCCGACCACCACCGACCCTACCTCCCGGAGGGCCCCGGAGTGACATCGAGATGGCGCATACACGGGCAGGCGTTCCTTACCCGCCAGTAGGGGTACGGACCACCCCGGAACGGCGGTGGATTCACCCGTATTTTGCATGGAATGCCGGGCGGTTTTTGCGCTGTCTTCACTCGTTCGTGAGCGGGTCGGCTCACTTGATCAGACCCCCTTCCGCGCACCGTTGAGAGGGCTCCCGCTCACCTGTTGGAACAAGGCGAGCGGGATCTGTCAACGTGGCGGCCCTCACGCGCCGAGCGCCGTGAACGCCTTCCTCACCAGGGCTGCCCGATCGGCCGCCGACGACACCTGTTCCAGGCCGAAACCGAGCAGCACGGTGTCGTGCGTGGTGACCGCTCCGTAGGTCTGGAAGAGCGTCCCGGTGCGCGCCCAGTCCTTCACGACGGCCGGACTGCCCGCGGGCGGTCCGGTCACGTGCCAGGCGCCCAGCGACGACTCGAAGCCCTCGGTCTCCTTCGCCGTCCCGCCCACCACGAGCGAGGCGTCGTCGGCGAGGACTCCGTGTCCGCCGGTGCCGGGGTCGGTGATGTAGCTGATCGAGACCTCGACGGACTTCCCCGCGTAGGCGCTCAGGTCGAAGGTGAGCCGCTGCCAGCCACCGGAGCCGCCGGTGAGGCTGTTCCACGAGCCGGTGGTGCCCCTCGCGGTGCAGACCTTGTCCGCGAGCGTCAGGTAGTGCTTCAGCCATGGATGCTCGGCGATCAGGTACCCGCCCCCGCAGTCGGACGGCACGGCCGTACCGGTGGCGCCGCCTGCCTCCGGCAGGGTCGTCCAGTCGTCCGCGCCCACGGTGTGCGCCTCGATCACCGCGTGGTCGTAGCCCGGCTCGGTGTCCCACAGCAGCCGGGTGGTCAGGGCCGGCTTGTCGGCTGCGCCGACGCCGGTGAGGTCGATGGTGCGGGTGAGGCGCTTGTAGGCGTCGTCGGTGTGCACGGCGGCGGCCATGTACGAACCGGAGTACGGCCCGTAGGGGTTGACGGCCCCGGCGAACCGGCCCGCCCCCGCGCTCTTGAACTGCGGGTACCTGGCCACCGGAAGCTCGTCGGAGGTCACCCCGTAGGTGCCGGCCCTGTCGAGCGGGTTGCCGGGCGCGTCACCGAGGGCGGCGGTGTAACCGGCCAGGGCGCCGGAGCCGGTGAAGCCGGTGGCCCCCTTGGCCGACGTGCGGCTGTAGGCGCCCAGGTAGTACTGACTGAAGTCGTCCGAGAGGCTGCCGTCGCCGAGTCTGACGCTGCCGCCGGCCAGCTCACCGGCCTCGATCAGTCTGCCGCCCTCGTTGAGGTAGGCGCGCAGCTGCAGCTGGGTGGCGTTTCCGGGACCGTTCGCGCCGGAGTAGTGCACGACCGTCCTGAAGTGCTTCAGCACGCCGAGCGCGTCCGGCGCTCCTTGCGTGGCCACGTCCCACACGATCGCCCGGTGGCCGGCCGCCTTGAGCGCGTCGACGTACTTCTGCGCCTGCGTGGCCGTCGTCCCCTCCTCGGCGACGACGAGCGTGTCGGCCCCGGGACGCTCGGCGACGGTGTACGTGAAGGGGGAGCTGGAGACCCTCTCGCCGCTCTTCGTCTCGCCCGTGAACCACACCTCGACCTTGTCGCCCGGCTCGCCGCCGTGCACCTCGGCCCGGTACTCGTCGAAGTACAGGTCGTCCGCGCCGCCGTAGGTCGTGCCGCCCTTCCAGCGCCGCAGCGCCCGGTCGAGGACGCGGCCGCCGTTGACGCGGTACTTCAGTTCCTTGTCGCGGACCGCCTTGCGGGCGACCACGGAGACCTCCTGGTCCGTGCCCCGGGAGTACGACGTGGAGAACGCGGCCGGAGTGAAGTCGGCCGCGCTCAGCCCGACCGAGGAGGCAGGCCGGTCCGGGTGTACGGCGGTCTCGGCGACGGAGAGCGCGAACGGGATGTTCTTGGCAAACTCCTGCTGGATCAGCTTCTCGTCGTCGGGGAAGCTGAACTGCGACGGGCAGTCCTCGGGTTTCCAGGCGTCGTTCGGGTCGACGTTCGACGCGCTCTGGCAGGTCGACATCTCCGGGGTGAACATCGCGACGCCGTCCACGTTCGACGCGTGCCCGTCCGCCTCGCCGTTGGTGGTGTACAGCTCCGAGGAGAGCTGCGAGTGGTAGCCGGGAACGGCCGGGTTGTCCGGGGTGCCGGCGAGCGCCTTGTAGAGCACGTCGTCGGGGCTCGGTGTGGCGACCTGCCAGCCGACGCCGTACAGAAGCAGCTCGGCGGCGGAGTGGTAGTTGACGGCGTATCTGAACCCGACGCGTTTCTCGAAGCCGTCCAGCGCCTTGGTCTCGGGCTCCGACGCGGGGCTCGCGCCGCGGTAGGTCTCGCTGGTGGCGTTGGGGGACGACCCCTCGTCGTCATAGCCCCACCGGTAGGGGAAGTTGCGGTTGAGGTCGACCCCGTCGCCCGCGCCGATGACACCGTCGCCGTTGACGTCCCGCAGGTTCTTGCGCCACAGACGGGTTCCGGCGTTCTTGAACGTGTAGTCGTAGCCGTCGGGGTTGGCCGAGATGACGAACCACAGCTCCGTCGAGTCGACGATCTTCCGAATCCGTCTGTCCGTCCGGTAGTGGTCCAGGTAGTAGTGCATCAGACGCCGGGTCATCTCCGGCGTGATCCACTCACGTGCGTGCTGGTTGGACAGGTACAGCACGGACGGCCTGGAGCCGTCCTTCGTCTTGCGGGCGTTCCTGGTGAGTTTGAGGGCGAGGATGTCCTGGCCGTCGATCGTCCTTCCGATGGACTCGACCTTCGTCAGGCCGGGGTTGGCCCGGGCGGTCCGCAGGATCTCCTCCTTCAGTCCGCCACTGCCGCCGTACGGGCGGAAGACGCCCTGCGACGCGGTCGTGACGCGCGCACGCGCACGCGCCGACAGGGTGTGCTCGGTGAGGTCGACTCCCTCCTTCCGCAGGCTCGCCGCCTGCTTGCCGGTGAGGTAGACCTCGACCTCGGTCTTCCCGGGTCCGGTGACCTGCTCGCCGAGTTCCTGCCCGTCCTGTCCGGCCCGCAGGAGCAGAGGGATCTGCTGCGGGGTGACGTCGGCGCGGTAGACCCTGACCTCGTCCGAGCCGGACGTCGCCGGGTCACCGCTCCGGGCCTGGGCGTGGGGTGCGAGGCTCGCTCCGCCGATGAGAAGCGCGCCGACAGCGAGGATCGATTTCGCTCTGTGTCTCATGAACCCCCCTAGCGGTGGTCCGCCACAGCGGCGAACAGGTTGCCAGGCTCATGTCACCTCATGATCGAGTCAAGAGCGCTTCACGGACACGCAACGCCGGTGCCGACCACCCGAACGGGCGTACGGCACCGGCGACTTCGAACGGCGTCGGTCAGCCGGCCAGGTTGTCCGCCAGCTCCTCGGTGAGGTTCGCCTCCGTACCCGGGATGCCCAGGTCGGCGGCGCGCTTGTCGGCCATCGCCAGCAGACGGCGGATACGGCCCGCGACCGCGTCCTTGGTCAGCGGCGGGTCGGCGAGCGCGCCCAGTTCCTCCAGGGAGGCCTGCTTGTGCTCCATGCGCAGCCGGCCCGCCGCAGCGAGGTGCTCGGGGACCTCGTCAGCGAGGATCTCCAGCGCCCGCTGGACGCGGGCTCCGGCGGCCACGGCGGCACGGGCCGAACGGCGCAGGTTGGCGTCGTCGAAGTTGGCGAGCCGGTTGGCGGTGGCCCGCACCTCGCGGCGCATCCGGCGCTCCTCCCAGGCCAGCACGGACTCGTGCGCACCGAGCCGGGTCAGCAGCGCCCCGATCGCGTCACCGTCCCGCACGACGACCCGGTCCACCGTCCGCACCTCGCGCGCCTTGGCCGCGATGGACAGCCGACGGGCGGCACCGACCAGCGCGAGCGCGGCCTCCGGACCCGGGCAGGTCACCTCCAGGGAGGAGGAACGACCGGGCTCGGTCAGCGATCCGTGTGCCAGGAAGGCGCCGCGCCACGCGGCCTCGGCGTCACAGGTGGCCCCGGAGACCACCTGCGGGGGCAGGCCGCGGATCGGCCGGCCCCGGCCGTCCACGAGACCGGTCTGGCGGGCCAGCTGGTCACCACCCGCGACGACCCGGACGACGTACCGCGAGCCGCGGCGCAGACCGCCGGGCGCCATCACGATCAGCTCGGAGCTGTGGCCGAAGATCTCCAGGATGTCCCGCTTGAGACGGCGGGCCGCCATCGCGGTGTCCAGCTCCGCCTCGATCACGATGCGCCCGCTCACCAGGTGAAGGCCGCCGGCGAACCGCAGAATGGCGGAAACCTCCGCCTTCCTGCAGCAGGTCCGGGTGACGGGGAGCCGAGAGATCTCGTCCTTCACCGCTGCCGTCATCGCCATGGGCCGATCCTTCCATGCATCCGAAAAATACGGTCGTACGCGGCGGCCAACAGCTCCGGATCGTGCCGGGGTGATCCATCGGTCCGGGCCACCGGTGCCAGCTCGATCGCGGCTCCCAGCCGTTTGGCGGCCTCGGTGAGCGAGTCGCGGTCGGGCACGGCAGCCTCGTCGGCCAGCACCACGTCCAGGGCGAGTTTAGGGGCGTGTCGCCCCAAAACCTCCAAATGACGCTGCGGGGAGAAGCCCTCGGTTTCTCCCGGCTGCGGGGCGAGGTTCAGGGACAGCACCTTGCGCGCCTTGGTCTGCGTGAGGGCGTCCAGCAGCTCGGGAACGAGCAGGTGCGGGATCACCGAGGAGAACCAGGAGCCGGGGCCGAGCACCACCCAGTCCGCGTCCAGGACCGCCGCCACGGCCTCGGGCACGGCCGGCGGGTCGTGCGGCACCAGGTGCACCGACTGGACCTCGCCGGGCGTCAGCGCGACCGTCGCCTGCCCGCGCACGGTGTCCACGTCGTCCGGGCGCTCCGGATCGTGCCCCCTGACCAGGGCCTGCAGCTCCAGCGGTACGGCGGACATGGGCAGCACGCGCCCGTGCGCGCCGAGCAGCTTGCCGACCAGGTCCAGCGCCTGCACATGGTCCCCGAGCTGCTCCCACAGGGCGACGATCAGCAGATTGCCGACCGCGTGCTCGTGCAGATCGCCCTGGGACTGGAAGCGGTGCTGGATGACCCGGGCCCAGGTCTGGCCCCAGTCGTCGTCACCGCACAGCGCGGCCAGCGCCTTGCGCAGGTCGCCGGGCGGCAGCACGCCCAGCTCGTCGCGCAGCCGGCCGCTGGAGCCGCCGTCGTCGGCCACGGTGACGACGGCGGTGAGGTCACCAGTGATCCGGCGCAGTGCGGCGAGCGAGGCGGACAGGCCCATGCCGCCCCCGAGCGCGACCACCTTGGGCTGTGCGCCCCGGCGGCGGGGCCGGCCGCCGCGGGCCTCGGCGGGACGGGCCGGCCGGGACTCGGCGGCCGCACGGCTCGCGCGTCCCTCCGGCACCATCCTGCGCAGCCGGCTGAGCCGCCGTGTACGTTCCGTCATTCCCGTCCCATGTCCCGGTGGACGACCACCGTCTCCACACCCTCGGCCGCGAGGCGCGCGGCGAGCTTCTCCGACATCGCGACCGAGCGGTGCTTGCCGCCGGTACAGCCGATGGCGATGGTCACATACCGCTTCCCCTCACGCCGGTAACCGGCCGCGATGAGCCGCAGCAGTTCGGCGTACCGGTCGAGGAACTCCTTCGCGCCGGGCTGGTTGAAGACATACGCGGCGACCTCCTCGTTGAGGCCGGTGTACGGGCGCAGCTCCGGGACCCAGTGCGGGTTGGGCAGGAACCGCATGTCCGCGACCAGGTCGGCATCGACGGGCAGGCCGTACTTGAAGCCGAAGGACATCACGGTGGCCCGCAGCTCGGGCTCCTCCTCGCCTGCGAACTGGGCGTCCATCTTGGCGCGCAGCTCGTGCACGTTCAGGCTGGAGGTGTCGATCACCAGGTCGGCGTCGCCGCGCAGCTCGCGCAGCAGCTCCCGCTCGGCGGCGATGCCGTCGACGATGCGGCCGTCGCCCTGCAGGGGGTGCGGGCGGCGCACCGACTCGAAGCGGCGCACCAGGGCGTCGTCGGAGGACTCGAGGAAGACGATGCGCCGGGTGACGCCCCGGGTGTCCAGATCGGCGAGGGATTCGCGCAGATTGTCGAAGAAGCGCCGGCCCCGCACGTCCACGACGACCGCGATCCGGGCCACGTTGCCCTGCGAGCGGGCGCCCAGCTCCACCATGGTGGGGATGAGGGCGGGCGGGAGGTTGTCCACGACGAACCAGCCGAGGTCCTCCAGACACTTCGCCGCCGTCGACCGTCCCGCTCCGGACATGCCGGAGATGATCACCAGCTCGGGGATGGCCGCTTCGGGGGCCTGGGCGGGCGTGCCGTCCGTGCTCACCTGTGCTCCGTTTCCCTGCGCCGCGGGCTGCTCGCCGGCCGCGGGCGGTGGCTGGTCCCGCTCCGCTTCCTCGTGGGCCGGATCTCGCTCCGCTGTGGGCTGTGCATCGTGCTCGGTCATGTCTCCTGCCCCCGTCGTTCGTCCGGGAGGCCCGCGGTTACGGGCTCCCCCGAGGAACCCGCCGTCGTATCGGGTTCCTCATCATCAATGATCTCTCCAGTCGCCGTGTTCACGGCGGGTGCGGCCGGAGCCGCCTGGGCGAGGGCCACGGCGATCGTCTCGGCCGTCTTCCGGCCTATCCCGGGCACCTCCTGGATCTGCTCGATTGTCGCGGACCGCAGCTTCTTCACCGAGCCGAAATGCTTGATGAGCGCCTGCTTGCGGGTCTCGCCGAGACCGGGGACGTCGTCCAGGGGGCTTGCCCGGAAGCGCTTGGCACGCTTGGTGCGCTGGTAGGTGATCGCGAAGCGGTGGGCCTCGTCCCGCACGCGCTGGAGCAGATACAGGCCCTCGCTGGTCCGCGGCAGGACCACCGGGTCGTCCTCTCCCGGGACCCAGACCTCCTCCAGCCGCTTGGCGAGGCCGCAGACGGCGATGTCGTCGATGCCGAGCTCGTCCAGGGCACGCCGGGCCGCGGCGACCTGCGGCTGACCGCCGTCCACGACGACCAGCTGCGGCGGGTAGGCGAACTTCCTGGGACGGCCGTCGTCGTCCTTCAGCGAGCCGGCGAGCGGCTCGCCGTCGGGAAGGGCGCTCTCGCCGTTTACGGGGATCTCCTCGCCGTCGGCCCACTCCCCCGTCTTCTCCTTCTCGGCGAGGTAACGCCGGAAGCGGCGGGTGATCACCTCGTGCATGGAGCGGACGTCGTCCTGGCCCGCGAAGCCCTTGATCTGGAAGCGGCGGTACTCACCCTTGCGCTGCAGGCCGTCCTCGAAGACGACCATGGAGGCGACCACGTCGTCCCCCTGCAGATGCGAGATGTCGTAGCACTCGATCCGCAGCGGCGCGCTGTCCAGGTCGAGGGCGTCGGCGATCTCCTCCAGGGCACGCGAGCGCGTGGTCAGGTCGGAGGCACGCTTGGTCTTGTGCAGCGCGAGAGCCTGCTGGGCGTTGCGCTGCACGGTCTCCATCAGCGCCTTCTTGTCGCCGCGCTGCGGTATGCGCAGGGAGACGTTCGCCCCGCGGCGGCCGGTCAGCCACTCCTGGACCGGCTCGACCGGCTCGGGCAGCGCCGGGACCAGGACCTCCTTGGGGACCGCGTCGCCGGTCTCCTCGCCGTAGAGCTGCTGCAGGGCGTGCTCGACCAGGGCGCCGGTGGTGATCTCCTCGACCTTGTCGGTCACCCAGCCGCGCTGGCCGCGCACCCGGCCGCCGCGCACATGGAAGATCTGCACGGCCGCCTCCAGCTCGTCCTCGGCGACGGCGATGAGGTCGGCGTCGGTCGCGTCGGCGAGCACGACGGCGTTCTTCTCCATGGCCTTCTTCAGGGCCTCGATGTCGTCGCGCAACCGGGCGGCCCGCTCGTACTCCATCTCCTCGGCCGCCTCCATCATCTGCTTCTCCAGACGGCGGAGGTAGGTGCCGGTGCGACCGGCCATGAAGTCACAGAAGTCCCCGGCCAGCTCCTGGTGGTCCTCGGGGCCGATCCGGCCGACGCAGGGGGCGGAGCACTTGCCGATGTAGCCGAGCAGGCAGGGGCGGCCCGTACGGGCGGCGTTCTTGAACACGCCGGCCGAGCAGGTGCGCACCGGGAAGACGCGCAGCAGCAGGTCGACGGTGTCCCGGATGGCCCACGCGTGGCCGTACGGCCCGAAGTACCGGACGCCCTTCTTCTTGTGACCGCGCATCACCTGCACGCGCGGGAACTCCTCGTTCATCGTCACCGCGAGGTACGGGTAGCTCTTGTCGTCGCGGTACTTGACGTTGAACCGGGGGTCGTACTCCTTGATCCAGGAGTACTCCAGCTGGAGGGCCTCGACCTCCGTGGACACCACGGTCCACTCCACGGACGCGGCGGTGGTCACCATCGTCCGGGTGCGCGGGTGCAGGTTCGCCAGGTCCTGGAAGTAGTTCGCCAGGCGCTGGCGCAGGCTTTTCGCCTTTCCGACGTAGATCACCCGGCGGTGCTCGTCACGGAACCTGTACACCCCGGGAGAGTCCGGGATCTCACCCGGCCTGGGGCGGTAGCTGGAGGGGTCGGCCATGTCTCACACCCTACTGGCGAGCACCGACACCGCGTCGGGCCTGTGGACAACGCCGGCCGCGTGCCGCTCGGCCGTCCACATGCCGGGTCTGCCGGGGGCAGGCTCGTACCGATCATGTGCCGGACGATCCGGACACCGGTGAACGACCAGGTCCTCGTCGTGTGCCGATCGCCCCACTGGGCGCCGCACGGGGGGGCGCGGCTCGTATCCGGCGACTCTGCTCCGGTCGCGCGAACCCGGCCGGCCGCGGCCGTGGCGGGTTCGAGGTGTTGTCGGGGTCTGGTCAACACGCTTCAATGCGGGGGAACTCGGGGCCGCGCACGCCCGCGTACGGGCGCGGCGTGCGCAGTCACGGCGTCCACCGGCGCCCACGGGGGCGGCCCCGCGCACCCGCTCAGACGGTCTGACCAGCCGTAGTGACACCTCACAGAAAGGCGCCCCGGCATGCGGCATGCCACGGAGCACGCGCACCTGCCCCTCGCGGAGCTGGACACGGCCCTGCGGGGCGGCCCCTTCCATGTGGCGCTGCGCGCCGCGATCGCCGCACGAGGGCTGCCGCTCCAGCGCGTCCAGCACCATCTGTCCCGCCACGGGGTGAAGGTCGGCGTCACCAGCCTGAGTTACTGGCAACAGGGCGCCCGCCGCCCGCAGCGCCCGGAGTCGTTGCGCGCGGTACGGGCGCTGGAGGAGATCCTCCACCTGCCGGACGAGTCGCTGATCCGGCTGCTCGCCGAGGCCGACGAGCGCGCGGTGGCCGGCCACCCGGCCGTGCGCTCCTACCGCTCCCTGATCGAGGCCTCGGACGTGCTGGACCGGCTCCGGGCCGATCTGGGCTGGTCCCTCGACGGCGGGCTGCGCACCCTGGGCCACCACGAGTGCGTCCGCATCGGCGCCCGGCGGGAGCTGGCGGGGCGCGAGGCCCACCACATCGTGCGGGCCCACCGCGACGGCGTCGACCGCTTCCTCGCCGTGCATCACGGCGACCCCGGCTGCCGCCTGCACGACATCACGGTGCGGGCCCTGGAGAACTGCCGCACGGGACGGGTCCGCTGGGACCAGGACACCGGCGTACTGGTGGCGGAGCTGCTCTTCGGCACCCGGCTGCGTTCCGGGGACACCTTCCTCTTCCGGTACGGCATCGAGGACGGCACCGCCGGGGCCTCCCGCGAGTACCTCCACCACTTCGGCTTCGCCGGCGGCCAGTACGCCCTCCAGGTGCGGTTCGACGCGGCCGCGCTGCCGATGCGCTGCCACCGCTTCACCCAGCACTCGACGGCGGCCCCGCGCAGCAGCCGGCACGACCTGCCGGTCACCGGCCCGCACCACTGCGTCCACGTGGTCGAGCCGCGGATACGTCCGGGGATCGTCGGGATTGCCTGGGAGTGGGAGTGAAGCCACCTTGAGGATGGCGCGTCATGGGTCTGTTGAGGGTCCGGGTGAAGACCTGTTGAGGCGCCGAGATCCGTCGCGCCGGACTGCCGAAGGCGGGGGTGTCGGCTCGGCGGTGGGGCGGAAGGGGCGGGCCGACCGGCGGCGCGGGGCAGCGGATGGGGTTGCGGTGCTGGGCGGCGGCGGGGCGGGACGGCTGAGCGGCGGCTCAGGACGACCGCGTGTGCAGGTGTCGGAGCCGGGCCTCGGAGCGGGGCTCCGGAGCAGTCCGGTCAGGCTCCCGGGCCGGCGATGATCCTGCCGTTCGTGGTCTTCACCGACAGCTTGACCAGGGGCTCGGTGGCCGGTGACTGGACCACCTTGCCCGTCATGGCATCGAACTGGCTGCCGTGGCAGGGGCAGATCAGCGTCGTGCCCTGCAGCTTGTTGATGGGGCAGCCCGCGTGTGTGCAGATGGTGCTGTACGCCGTCAGCTCGCCGCTCTCGTCGCGGCTGACGACCACGTTGTGATCCCGGTAGAGCTTGGCGCCGCCCTTCGAGACCTCGCTCTCGGCACCGAGGTCGACCGGCGCGGTCGGGGTGGCCGCGGCTGTGCTGCCCTGTCCCGGCGCCGAGCACGCCGCCAGACCGAGTCCGGCGACCGGGGCCACGGCGGCCCCTCGAAGGACGGTACGGCGGCTGGCGGAGGGGCGGGCAGGCATCTGGAACTCCACTGCTCAAGGGGTGTGCGGGGCGACGATACCCGGGCAGAAGGGCCTGCCTCGGGGCGGGGGCCTCCCGGCTGTGGCCCGAGGTGTCGGGACCGGCGGTGAGGCGTTCGGAGATCCTGGCGGGCCGAGAGGGACGTAAACGCTTACGCAAGCGTTTACGCGAGCGCGGTCGATGGGATACGGTCCCGGCTGGAAGGGCACGCGGCCGTTCGGTCCGGCAGCGCGGCTCTGCTCGGTCCATGCAGTGCGTCCATGCAGTGCGTCCGCTCGATGCGTCCGCGGCGATCGGTCCCGCCGCGTCGGCGCAGTCCGCTCAGGAAGGGGAAGGCGATGCCCACGATGGCGGACGTCGCGCGGAGCGCCGGAGTCTCCGTGGCGACCGTTTCCCACGTCCTGAACGGCACCCGCCCGGTTCTGCCCCACACCCGTCAGGCCGTGCTGGACGCCATCGACACCCTCGGCTACACCCCCAACACCCTGGCCCGCTCCCTGGTGACCTCCCGCACCCGCTCCATCGGGCTGGCGGTGTCGGCGATCAGCAACCCGTACTTCACGGAGATGCTCCAGGGCGTCGAGGCCGCCGCACTGGAGGCGGGGTACAGCCTGCTCATCGCCGACCCGCACGACGACCCCGGCCACGAACGCAAGGTCGTGCAGCTCCTCCACGAACGCCGGGTGGACGGCATGATCGTCACTCCGTCCGCGCACCCGCACGACCTGGTCGGCTACCTCCGCCGCCACGCCGTACCGACCGTCTTCCTGGACCGGGTGATCGGCACAGACGTGCTCGACGGCACCGCTGTCGACGGTGGAGCGGACGCCGCCCCGGGCGAGGGCGCGCCCTGGTACGACCAGGTCTGCGCCGAGAGCGCCGAACCGACCACCCGTCTCGTCACCCATCTCGCCGGTCTGGGTCACCGCCGGATCGGCCTGGTCGCGGGCCTGCCCGGGCTCAGCACCACCGGTGAGCGCGTCTCCGGCTACCGGGACGGCCTCACCGCCGCCGGCCTGGCCCACGACGAACGGCTCCTCGTGCCCGGCAACTCCGAGTCGGCGGGTGCCGAACAGGCCACGGCCGCCCTGCTCGCCCTGACCGATCCGCCCACGGCGCTCGTCACCGCCAACAACGCGATGACCATCGGCGCCCTGCGCGCCCTGCGCCGGCACGGCCTGTCCGTCCCGGACGACATCGCCCTGTGCTGTTTCGACGACTTCGCCTGGGCCGACCTGTTCTCGCCCCGGCTCACCGCCATCGCCCAGCCCAGCAGAGAGCTGGGCGCACAGGCCGTGCAGATGCTGCTGGGCCGTCTGGACCAGCCCCGCCGGCCGACCCGGACGGCGCGGCTGCCGTGTGCGTTCGTCCACCGCACGTCCTGCGGCTGCCCCGAGGAGCCGGACCGGTCCGAAGAGCCCGGGCACACCATGTCATCCACGCCGTCGGAGAAGGGAACCGCCTCGTGATCGTCGTCGCCGGTGAGGCACTGATCGACCTGGTACCGCAGGGCTCTGGCGCCCTCGCGGACCTGAAGCCGGCGCTCGGCGGCGGCCCGTACAACACCGCCGTGGCCCTCGGCCGGCTCGGCTCCCGCACCGCGTTCTGTTCCCGGACGTCGTACGACGCCTTCGGTGAGGCCCTGCTCGACGGGCTGCGGCGGGCGGGGGTGGATGTGTCGGGCGTGCAGCGCGGGGCGGAGCCGACGACTCTGGCGGTGGCCACGATCGACGCCGGTGGCTCGGCCGCGTACTCCTTCTATGTCGACGGCACCGCCGACCGTCTGTTCACCACTCCCACCGAGCTGCCCGCCGGTACGCGCGCGGTGTCCTTCGGTACCTGCTCGCTCGTCCTGGAACCCGGAGCGAGCGCCTATGAGGAGCTGATGCGCATGGCGGCCGGGCAGGGGCTGTTCACCGCCCTCGACCCCAACATCCGGGCGGGGCTGATCCCGGACGCGGACGCCTACCGCGCGCGTTTCAAGAGCTGGCTGCCGTCGGTGACACTGCTGAAGCTCTCCGCAGAGGACGCAGAGTGGCTGGGCGGCACCCCGCGCGAGTGGCTGGCCGCGGGACCGGCGGCCGTCGTGGTGACCCGGGGCGGGGACGGGCTGTCCGTGTTCACCCGAGACGGCGGGGAGTACTCCGTACCGGGTGCGAAGGTCGCCGTGGTGGACACCATCGGCGCCGGTGACACGGTGAACGCGGCTCTGTTGCACGGTCTGGCCGCACAGGACGCACTGTCGGAGGAAGCGCTCGCCGCCCTGGGGTCTCAGGGCTGGACGCGGCTGCTGCGCTTCGCGGCACGCGCGGCGGCGATCACCTGCTCGCGGGCGGGGGCCGAACCGCCGTACGCGGCCGAGCTGGGTGGCATGTGAGCGGCCCTTTTCCTTTCTGCTGTTGTCAAGGTGCGGCCGGACCCGTGGTGCGGGGGCCTGTCGGACCTCGGAGCCGGGGTGGCCCCGGGACCAGGAGACCGAGAAGCGGTACGCGGTCAGGCCCAGCTGAGCCATCAGCGCCACGTCGTCGCGGTAGCGGTGGTAGTGGTCGACAGCG
>NZ_JBSFKD010000062.1:0-29913 GCF_053598395.1 Streptomyces sp. NPDC001135 | reverse complement strand
CCGATGCCGGTTATGGCCGCAGCGTCTGCTTCCGGCTCGCGCTGGAGCAACGCGGCTGGACCTATGTCATGGCCGTCGATCCGAAAGAGATCGCCGACCTGCCGACGCCGAGCCGTATCAACCCGCTTATGGCGGGCTGGGCCCACCGACGCTGCCCCGATACCGCGAGGCGCCCCGCCCACTGCCCGACCTCGTTGCTGAGGCCGCCGTGTTCCAGGAGGTCACCTGGCGGCAGGGCAGCAAAGGCACGATGACTTCGCACTTCGCCGTGCTTCAGGTGCGGCCCTCGGGCAAGGAAGCCTCCCGAACCGCCCAGGAACAAGCCGGAGGACGCAACCGGTGGGACGGTGTGCTGCCGTTGCGGACCCTGCTGGTCGAGCAGCCCGCAGGAGCCGATGAGCCGACCGGTTACTGGATGAGCAACCTGCCCGCCACCACTCCGGTCGCTGACCTGGTGCGGTGGGCGAAGATGCGCTGGCGGATCGAGCACGACTACCGCGAACTCAAGCACGGCCTGGGCCTGGACCACTTCGAGGGCCGCACCTGGCGCGGCTGGCACCACCACGTCACCCTCGTCACCGCCGCGCAGGCCTTCCTCACCCTGCGGCGGCTCGACCCAAAAGCCCCGATGCCGGCCTGACCCTCTACCAGGTCCTCGACGTCCTTCAGGACCTGTTGAGGTGCTGGACCGGCACCTGCACCACCTGCGGCCGGCCCCTGCCGACCAGCAGAACCAGAGCCAGAACCTAACGAAGCACTACTAGGGGGTTTCGGCCGTGGCAGGCGTCCGGAACGCGGTGCTCGAGACCTGATCAGCCGCGTTAATCGATGGAGCGGTCGTCCCCGCTCCGGATAGGTTCGACGTTTCCCAGCGGGCGAGCCGATCGGGGGACGGATGATCGACGCGTACGAGGATCCGGGCACGCCCGACACGCGCGGCGGCTGGCGCTATCTCGGGTGGCTGGTGCTGTGCCAGCGGGGCCGGGCGGTGGCCGGGGCGCTGCTGGCCAGTGTGTGGATGGTGCTGCTGGCCGCGCAGCCGTATCTGATGGCGCGGGCCGTGGACGACGGGCTGGTGCCGGGGCGGCTGGGGGTGCTGGCCGCGTGGACCGGGGTGATGTTCGTGGCCGGGGCGGTGAACGCCTGGCTGAGCATCATGCGGCACCGCACGATGACCCGGGTGCGGATGGACGCCTACTTCCGCACGGTGAAGGTGGTCGTGGGCCATGTGGTGCGGCTCGGGGCCGTGCTGGGGCGCCGGGCGGGGGCCGGCGAGGTGGTGACGATCGGGGTCAGCGACGTGCACACCGTCGCCCAGTCGCTGACCGTGGTCGGGCCGGGAGTCGGCTCGGCCGTGGTCTACGGGGTGGTGGCCGGGCTGCTGTGCGCGATCTCGGTGCCGCTGGCCGCCGTCGTACTGCTCGGGCTGCCGGTGATCGCGCTGGTCACCGGGCCGCTGACGCTGCGGCTGCAGGGGGCGGAGAGCGTGTACCGGGAGCGGCAGGGTGTGCTCACCGCGCGCATCGGCGACCTCGCGGGCGGGTTGCGTGTCCTCAACGGACTGGGCGGCAAGGGGCTGTTCGCGGACACCTTCCGGCAGGACTCGCAGCGGCTGCGGGCGCAGGGGTACCGGGTGGGCGCGGTGGCGAGCTGGGTGCAGGCGCTCGGGGTGGGCCTGCCCACCCTGTTCCTGGCCGTGGTGACCTGGCTCGCGGCCCGGCTCGCGGCCCAGGGGTCCCTCACCGTCGGCGAGTTGGTGTCGGTGTACGGCTATGTGGCGGTGCTGATCGGTCCGGTGGCCTTCTTCGTGCAGATGGCCTACGACCTGAACCGGGGCGTGGTGGCCGCGCGCCGGGTCGTACGGCTGCTGCGGCTGGAGCCGGAGCCGGACGAGGGCACGCTGCCCGCGCCCGAGGGGCCGGCCGAGCTGCACGATCCGGTGTCCGGGGTGCGGGTGGTGCCGGGCCGGCTGACCGTGCTGGCCACCGCCCGGCCCGCCGAGGCCACCGCCGTGCTCGACCGGCTCGGGCGCTTCGGGCCGACCGACGCCACCTGGGGTGCGGTACGGCTCGACGCGGTCCCGCTCGCCGACGTACGGCGCCGGATCCTGGTCGCGGACAACGAGGCCGACCTGTTCGCCGGGCCGCTGCGGGAGGTCGTCGCGGCCCGACGCCCGGTGGGCCGGGCGGAGTTGGCGCGGGCACTGCGCGCGGCTGCCGCCGAGGACGTCGTACGCGGGCTGCCGGACGGCCCCGACTCGCCGGTGTCCGGGCAGGGCCGCAGCCTTTCGGGCGGGCAGCGGCAACGGGTGCGGCTGGTCAGGGCGTTGCTCGCCGACCCCGAGGTGCTGCTGGCCGTGGAGCCGACCTCGGCGCTGGACGCGCACACCGAGGCGACCGTCGCACGCCGGCTGCGTCAGGCGCGGGAGGGCCGTACGACGGTGCTGACGTCCACCTCGCCGCTGGTGCTGGACCGGGCGGACACCGTCGTGTTCCTGGTCGACGGCAAGGTCGCGGCGAGCGGCACCCATCGGCGTCTGCTCGCGGCGGAGCCGGGCTACCGGGCACTCGTGGCCCGGGACACGGAAGGGGCCGTGCGGTGACGGCGGGAAAGGGGCTGCTGCCCGTCGCGGACCGCGGCGGGGTACGGCGGGCCGCACTGCGGCTGGTGCGGGCCGACGGGCGGGCCTTCGCCGCCGCGCTGGTGCTGAACGCGCTGGCCGCGGGGGCGGGGCTGGTCGGGCCGTGGCTGGTCGGGCGGATCGTCGATGACGTGCGGGCCGGGCAGGGGGCCGGCGCGGTGGACCGGCTCGCGCTGTGGATCCTGCTGTGCGCGCTGGCGCAGCTGCTGCTGGCCCGCTGGGCCCGGTATGTGGGGTACCGGTTCGGGGAGCGGACGCTGGCGCGGGTGCGCGAGGAGTACGTCGACCGGGTGCTGGCGCTGCCCGCGTCGGTGGTGGAGCGGGCCGGTACCGGCGATCTGACGGCGCGCGGCACGGCGGACGTGGCGGTCGTCGGCACCACGCTGCGGGACGTCGGCCCGGAGCTGCTGGTCAACACCGTGCAGGCGCTGTTCGTGCTGGGCGCCGTGTGGGCGCTCGACCCGCTGCTCGGGGCGTTCGGGGTGCTCGGGCTGGCCCCGATCGGGCTGGCGCTGCGCTGGTATCTGCGGCGGGCCCGGGACGGCTACCTCGCCGAGGGCGCGGCCACGTCCGAGGTCGCCGAGGTGGTCGCCGCCACGGCGGCCGGGGCGCGGACCGTGGAGGCGTTCGGGCTGCGGGAGCGGCGGATCGCGGCGAGCCGGGACGCGCTGGAGGAGTCCCGCCGCACCCGCTTCCACACCCTGTTCCTGCGGACGGTGTTCTTCCCCGCGGTCGAGGTGACGTACACCGTGCCCGTGGCGGGCGTGCTGCTGCTGGGCGGGTGGCTGCACCAGCGGGGCGCGGTCGGGGTCGGCGCGGTGGTGGCCGCGGCGCTGTACCTGCGGCAGTTCACCGAACCGCTGGACCAGATCCTGATGCGCGTGGAGCAACTGCAGAGCAGCGGTGCCTCGTTCGCGCGGGTGGAGGGGCTGGCGCAGGCGCCGCGCGGGGACCGCGGGGCCGGCTCCCCCGTCCCGGCGGACGACCGGATCGACCTGCGCGACGTGCGGTACGCCTATGAGCGCGGCGGCGAGGTGCTGCGCGGGGTGGACCTGACGGTACGGCCCGGGGAGCGGCTCGCGGTGGTGGGCCCCTCCGGCGCCGGGAAGACGACGCTGAGCCGGCTGCTCGCGGGCGTCGACCGGCCCCGGACCGGCGCGGTGACGGTGGGCGGGGTGCCGGTCGCCGAACTGGAGCCGGAGCTGCTGCGCCGCCAGGTGGTCCTGGTGACGCAGGAACACCATGTGTTCCTCGGCACGGTCCGGGACAACCTGCTGATCGCCGCGCCGGACGCCACGGACACCGGCCTGTGGGCGGCGCTCACGGCGGTCGGCGCCGACGAGTGGGTGCGTGAGCTGCCGGACGGCCTCGACACCCGGCTGGGCGCGGGCGGACCCGCCACCGACGGCTCCCAGGCCCAGCAACTCGCCCTGGCCCGGGTGGTGCTGGCCGACCCGCACACCCTGATCCTGGACGAGGCCACCGCCCTGCTGGACCCCACGACGGCCCGGCACGCCGAACGTGCCCTCGCCGCCGTGCTTCAGGGCCGTACGGTCATCGCCATCGCGCACCGGCTGCACACGGCCCACGACGCCGACCGGGTGGCGGTCATGGAGAACGGCCGCCTGACGGAACTGGGCACGCACGAGGACCTGGTGGCCGCCGACGGCGCCTACGCGGCGCTGTGGCGCACCTGGCACGGGGACACCGCCGGCCGG
Organism: Streptomyces sp. NPDC001135; assembly: GCF_053598395.1. Lineage (NCBI taxonomy): Bacteria > Bacillati > Actinomycetota > Actinomycetes > Kitasatosporales > Streptomycetaceae > Streptomyces > Streptomyces sp. NPDC001135. Next base: position 25,554 of record NZ_JBSFKD010000062.1, on the reverse strand, counting down.
CCCGGGACCCCGAGCCCCGACCCCGGTGACCGTTCCGCATAGCGAACATGAACATCCGGTCAACGAACCATTTCCGGCCAAGTTTGTGACGCGGTCCTGACAGGTGCGCCGATCCCCTGTCACTCTTCCCTGGCCGACTCACAGCAACCCCACAGCTTCATCTGCTCCGCGTGAGCCGGCCTGCACGTGGTTCCGCGTAACGCCCTGTTCTGCCCGGACGTCCCAACCCACCGTCCGGTCTCCCCTGGCCGCGCGACCCGCGGTCATGCAGAAGGAGTCAGTGTGAGCAGCAGTTCCTCTCGCAGACGCACCTCCCACACAGCACCGCGCCCCACTGCGCACCGCCGCACCGCCACCGTCGCCCTCGCCGGTGTCGCCGCCCTGATCGCCGCCGCCGTCCAGTCCGGCGCGGCGAGCGCCGCACCGGCGAAGCCGCAGCCCGGCAAGGTGAATCCGGCCCACGTGGCCGTCAAGCTCACGCCCTCGCAGCGCGCCGAGCTGATACGCCGGGCCGACTCGGCCCAGGCCGCCACCGCCCGGAACCTCGGCCTCGGCGCCCAGGAGAAGCTGGTCGCCCGCGACGTCGTCAAGGACGCCGACGGCACCCTGCACACCCGCTACGAGCGCACCTACGCCGGCCTCCCGGTGCTCGGCGGCGACCTGGTCGTGGCCTCCAGGTCCGGGAAGACCATGGACGTCGTCAGGGCCACCGGCGCCACGCTGAAGGTCGCCTCGCTCACCCCGGCCGTGTCGAAGGCCGCGGCCGAGAAGCAGGCCGTGCAGCGGGCCAGGACCCTCGGCGGCAGCAGGTCGGCCGCCGACTCCGTCCGCACGGTGGTCTGGGCGGCGAGCGGCAAGCCCGTCCTCGCCTACGAGACGGTCGTCGGCGGCTTCCAGGACGACGGCACCCCGAACCAGCTGCACGTCATCACCGACGCCGCCACCGGCAAGAAGCTCTACGAGTACCAGGGCATCGAGAACGCGACCGGCACCGGCAACACCCAGTACAGCGGCACGGTCTCGCTGACGACGACCCAGTCGGGCTCGAACTTCAACCTGACCGACGGTGACCGCGGCAACCACAAGACGTACAACCTGAACCACGGCACGTCCGGCACCGGCACCCTGTTCTCGCAGTCCAGTAACACCTGGGGCAACGGCACCACGTCCAACGCGGCCACCGCGGGCGCGGACGCCCACTACGGCGCGGCGGAGACCTGGGACTTCTACAAGAACACGTTCGGCCGCAGCGGCATCAAGAACAACGGCGTGGGCGCCTACTCGCGCGTCCACTACGGCAACTCGTACGTCAACGCCTTCTGGGACGACGGCTGCTTCTGCATGACCTACGGCGACGGCTCGGGCAACGCCGACCCGCTGACCGCCCTCGACGTCGCCGGGCACGAGATGAGCCACGGCGTCACCGCCAACACCGCGGGCCTCGACTACAGCGACGAGTCCGGCGGCCTCAACGAGGCGACCAGCGACATCATGGGCACCGGCGTGGAGTTCTACGCCAACAACTCGACCGACAAGGGCGACTACCTGATCGGCGAGAAGATCAACATCAACGGCGACGGCACCCCGCTGCGCTACATGGACAAGCCCAGCAAGGACGGCGCGTCCAAGGACAACTGGTACTCGGGTCTCGGCGGCCTGGACGTGCACTACTCCTCCGGCCCGGCGAACCACTTCTTCTACCTGCTCAGCGAGGGCAGCGGCGCCAAGGTGATCAACGGCGTGAGCTACAACTCGCCGACCGCGGACGGGCTTCCGGTCACCGGCATCGGCCGGGACAAGGCGCTGCAGATCTGGTACCGGGCGCTGACCACCAAGTGGACGTCCACCACGAACTACGCGGGCGCCCGCACCGGCACCCTCGCGGCGGCCGGTGAGCTGTACGGCACCTCCAGCGCCGAGTACAAGGCGGTGCAGGACGCCTGGGCGGGCGTCGCGGTCGGCTCGCGGTCCGGTGGCGGCGGGGGCGGTACGTCGTACGAGAACAACACCCCGGTGTCCATCCCGGACAACGGGCCGGCCGTCACCTCGAACATCACGGTCTCCGGCAGGAGCGGAAACGCGCCGGGGAACCTTCAGGTGAGCGTCGACATCACGCACACCTGGCGGGGTGACCTGGTGATCGACCTCGTCGGCCCGTCGGGCACCGCCTACCGCCTGAAGAACTTCAGCTCCTCGGACTCGGCGGACAACGTGAAGGAGACCTACACGGTCAACGCCGCCGCCGAACCGGCCAATGGCACCTGGAAATTGAAGGTGCAGGATCAGGCCACCTACGACACCGGAACGATCAACGGATGGAAGCTGACGTTCCCGTAAACCGAGCGCGAAAAGCCCGGGAACTGGGGGTCGTCCGAAGGTCAAGCACCTTCGGGCGGCCCCCGTTAACACACCAGAAACGTTTCTCGGACAGTCGTTTTCACGCCAACATCACTTCAGGGCCCTGACATGTACGCGCCCCTAATGCCACTCTTCCTTCACCCGCCGCAGAGCTTCACCACACTGTCCCGGCCAGTAACCCCACGCTGACCGGACTCCCCACACGAAGGAGCTTGCGTGACCCCCCGCTACGCGCGTCACAAGCGCACCACTCTGGCCGTCGCCACCGCCGTCGCCGCCGGAGCCCTCATCACCACCGGTCTGGCCACGGGCGCGTCCGCCCAGACCCCGGCCGGCACCACGGCCGCCAAGCCGCTGGCCGCAGCGCCGACCGCGCTCACCGCCGCCGCCCGCACCTCCCTGATCCAGAAGGCGCAGGCCGGCGCGGCCGAGACCGCGCAGCACATAGGCCTCGGCACCAAGGAGAAGCTGGTCGTCAAGGACGTCGTCAAGGACGCCGACGGCACCGTCCACACCCGCTACGAGCGCACCTACGCGGGCCTGCCGGTGCTCGGCGGCGACCTCGTCGTCCACACCGCCAAGTCGGGCAAGACCGAAGGCGTCACCAGAGCCACCAAGGCCGCCATCAAGGTGGCCTCGCTCAAGCCGCAGGTCACCGCCGCCAAGGCGGAGAAGCAGGCGGTGTCCGCCGCCCGGACCCTCGGCTCGGCCAAGTCCACCGCCAACGGCGCCCGCAAGGTGATCTGGGCCGGCTCCGGCAAGCCCGTCCTCGCCTACGAGACGGTCGTCGGCGGCCTGCAGGACGACGGCACCCCGAACCAGCTGCACGTCATCACCGACGCCGCCACCGGCAAGAAGCTCTTCCAGTACCAGGGCATCGAGAACGCGACCGGCACCGGCAAGACCCTGTACTCCGGGACCGTCAGCCTCAACACCACGCAGTCGGGCTCGTCGTACAACCTGACCGACAGCACCCGGGGCGGTCACAAGACCTACAACCTGGCCCGCAAGACGTCCGGCAAGGGCACCCTGGTGGCCAGCTCGACCAACACCTTCGGCACCGGCACCGCCTCCAGCTCCTCCTCCGACCAGACCGCCGCGGCCGACGCCGCCTACGGCGCGCAGGAGACCTGGGACTTCTACAAGGCCACCTTCGGCCGCAGCGGCATCAAGAACGACGGCGTCGGCGCCTACTCGCGCGTCCACTACGGCAGCTCCTACGTCAACGCCTTCTGGGACGACAGCTGCTTCTGCATGACCTACGGCGACGGTGAGGGCAACACCGACCCGCTGACCTCCCTGGACGTGGCCGGCCACGAGATGAGCCACGGCGTCACCGCCAACACCGCCGGCCTGGACTACTCCGGCGAGTCCGGCGGCCTGAACGAGGCCACCTCGGACATCTTCGGCACCGGCGTGGAGTTCTACGCCAACAACTCGTCCGACAAGGGTGACTACCTCATCGGCGAGAAGATCAACATCAACGGCGACGGCACCCCGCTGCGCTACATGGACAAGCCCAGCAAGGACGGCGGCTCGGCGGACTACTGGTCCTCCTCGGTCGGCGACCTGGACGTGCACTACTCGTCCGGCGTGGCGAACCACTTCTTCTACCTCCTGTCCGAGGGCAGCGGCTCGAAGACGATCAACGGGGTGACCTACAACTCCCCGACGAAGAACGGCTCGACGATCACCGGTATCGGCCGCGCCAAGGCGCTGCAGATCTGGTACAAGGCGCTGACCGAGTACATGACCTCGACGACCGACTTCTCGGACGCCCGCGCGGCGACCCTGAGCGCGGCGTCGGATCTGTACGGCGCCAGCAGCACCGAGTACAAGACGGTGGCCGCGACCTGGAGCGCGGTCAACGTCACCAGCTGACCGAGCGACGGACGGGCGGGCCCGGGAAGAAGGCACTCCCGGGCCCGCCCTACCCTTGTGACCCATGTCCTCGGCGCCCTTCACCTACGAGCCGGTCGGCGCGACCCGCGACGACCTGACGTACTGCCCGCCCGGCTTCCACCCCCTGTACGTACGCACCCGCCTCGGCGAGGGCGAAAAGCTCTTCCACCGGGCCGCCGAGGCGGTCCTCACCTGGGAGATGCACCGCGCCCTGGGCGTGGGCATCGACGCGGGTGCCGACCGCGCGGCCCCCGGCGTCGACGTCACCGTCACCCTGGCCGCCCTGATCAGGGCCCCCTGCCGCATCATCTGGACGGCGGACGAACCCCGCCGCGCGGGCTGGGCCTACGGCACCCTGGAAGGCCACCCCGAATGCGGCGAGGAAGTGTTCCTGGTCGACCGCACGGGTGACGGCACGGTCTGGCTCACGGTCGCGGCCTTCAGCAAACCGGCCAAGTGGTACGCGAAGGCAGGCGGTCCGGCGACCCGGGGCCTGCAGCACGCGTACGCCCGCCGGTGCGGGACGGTACTGCGGAGGCTGTGCGAGGGCTTGTCCGAAGCATGATCCGAAGCGTGATCCGAAGAGCACTCCCCACCCTCTGACGACGGCCCGTGCCGGGGTCGGATTCCGGCCGACCTGTTCGCCGCACCCCCTTCTCGCGTTGTGATGCGCAAGGCGCCGATGTGATGATCCGGCACATGACCGAACACGGGGGCGACGCCGACTTATCGGCACGAATACCCAGGTCACGGCTGTACGACTACGTGGACCTGACCCGCACCGACCAGCGGGACACGACGGGACCGGAGACGTCCGAGGGCACCGGTTCGCCCGAGCATGCAGCAACCTCCACGGGCGCGGGCGTCGACTACGTCACCGACGAGGTCGGCAAGGGCCTGAAGCCCTGAAGAAGACGCCGCCGGCGATGTGACACATCGGGCCGACAGACCCGCGCTCCGAATCTTCACAACCCGGCCAAGGCGCCCACCGTGCTCGTTGACGTGTTCACTACCCCGGTCTGCTAAGTTTCGCCGGGTTCGGCAGACACGGGGGAGGAACACGTCCATGGCGTGGGACGAATGGGAGCAGCTGAAGGCCGAGGCCGCGCAGCGGCGCCAGAGCGGGGACGGCGCGGCCGGCACGCACATGCGGCTGAATCACGTGCCCGACGCGGGCGCCGGCGGCGGCCGGCCGGACATCGACATCAAGACCCAGGGCGTACACGGCGCGGCCGACGACACGGAGACTCTGTCGCGTCAGGCCATGCGGCGGCTGAGCCACTCCCTGGACACGAGCGACGAGGTGTACGGGGCCCACTACGGCAACGGATGGCTGAGCCCCGTCCAGCTCAAGGTGTGCGCGTTGAACTGGGAAGAGCACATGGTGTCGCTCGCCAAGCAGCTCGGTGACCTCAGCGCCAAACTGAGGGACTCCGCCCAGGGCTACGACAGCGCGGACGCCGAGGCCGAGGCTCGGCTGCACGCGGCCGTCCAGGATCTGGGGAAGGCCTGAGCATGGTCTCGTACGAAGGCATCAACAACGCTCTCCCCAAGAAGTGGAAGACGGCCGGGGAGGAGTGGGAGTCGCTGGCCAAGTACGCGCTCGACGCGGCGAAGGACCTGCGTGATCTCGGCGTCAAGCCCCTGGCCGACAACTGGACCGACGAGGTCGGAAAGGCCGCTGCGGGCAAGTTCGAGAAGCTGGCCAACCAGTTCGAGGTGGCCTACGACATCCTGCTCTCCGTCAAGATGGTCATCGAGGGCGTGACCACCGCCATCGAGACCGCCCACAGCACCATGCGCGAGGCCAACGAACTCGCCGACCGGTACGGACTCACGATCAACACCGACGGCTCGGTCAGCGGCCCGCCGGTGCACAACCGCACGGAGGCCGAGGATCTCGCGCCCTACCGGACTCAGGTGCTGGATCTCATCAACCAGGCCGTGGAGCAGGTGACCACCGCCGACAAGCTGGCCGAGACCGAGTTCGCCAAACTCGCCGGCCAGACCAACCTGACCGATCCGGACAAGGCGCTCAACGAACTGCAGACACACGCCTCGCACGTCGAGATGCAGATGCTGGCCGCCGACGTCCCGGTCGGTCAGGACTCGACGACCGTGCGCCAGTGGTGGGACGGCCTGTCGGCCCAGCAGCGCAAGGACATGATGCTGGCCGAGCCGGTTCTCCTCGCCAACCTCGACGGCATACCCCCGGACGTGCAGCGGGACCTGCGCGGCAACGGCAAGTACGACCGGGTCAAGCTGGTGCAGTACGCGCTCGACAACTGGGACAAGGGCGATCCCACCGACTTCGGCAACAACTGCACCAACTTCGTCTCCAACGCCCTGCACGCCGCGGGGATGAAGGAGAAGACGTCGATCTGGGGAACCAGCGACGACGACACGTGGATGATCGGCAACCGGACCGGTATCGACGAGGTCGACAAGCGGCTCGCCTACTCCGACACCTGGGCCGCCGCCGAGAACAACCAGAACTTCATGCTCAAGCACGGCGGCCAGGAGGTCCCGCCGTCCGAGGTGAAGCCGGGCGACATCATCTACTACGAGCAGGCCGGCCCCAACGACCACATCGAGAAGGGCAACACCCACCATGCCGCCATCGTCACCGCGGTGATGCCGGACGGCGAGATCAAGTACACCCAGCACAGCGACCCCAACCAGAACGTCAGTCTGGAGGGGCGCATCAACGCCACCGAGAAGCGAGAAGGCGCACAACACCTGCGGTTCGTCCGCCCCAACCCGGACTGGTACTGATGACTCCACCCACCCACGCCCCCTCACCCGTCCCGTCCACCGGCTCCACGGCGCGGCGCCGGCGTGTGCTGCTCGTCCCCCTGCTGACCGCCGTCTCCGCGGTACTGCTGTCCGCCCGCCTGGCCTGGGGCTCCGACACCTTCCAGAACTGCCGGTACCTGGGCCCCTCGACACGGATGTACGTCACCTCCTGGGCCGGTCTCGCCTGTGCCGTCGGTGCCCTGGTGGTGTTCCTCGCCCTTCCGCGCACGCGGCGGAGCGGGCTCGCGGCGGTGTCCGCGACGGTCGGGCTGCTCCTGGCCCTGGCCCTGCTCGTGACCGTCTACTGGCTGTACGCCCCGGACCCGTCCGGCGGGAACGACTGCTCCGGACTGCACCTGCTCGTGCCCTAGCGGCGGCCTGCGCGTGCGGACGCGCCGGGGTCGGAATCCGGCCGACCTGTTCGCCGTGCCCCCTTTTCGCGTTGTGATGCGCAAGGCACCGATGTGATGATCCGGCGCATGACCGAACACGGGGGCGACGCCGACTCGTCGGCACGAATACCCAGGTCACGGCTGTACGACTACGTGGACCTGACCCGCACCGACCAGCTGGACACGACGGGACCGGAGACGTCCGAGGGCACCGGTTCGCCCGAGCATGCGGCGACGTTCACCGGTACCCCGGACGAAGCCGACCGCAGGCGCAGGGAGTTCGCGGTGCTGCTGGGCGCGTTCCGCCGCACGGCGGTGCTGGTGCCGGTGGACGAGGAGAAGGCGCCCCTGACGGGCGACTACGGCGGCATCCGCTGGATCTACGCGTTCTCCCACGAAACGGCCCTGGCACGCTTCGCGTTCGCGCGCGGCGAGGGCGACCGGGCATGGGCGTACCGGCGGGTTCTGGGGGCCCGGCTGCTGGACGTGGGCGTACCGGCCGCAGGCGTGCCCTGTGGGGTGGCCCTGGATGTGGGGTCCGAGGGTGAGGGAGCGCTGTTCCCGCCGGTGCGCGGGATCGTGCCGGAGAAGGCGGCGGTCGACGTCGCCGCGAAGACGGGGGATGTGAAGTGACCGGCGGTGGTAGCGGCCCGGACCTGAAGGCGGAAGGGCTGGCGTTGATCGCCAAGGGCCTGACCGATGCCCTGGACGAGCTGAAGGACCTCGGCTCGATCGGCGACGCCGGGGTCGGCCGCGGGTTCGATGACATCGCCCTGTCCGGGCTGGAGCTGGGGCACGAGGGGCTGACCGGCGACTTCAAGTCGTTCTGCGACCGCTGGAAGTGGGGCGTGCGGGCGCTGGTCATCGAGGGCAACGCCTTCGCGCACGACACGGGTCTGGCGGCCGGCACGTACTACGAGACCGATCAGTACGTCGGCGGCGCGTTGAAGGTCGGTGCCAACTCCCTGGTGGGGAACCCGCACGCGTCCGAGGAGGACGTGGAGAAGATGAGCTGGGACCAGTGGGCCGACAGCACATCGGACGCCTACACCCACCCGGACTACAGCGAGAAGTCCTTCGACAAGGCCTGGGACAACAGCAAGCGGGGCTGGACGAACACCGGGCGGGACTTCATGCACTCGCAAGTCGCCGAGAACATGGGGGTCAGGCCCAGCGGTGTCCCGGACGCCGAGTGGAACAAGCTCACCGACAAGGCCTTCCCCGCCTCGCCGCAGGGCGGTGAGGGCTGATGGGCCTCGGCAAGATCGTCAACTCGATCGCGGGCGGCGCTGAACACGTCTACGACCAGGGCAAGAAGAAGCTGGGCGAGGGCGTCGACTACGTCACCGACGAGGTCGGCAAGGGCCTGGACCACGTCGGACTGCACGACTGGGCGAAAGCGGTCGAGGACTGGGGCGACGGACTGGCCTCCGACCTGGGCGCCACCCCGGGCGAGAAGCAGCTCGGCCAGAGCGACGAGGCGAACGAACTCCTCCACGGCAGTCCCCAGAGCATCCGCGACAGCGCCAAGCACCTGCGGGACTTCCACGACGCCTTCGACAAGGTCAGCCAGGGCCTGAGGAAAGTCGACTCCTCCGGCTGGCAGGGCGAGGGCGGAGACGCCTTCCGCAAGAAGTTCGACGTCCACCCCACCAAGTGGGCACAAGCGGCCGAGGCCTGCCAGACGGCATCGACCGCCCTGGAGTCCTACGCCGACACCGTCCAGTGGGCCCAGGGTCAGGCCAAGGAAGCCATCACCCTCTACGACAAGGGCGTGCAGGCCTCCAAGGACGGAGCCGACGCCTACAACAAGAAGGTCGACGCCTACAACGCCAAGGTGAAAGCGGGTCAGGACCCGGGCGCCAAGCCGGAACCGTTCCACGACCCGGGCAAGGCCGACATCACCGAGGCCGTCCACAAACTCGCCGGGGCCCGCAAGCAGCGCAACACCGCCGCCACCGAAGCCCAGGCCAAGGTGAAGGCGGCCCTCGCCCACGCACCCGCCGAGCCCCCGCCGTTCGAGCGCCTGAACACCGACTTCATGGACCGCATGTTTTCCGCGGGCACCGAGCTCACCCACATCGGCGGGGGCCTGATCAAGGGCACGGCCGGCCTGATCGGCTTCGTCCGCAGCATCGATCCCACCGACCCGTACAACGTCACCCACCCCGCCGAGTACCTCCAGGGTCTCAGCATGACCCTGTCCGGCCTGGTCTCCACGGGCTTGAACCCCGACCGTGCCCTGAACGACATGTGGAACCAGGCCCGCAAGGACCCCTCCGAGTTCGGAGGCCGCGTGTTCTCCCAGTTCCTCGTCGGTGACGGCGCCGGACTGGAGATGGGGCTGGCGCGGGACGCGGCCGGGGCGGCGGAAGGTGGCCTGACCCGCCAGGCGGCGGAAGCGGCGGCACGACGAGAGGCCCGGACCGGCGTTGAGGACACGGGCAGGACAACGGCCCGGGACAAAGTCAACGAGGACCCGCCCCGGCACTCGCACGACGAGAACAGCACGAAGGGCTGCGGCGACCCGGTCAACGTGGCCACCGGCAAGATGTACCTGCCGCAGACGGACGTCAGCCTCCCCGGCGCACTTCCCCTGATCCTCGGACGCCGCGTCGAGTCCGGCTACCGCCTGGGCCGCTGGTTCGGCCCTTCCTGGTCCTCAACCCTGGATCAGCGCCTGGAGATCGATGAGGAAGGAGTCGTCTACGTCACGGATGACGGCCTCCTCCTGTCGTACCCACACCCGGCACCGGGCGTGCCCACCCTGGCGAGCCACGGCCCTCGCCTGCCCCTGGACCGCGTGGACGGTGGCTACACCATCACGGACCCCGGCACCGGCCGGGTGTGGCACTTCGCCGACCGGGGCGACACGTTGGCGGTCCTGGAACAGATCGACGACCGCAACGGCAACTGGGTCACCTTCGAGTACGACGAGGCGGGCACTCCGCTCGGCGTGCACACGAGCGCCGGCCAAGGCGTGCGTATCACCACGGACTCGGGGCGGGTCGCCGCGTACCACCTGGCGGCGACGGGCGAGGAGCTGAAACGCTTCACCTACACGGACGGCGACCTCACGGGGGTCATCAACTCCTCCGGCCTGCCGCTCCGCTTCACCTACGACGACCGAGGCCGCGTCACGTCCTGGACGGACACGAACGACCGCAGCTACGCGTACGAGTACGACGACCAGGACCGCTGCGTCGCGCAGGGCGGCACCGCGGGCCACATGGCGCATCGCTTCTCTTACGGAGAGCCCGACCCGGCAACCGGTCTCCGGACCACGACCGCGACGACGGCCGAGGGGCACACCACCCGCTACCTGGTGAACGACACCTGGCAGGTGGTCGCGGAGACCGACCCACTGGGCGCGACCACCCACTACGTCCGCGACCGCTACCACCGCCTGCTCTCCGCGACGGACCCACTGGGCCACACGACGACGTTCCGCTACGACGACGAGGGCAACCTCACGTCAGTCGTCCGCCCGGACGGCCGCGAGTCGAGAGCGGAGTACAACGCCCTCGGCCTGCCGGTGAAGGTGGTGAACCCGGACGGCACGGTGATCCGCCAGACGTACGACGACCGGGGCAACCGCACCTCGGTGACGGACCCGGCGGGCCAGACCACCCGGTTCGCGTACAACGCGGCGGGCCACCTGACGTCGGTGACGGACCCGCTGGGCAACACGACCACGGTCGTCTGCGACCGCGCTGGCCTCCCGATCGAGGTAACCGATCCACTGGGCGCACGTACCCGATACGAGCGGGACGCCCTGGGCCGCCCCGTCGCGGTCACGGACCCCACGGACGCCACGACACACCTGCAATGGTCGCCCGAGGGCCACCTGACCCGCCGCACGGCCCCCGACGGTACGACAGAGACGTGGACGTACGACGGCGAGGGCAACTGCACGAGCCACACCGACCCGCTCGGCGGTGTCTCCCGCTTCGAATACACCCACTTCGACCTGCTGGCGGCACGCACAGGCCCGGACGGCGTCCGCTACGAATTCGACCACGACACCGAGCTGCGCCTGACAAAGGTCACGAACCCGCAGGGCCTGACGTGGACGTACGAGTACGATCCGGCAGGCCGCCTGGTGACGGAGAAGGACTTCGACGACCGCACACTGACATACGCCCACGACCCCGCCGGCCGCCTCGCCGCACGGCGAAACGCACTCGGCCACGTCACATCCTTCGAACGCAACGAACTCGGCCAGGTACTTCGCAAAGACGCGGCAGGCCAGGTCACGACCTACGCGTACGACTTCACCGACCAACTGGCCCAGGCGACGGGCCCGGACGGTACAACGCTTACGTTGCTGCGAGACCGCCACGGCCGCCTGCACTCGGAAACGGTCGACGGCCGCACGCTGACGTACGCCTACGACACGCTGGGCCGCCGCACCAGCCGCACCACCCCCACGGGCGCCATGACCACGTGGTCGTACGACGCCGCAGGCCGCCGCACAGGCATGGTGGCCTCAGGCCGAGCGATCGACTTCACGTACGACGAAGCAGGCCGCGAACTGACCCGCCACATAGGCGGAACGATAACCCTGGAGCACACCTTCGACGCACTGGGCCGCCTGACCACCCAGTCGGTGACCGGCGCGGAGGGCCGCACGGTCCAGCACAGGACGTACACCTACCGAGCCGACGGCAACGTCATCGGCATCGATGACCAGCTCTCGGGCGCCCGCCGCTTCGACCTCGACGCGACGGGCCGGGTGACGGCAGTACACGCCGCAGGCTGGACGGAGCGGTACGCCTACGACGAGGCAGGGAACCAGGCCCACGCAAGCTGGCCGACGGACCACCCGGGCGCGGAGGCGACCGGAACCCGCGAGTACACGGGCACCCGCATCACCCGTGCCGGCAACGTCCGCTACGAACACGACGCCCTCGGCCGCATCACCCTTCGTCAGAAGACCCGCCTGTCGCGAAAGCCGGACACCTGGCGCTACGAATGGGACACCGAGGACCGCCTGACCTCGGTGATCACGCCCGACGGCACCCGCTGGCGCTACACCTACGACCCCCTGGGCCGCCGCGCGGCGAAACTCCGCCTGGCCGAGGACGGCGAAACGGTCGTGGAGCGCGTCGACTTCACGTGGGACGGCACCACCCTCTGCGAACAAACCACGACGTCCCTCGACCTCCCCAACCCCGTCACCCTCACCTGGGACCACCAGGGCCTACGCCCGCTGTCGCAAGCAGAACGCATCACCGCGGCCGACGTCCCACAACAGGAAATCGACTCACGCTTCTTCGCCATCGTCACCGATCTCGTCGGCACGCCGAACGAACTCGTAGACGAGCAGGGCGAGATAGCGTGGCGCACCCGAAGCACCCTATGGGGAACAACGGCGTGGACAACGGACAGCACCGCGTACACACCCCTACGTTTCCCGGGCCAGTACTACGACCCCGAAACCGGCCTCCACTACAACTACTTCCGCCACTACGACCCGGAAACTGCCCGCTATTTCACTCCCGACCCACTCGGCCTCGCTCCAGCGTCTAACCCTGCCAACTACGTCGAAAATCCGCACTCCTGGTCAGATCCACTGGGCTTGTTCGGGTGTTTTGGAGCACCCAAAAGCGCGACTGAACTCAGAAATTCACCAGGGTCGACCACAGGAGGACACTCATTGCCAGATGTCGACGGGAAGTGGCTGAGAGGGTCTGAAGGAAACGCAGGGAAAGTCCCTGGACAGGTGGCCAGGGGACTACACGGGAGAGAGTTCAACAACTTCAACGAGTTCCGTAAGGCCTTCTGGGAAGAAGTTTCCAAGCATCCAGAACTGTCTGAGCAGTTCAAGGAATCTGGACAAAGTGCCATGAAGAATGGCAAAGCGCCATTCGTGGTCAAAGCCCAGCGGGTACCCGGTCAATACAGGTACGTATTGCATCATGTCCAACCAATCCAGCGCGGTGGCGGTGTCTACGATCTCGACAACATTGTCGTAGTGACCCCGCGCTATCATAAGGAGATACTTGACGGGAGTTACCATTTCGGCAAGTAAGGGTTGAGGCTGGACCGGAAGAGAGAGTCATGGCCGCAGGAAAGTCACGCCAAGAACTGATTCACATCGTTCAACAACTCATCGACGCCACCCTCCCAGAGGAAGAGGAAGATCGCCTCCTGGAAGAGTTGGAGGAAAGCGTGTTGCACCCGCGAGTGTCAGACCTCATCTACTACTCCGACCCTCCTTTGTCGGCCGAAGACGTAGTAGACCAGGCTCTCGCCTATCGCCCTATCGAACTCTAGAGAAAGGCACTGCACTCTCCGTTCCGCGGGCCGCCAGGGTGCCGGCCACCAGCGGGACCGCGCATTTCCCGGACTCTTTGGAACGGATCCACCACCCGCCGAGACGACACCCGCCGGTTGACGGCACGGGCCATGCCGGCGGTGTCCACCAACACAGCCAGGTCCGTCGTCCCTTCGGGCCGCTTAGTCGCTTCTAACCTGCCCAAGAGTGAAGTGCGTCAATGGTGACCTGAAGGGCCATCGCCGAAGGCGACGCGGGAGTGGAGCGCAGCGGAACGGGAGCGCCCTTGACGCACCTCGCGGAAGCCCGACACTGACCCAGAAGCGAGCGGCCCAATGGTCACTTGCTCACTCCGTGGCGAACAACTCCGTCACCTCCGCCGCATGCACCGCCCGCTGAGCCCACACCTCCAGCTGGGCCAGGTCCGTGCAGGCCATCACGCGCTCCCGGACAGCATCGGGCACCGGGATGCCGCGCCATTCCAGGACACGGAGGATCATCTCAGCCTTGGCTTCAGCCCGGCCCTGTTCCCGGCCCTCCTCCCGTACCTGTTCCGCCAGCGGGTGTCGCCAGAAGTACTGGATCGCCGTCATCAGGTCCCTCCACATCTGCTTCGCCTGGGGATCGGCCAGGCAGGAGTCGACAAACTGCACGAAGACTGCGGCACTGTCCGGGTCGATGGTCCGCAGGGCGGCGGCCAGGGATTCCAGTATGGCCGGAGCCTGGGGCCCACGCCCGTGTGTCATGGCCGAGAGCACCGCAAGGGGGACGTCCTGTTTGGCCTGCCGCTCGTCCGCGATCACCGGCACGTTGTCCGGGCCCAGCACCAGCGGACGCACCGTCAGTGAGTGCCAGTCCCTGAAGCCGAAGCGGATGGGGCGGGACGCCCACCGCGCGGTCGTACTGCTCTGGGTGATGACGATGAGCACGGGCTCACAGCGGTACTTCTCGTACAGGTAGCTCAGGTAGTACGGCCAGCTGCCCCGCTTGCGCTCGTCCACCTTCCCCTGCGACTCCACCACCAGCAGATACGTACCCTCGTCCGTCTCCGCCCGCAGCAGCGTGTCCACCCGGCGCTCGACCGGTTCGATCTCCGTCAGGTCCACGTTCAGCGCCGCGATCTCCCTGGGCTCGGGAAACGGCACGTGCAGCACCCGCTGTAACGCCCGCGTCAGCAGAGCCGGATCCTTCTGGAAGATCCGGTGCAACGCCTCATGCGACTGGCCCACCATCACGCGGCCCCCAGCTCACACCACACATACTTCCCCCGGTCCCCGAACCGGGCCGTCGGCCGCCAGCCCCAGTACTCCGAGCAGGCCTTCACCAGCCCCAGCCCCCGCCCGTCCTCCAGCTCCAGGCCGGTCATCTGCTCCAGCGGGCGCGGCGGATCCGGCGGCGCCGGGTCGGTGTCCCACGCCCCGATCCACACCATCCCCTCCGGCGTACGGCGGACCCTCAGCGCCGCCGGCCCCTTGGTGTGCCGCACGGCGTTCGAGACCAGCTCCGTCGCCAGCAGCTCCGCCGTGTCCACGATCCCGATCAAGCCGTGCAGAGTGAGGATCAGGCGCAGGGTGCGGCGGCACACCGTGACCGCTCTGACGTCGTTGGGGATGTACAGCGTGTAGTCCCAGGACTCGAAGGGCTCATTTTCGGGCATGCGTCATCAACTCCAGTCAGTCAATGGGGGTGTGGCGCACGGTGGCATTGCCGCAGCCGTCATGGCAGGACGGCACGGTGCGCTTCCGCTGCGTGTACGTCGCGTCACTAACCGTAGAGGTAACCTGTAACCCGCAGCAAGCCGATCACGCGATCCGTCCCCGAAAGAGAAGGAGCAGGCCGTGGTTCAGAGGCCGGAACCAACAGCACGGCAGGTGCGCCTGGGTCTCGAACTGCGCAGGCTCCGTGAGGCAGCCGGGCTCACAGCCATCCAGTCAGCGGCGCTGCTCGGGGCCAACAGGGTCCAGATCAGCCACATCGAATCGGGACTCAAAGGTGTGAGCGAGGAGCGACTGCGCCGACTGGCATCCCACTATGCCTGCACAGACACGGAGTTCGTTGACGCGCTCGTCGAGATGGCCACGGACAGAACGCGGGGGTGGTGGGAGGAGTACCGGGGCCTGCTGCCCACGTCTTTCCTCGACCTCTCCGAATTGGAGCACCACGCCCGGTTTCTGCGCCACGTGGCAATCCTGTACGTACCGGGCCTCCTGCAGACCGAGGGCTACTCCCGCGCCGTCTTCTCGTCCAGGCTGCCGGAACTGACCGGTAGCGAGCTTGAGTTGCGCATCCAGCACCGGAAGGCGCGCCAGAAGTTCACAGTCCCGTACGAAGCCGTGATCCACGAGGCGGCACTTCGGATCAGAGTCAGTGACCGCGCCACGTCGAGGGCTCAGCTCGCCCGCTTGCTCGAACTCTCCGAGGCGGACCACATCACGGTGCGCGTCATCCCCTTCGATCTGGACGGCTTCGCCAGGGCAGCAAGCACGATGACGTACGTGGGTGGCCCGCTGCCCAAGCTGGACACTGTGGTCCGCGACGCACTGCACGGCTCGGCCTTCATCGACTCCGAGGCTCAGCTCAACACCTACCGAACGAGTTTCCGTAAGGTGGAGGCCGCGTCACTCGACCCCGAGCAATCGCGTGAACTCATCCACAGGCTGGCGAAGGACCTATGAAGATCCCCATGGACAGGTGGCGGAAGTCGTCCTACTCAGGCCCGGGCGATGGCAACGAGTGCGTGGAGATAGCCACCACCCCCACCCACACAGCCATCCGCGACTCCAAGGACCCGGCCGTCGGCACCCTCACCGTCCCGGCCGGATCCTTCTCCCTCTTCATCGAGGCCCTGAAGAAAGCGCCGTAGCGGGCCCCCGCCAGGCACTTACCGCAGCAACACCCCCGCCCCCTCCACCACATCCTCCGAAGGCACCACCACCAGCCCCAGCTCCGCCGCGGAGGCCAGCAGGCGGTGGCTCGGGAGGATGCGGACCGTGTAGCCGTAGGGGCCGGTGCGGTCCAGGGCCAGGGGGCCCTCGTACAGCAGGCGGCCCTCCAGGTCGGGGGCCCCGGTCGGCTTCAGGGGGACCACCGTCGCATCCGTGATGCGGTCCTCCGCGTCCACCCGGCCCGACACCGCCTGCACCTCGACGTCGTCGGGCGTCAGGTCACCCAGGCCCACCTGGACCCGCAGGCCCACCGTCGTGCCCAACTGGGCGGTGGCGCTCGTCGCGGTCGTCTCCACGTGGTCCACGCTCACCCCGGGCCAGGCCGCCCGGACCCGGGTCTTCCAGGCGGCCAGCTCGCTCGCCGTCTCCGGGGTCAGCGCGCGGTGCGCCTGCGCGGCGGGGACGTAGAGGCGGTCGACGTACTCGCGGACCATGCGGCCGGCCAGCACCTTGGGGCCGAGCAGGCTGAGGGTCTGGCGGACCATCTGGATCCAGCGGTCGGGGAGCCCTCCCCGGCCCCGCTCGTAGAAACGCGGGGTCACCCGCTGCTCCAGGAGGTCGTACAGGGCCGCCGCCTCGATGTCGTCCCGCCGGTCCGGGTCCGTGCCCGCGCCGTCCGCCGTCGGGACGGCCCAGCCGAAGTCCGGCTGGAACCATTCGTCCCACCAGCCGTCCAGGACGGAGAGGTTCAGGCAGCCGTTCAGGGCCGCCTTCATGCCCGACGTGCCGCAGGCCTCCAGGGGGCGCAGGGGGTTGTTCAGCCAGATGTCGCAGCCGGGGTAGAGCTTCTGCGCCATCGCCATGCCGTAGTCGGGGAGGAAGACGATGCGGTGGCGGACCCGTGGGTCGTCGGCGAAGCGGACCAGTTCCTGCACCAGGCGTTTGCCGCTGTCGTCCGCGGGGTGCGCCTTGCCCGCGACGACGATCTGCACCGGCCGGTCCGCGTGCAGGAGCAGGTCCATCAGGCGGTCGCGGTCGCGGAGCATGAGGGTCAGCCGCTTGTACGAGGGCACACGCCGCGCGAATCCGATCGTCAGGACGTCCGGGTCCAGTACGCCGTCGATCCAGCCCAACTCCGCGTTCGCCGCGCCGCGTTGACGCCATGACGTCCGCAGGCGCTCACGTACCTCCAGCACCAGCTGTTCACGCAGGGTGCGGCGCAGCTCCCAGATCTCCTGGTCCGGGATGTCGGCGAGGGAGTCCCAGCGGTCGGTGCCGCCGACCGTCAGCGCGTCCTCGGCCCGCTCCGAACCGACCTGCCGGGCGCCGAGGCGCAGTACCTCCGGGGCGACCCAGGTCGGCGCGTGCACCCCGTTGGTCACGGAGGTGATGGGCACCTCGTCAGGGTCGAATCCCGGCCACAGGCCCGCGAACATCTCCCTGCTGACCTGTCCGTGCAGCAGGGACACCCCGTTGGCCCGCTGGGCCAGCCTGAGGCCCATCACGGCCATGTTGAAGAGGTTGGGCTCGCCGCCGGGGTACGTCTCCATGCCGAGGAGCAGCACGCGGTCCACCTCGATGCCGGGGAGCTCGGCGTCCGGCCCGAAGTGCCGGGCGACCAGCTCGCGGTCGAAGCGGTCGATGCCGGCCGGGACGGGGGTGTGGGTGGTGAAGACCGTGCCGCCGCGCACCGCCTCCAGGGAGGAGTCGAAGTCCAGGCCGCCTGCGCACAGTTCGGCGATCCGCTCCAGGCCGAGGAAGCCCGCGTGCCCCTCGTTGGTGTGGAACACCTCCGGCGCCGGGTGGCCGGTGAGGCGGCAGTACGTCCGTACCGCCCGGACACCTCCTATGCCGAGCAGCATCTCCTGCAGCAGCCGGTGCTCGCTGCCGCCGCCGTAGAGCCGGTCGGTCACCCCGCGTTCGCCGAGGTCGTTGTCCTCCACGTCCGAGTCGAGCAGCAGCAGCGGCACCCTGCCCACCTGGGCCAGCCAGATCCGGGCGTGCAGCGCCTTGCCGCCGGGCAGTGCGAGCGAGACCTGCGCCAGGGTGCCGTCCGCCTCCTTCAGCTGGGTGAGGGGCAGCTCGTTGGGGTCGAGCACCGGGTAGTGCTCCTGCTGCCAGCCGTCCCGGGACAGGGTCTGGCGGAAGTACCCGTGCCGGTACAGCAACCCGACCCCGATCAGGGGTACGCCGAGATCGCTGGCCGCCTTCAGGTGGTCCCCTGCCAGGATGCCGAGGCCGCCGGAGTACTGGGGCAGCGCGGCCGTGATGCCGAACTCGGGGGAGAAGTAGGCCACCGCGGCGGGCAGGCCGTCGGCCTGTGTCTGGTACCAGCGGTCGCCGGTCAGGTAGTCGTCGAGGTCGTCCGCGACCGCGCGGAGCCGGCGCAGGAACCGCCGGTCACCGGCCAGTTCGGCCAGCCTGGCCGGCCGTACCCGGCCCAGTGTCCGCACCGGGTCGCCCCCGGCCGCGGCCCAGGCCTCGGGGTCGGCGGACTGGAACAGATCGCGCGTTTCCGCATGCCAGGACCAGCGCAGATTGCGCGCCAGGTCACTCAGCGGCCGGAGGGGTTCGGGGAGAACGGGACGGACGGTGAACCGACGGATCGCCTTCACATGCCACCTCGGGCGCGTCACGGGGTGAGACGCACCGCGCTGTACGTCTCGTCGTCACCCTCGACGGTAGTGGTTACCCGGGGGTCGGTGGGGACGTCCTCAGGGCGTGGCGGGTTCTGTGAACTGCACGTCCCCGGGGAGGATGTGGCCGTGCTGCTGCAGGCGACGGGCCACCGCGGCAGGGGTGCGGGAGAGGGCGTGGGCCGTGCGGAGGATGTGGGTGAGGGGCACAGGCCTGCCGGCGGGGAGCCAGCTGGGAAGGGCGATGCCCTTGGCCATGTCCTTGCAGAGCAGGGCCACTTCCTCGCCGCGCCGCCAGTTCTCCGGCGCTGGTTCGGGCATCGCCTTGTAGCCGTAACGGCTCAGGCGCGCGACGATGTCGTCGGGCGGCATCCGCAGGTCGTGCGCGGCCCGCACGACGTGATGCCAGGGGACCGGCCGCTCCCTGTCCAACCATGGCTCGATGCCGTTGTAATCGCGACTGAGCAGCATCAGATCGGTGTGGTCGACGGGCCGCGCAGGATGCTCGTCCAGGGCGTACACCTCGTAACCGAGTTCCCCCAGCCGACGTGCCATCTCCTGCTCCGGCACCTGGTGTTTCCTGGCCAGACTCACGACGGCGGAGGGGCTGAACGGCGTCTGCCCCATGGAGTGGCGCAGGTGTTCGTTGTGGATGTCCTCGACCAGCCGCGTGAGGAACTGCAGGTCGTCCTCGGGCGGCAGTTCCGGCTGTGCGATGTCCAGCGCGACCAGTTTTCCCCGGAGTTCTTCCGGGCTCAGGAAATGCCGGCGAAAGACCCTGAGCAGGTGGTGCAGCGGTACGGGGCCGTCAGTCCGCCACCGCGGTCCGCCGACGGAGTACCAGCTGAGCAGATCGAGAACCACGGGGTCGGCCCCGGTGGGTGCGGGCTCCGGGGGGAGCCGGTACCCGGCCGCGACGAGCGCCTCGGTGATCCGGTCCGACTGGCCCGGAAACGCGGCGGCAGCGAGGGCCAGATGGACCTTCGGCACAAGCCGGTCCCGGCACAGCTCGGCACCGTCCGGTTCCAGGCCTTCCCGCAGTACCCGCGTGGGGAGACTCCCGGGGTCCGGCGGCCAGGGCCTGGACCGCGACCCGTTCAGTTCCCCGCGGGAGACGCGGAATCCCAGAGATTCCAGCAGGTCCGCGAGGGCGCGCCGACCAACGCCGTGCGCACTCAGGCGGTGGTCGGGGAACTCCGACCCCAGGTCGCGCCAGGGCGCTCGGCCGTCCCCGTCGCGGCTGAGCAGCCTCATGAGCCTGTGTGCCGAGACCGCCGTGCGCTCGGCGGCGGCCTCGGCCAGCACCCGCAGAGCCGTCTGACCGGGCAGCACCACACCGAAGGCGCTCAGGCGTTCCAGCACGTCCGCGAAGGCCAGCCCGCTCTCCTCCACGACCTTCAACAACAGGCCCGGAGGCAATGGCTTGCGAGGAACGTACGGCTGCAGAAGCACTTCGTCCGTGGGGCGTGCCAGGATCGGGGATCGAGTATGTACTCCGGCGGCCGGATCGGCGGCGGCCCAGGCCCTCGCCCGCCATTCGTGGAGGAAGCTGTACCGGGCCGTGATCACCTCGACGGTGCCGGTCGTCCCGAGACGGTCGGCCAGAGTCTGGTCGGCGGGGCAGCAGCCTACGACCGCGGCATCCGCCGTGATCTCCTCCCCCCTGTGGGTACGGAACGTGAACCGATGCCCACGGGCCACGGCCTCCTCCGCGATCCGGTCGGCCAGCGGCCCCTGCCGTCCGAACGATGACGTGCCGTCCCCTGGCCAGTCATCGTCCGTCCATCCGCCGAGCACCAGTGCACGCAGCCACCGCAGGGACAGCACAGGCGCGCCCTCGTCGAACAGTACGGGGATCTTGCGGATCAGCAGGCCGGCCACGTACTCCTCGTGTTCGTCCAGCATGACGGTGCGGTCGAGACTCAGAGTGGGAGCCTGCTTCCCGGTCAGGTTGATCACGGCGCCGAAGCGGGATTCCCCGGCCCACAGGCCGTCGGCCAGGACCGCCCCGCCCCCGGGGCACCACCACACACCGTCTCCGGCGTCCTGGGCCGCGACGGGCCCGTCCTCGTCCGTGGAAGCCCATGCCCCGTGTGCTGTTCCGCGGGAGGAGTCGGGGCCGACATGGGCCGACAGCCGACCGGGCTCCCACTGCAGCAGCTCCTTGCCCTCCTCCCGCACCTGCACGGAGAAGTCCGACACCCAGAGGTTCCGGCGCAGTACGGCGCCGCAGGAGATCGTCTCCTCCGGGTTGCGCAGATACAGCCGGACCTTGGTGCCCGACTGGAGCATGTGCCAGTCGGACTCGATCCGGAACAGCGCGCCCGGGCCGTCGATGCGGACGACGAGCCGCTCGCCGGTCCGCATGTCGTCGCCGAGCCTGCTGGTGGTCACCCTGATCTCGTCGGCGAGCATGAAGTAGCTGAGCACACCGACGCCGAACCTGCTGTTCGGGTGGAAGGGGATCCCCGCCCTTTCCCACTCGGCCCACTCGGCGAGGAACTCCCGCTCCTCCACGAACCGGCTGCCGGCGAAGGAGAACAGCCGGCGCAGTTCACGACGGCCCATGCCGATGCCGTTGTCGTGGCATTCGATGTAAGGGCGGCCGTCCTCCACCCCCTGGGTGAAGACGATTCTGCCCTGCCAGTCGGCCGGTTCGTCGGGATGGTGGAGGTTCCACAGCTCCGTACGGGCCTTGCGGTACCGGCAGGCGTCCAGCGCGTTCTGGTACAGCTCGCGCAGGGCGAGCGTACGGTCCCGGTAGAGCTGTTCGCCCATGAGCAGATCCCGGACCCGGTCGCCGTCGAGCCGGAAACGCACATCGGCCGCTTCGTAACGGGGCTTGCCGTCGTCCCGGGTGGCGGGCGTGACGCTGCCCGCGCCGAAGCCGGCCGGGACACCCCAGGCAGCCACACGGTCGCCGTCCGGGCGGCCCAGCACCGCACGTACGGTGCGGTCGAGGGCCTCGGTGTGCTCGCGCAGCGCGAGCTCGACGGCCTGGTGCGGGCACTTGACGGACAGCACCCGGCGTGGGGCCTCCGGCTGCCAGGTGAGCCCGCGCAGTGCCGCGCGGAATTCGGTACCGACGACCGGGTCGCTGATGCCGAGGTGCTCGGCGACCAGGGAGGACAGCAGGACCGGGTCCACGGCCATGTGGTGGGCGACGGTGAGCAGCGTGCCGACACGCTCCCAGTCGACGGTGTGCTCGGCGGCGTGCTGGGCCGCGACCGTGTCGGGTTCCGGCGGCGGTGCCTGTTCCAGGTCCAGGCCGATGAGGCCGGCCAGTCGGCACAGCCGGCCGGGGCTGAGGGCCTCGCGCACGAGGGGCGGCGCGAACTCCTCGGTGTCAGGCAGGCGTTCCAGGCCGGCGAGCCCGGACCTTCGTACGTCCTCGCGGGTGCCGGGCAGCCGCAACAGCCACTGCCGGGCGAGCCACCAGGCGACGGCACGGGCCTCGTCGTCCCGGCCGCGCTCCCTGGCCCGCCGCTCACGGTCCCGCAGGGCCTGGTGCGCGCCGCAGTACCGCTCGAAGTCTCCGCGGGCGGCGGTGGCCGGGTGGTTCCCCGGGAGCGGGCCGTCCGCCAGCGTCCACGGCCGGATGTCCCGGGCCTGATGGGCGAGCCAGGTGCCGAACGCGGTGTAGAGGAACGGACCCAGGACGAGCAGCGCGGCCTCGGTGAGGCCGAGGTCGGGCGACGGCCCGGCGGCACCGCGCAGCATCGTCTGGACGCACCTCCCCATGCGGCTCTCGCACTCGGCGGGCCGCCAGACGTCCCCGTGCTCGGCCAGCCATGTGTCGGCTCTGTCGGTGTCGCGTCCCCACAGTCCGACGAGCCGGACGACCGCGTCCCGTACCTGGGCGACGGCCGCCTCCTTCTCGGCCTCGGTCAGCTTCTCGGGCCGGATCCGCTGCCACGCGTCGTGCTCGGCGGCCGCCTTCTGCCAGCGGTGCTCCTCCGCCTGTCCTTCCCCCTGGACGCCGTGGTGCGGGAAGAGCAGCAGGCCGTCCCGTCCGGTGGTGAAGTTGATCTGGACGCGCTGGCCGGACCGGCCGCGATCGTCCCGTGCGATCGTGCGGACCCGTTCGTCCAGCAGGGGCTCCAGCTCGTCCAGGGTGCGGGGTGCCGATGGGTCGCGAGCCAGCTCCGTGAGCGCCTTGGTGAAGTAGGAGAATCCGGTGGTCTCGTCCGGAACGGGAGCCCGACGCTCGGCGACCGGTTCGTCCGCGTAACCGAAACCCGCGGTTTCGTACCGGGCGCAGGCGTAGACGTGCGCGTACCGGGGCCCGGACGTGTCGTGGTCCTCGTAGCCGGTGGCGCCTTTGCTCCAGTCCAGCACGTCGCTCATGGACTTCGTGAATCGATCGATGGGGTCCCGGCAGGCGTCGACGGCCACGACGAGCTGGGCGGCACGTGACTTTCTCAGGAACGATCCGAACTCGATCCGCAGGCAGTGGCTCTCGAACCGCAGTGATCTGCGCTGTGCGGGCCCGGTCACCAGGTAGTCCAGGCCGTCGGAGTGGAAGCCGTGCCCGGAGAGGAGGAGCAGCAGGTGGTCGCCCGGCGCCGCGTCCCGGACGAAATCCTCGATCTCCTCCTCGATCGCCTGGGCGTGCAGCGCACCGGCTTCCAGGACTTTCGCCTCCTGGTACCCGGCCGCCTCCAGCGCCTCAGCCGCCGCCCGCAGTTCCGTGGTGATGAATCGCAGCGACCGGATGGTGTCGTCGCGGTACTGATCCACGCCCACCAGAAGGGCGCGGAACCGCCTGTGTCTCCCGTCCGGTCCGCCTCCGCTAGCGGTCACCGCCGGCCGGCCGCGGGGTGAGGGTCAGCTGGATGCCTCCGGTGCGCTGCGCCTGGCCGCCGACACCGACGACGACGATCTGCCCCGAGGCCGTGAGTTGGCAGGACACCTGCACCTGGGAGATGCCCCAGCCGTCGGGACCGGCTTCCTGCAGACCGTCGAACGCGTCTCGAAGGCCATGGAGCGTGCGGGTCAACTGGGCGTTCAGATCAACGGCTTTGAAGGTACGGCGGCGGACCCGTGCCGTGTCCTCGTCCTCGTCGCGCCACGAGCGCAGGGACTTGTCACGCACGTCGTCGGGGCCGTCGTCCACCACGAGGAACTCGAGCTCCCCGACGGACTCCACCGACTCCCCACCGTACGGCTCCATACCCTGGTTCCCCCACGTCGACCGGAACATCTCGCGCCGATCATAGGCCTGTTGGGTGACGTGAAGGACCGGTTCGCGGGCACCCGGAAGAAGGAGGCCGGTCTTGTGGGTGGACTTACGCGTGAGTAGTTAACAAAGTATCCGGATTGCCCACCCGAACCGGGTGGGAAGGCTCCTCCGGTACACACCCCACAGGCGTCACCCAGCACCTCCGCAGGACCCACCTCCCCACATCCATCCGCCACACCCACGTTGACGCGGACAGGAGCGGTCATGCCCGCCATGCACCATTCGTCACCACCTCCGAACAGCGACAAGGCCACGGCAGCGGCACCGGCGAAGAAAGCCTCGGCAGCGGCGAAGAAGGCCGCGGCAGCGACGCCGGCGAAGAAGGCCACGGCAGCGGCGAAGAAGGCCGCGGCGGCACCGGCGAAGAAGGCCGCGAAGAGGACAGCGGCCAAGAAGACGGCGAAAGCCGCGAAAGCCGTGAAGCCCGCCGCCGGCGTACCCGGACCGCCCGGCCCTGCCGACGCCCCGCCCGGCCGCGCCGGCTCTCCACCCGCCTCCGGGGAGACCACCCTCGGCCGTATCCCCGTCCTGGACGTACGCCCCGTGGTCCTGCAGGGGCGCAGGCCGGCCAAAGCGGTGACCGGCGAGTCGTTCGAGGTGTCCGCCACCGTCTTCCGCGAAGGACATGACGCCGTCGCGGCGAACGTGGTGCTGCGCGACCCGGCCGGCCGGCCGGGACCGTGGACGCCGCTGCGCGAACTCGCCCCGGGCACCGACCGCTGGGGCGCCACCGTCACCGCGGGGGAACCGGGCCGCTGGACCTACCAGGTGGAGGCCTGGTCCGACCCCCTCTCGACCTGGCGGCACACCGCCCGGATCAAGATCCCGGCCGGCATCGACACCGAACTGGTCCTGGAGGAGGGCGCCCGGCTGTACGAGCGGGCGGCCGCCGGAGTCCCGGAGCGGCAAAGGCAACCCGTGCTGGACGTCGTGGCGGCCCTGCGTGACGAGGACCGCCCGGCCGCCTGGCGCCTCGCGGCGGCGCTGGCCCCGGAGGTGGACGCGGTGCTGGCCCGCCATCCGTTGCGGGAGCTGGTCACGGCGTCCGATCCGATGCCGCTGC